>NZ_QOCL01000003.1:600000-769404 GCF_004006665.1 Halobacteriovorax sp. HLS
CATAGATCGCTTTTATCAATTAGCGAAGTACTATTTTCTAAAATCACAACTCGCTTAAAATGATAAAAAAAATTAAAGTAGGCACAAGGCCTACTTCAATAAGTAAATCAAGAACAACTTCCACAACAACTTTCACCTTCAGAGTCTATATCTCCTCCTTGGGCCTTAGTTGTTTTAAGTTTATAGAGACCAGTTTTATCTAACACTGCTACAGCATAACTTAGAGCACCAATAGCAAAAATAATATCTCCAATAGCTCTTAGCCATCGCAAATTTTGAATTAGCTCAGATTGCATCACTTCCTCACCTCTAGCATACCAAAGTCCAACATCAAGAGAAGCTGAAAACTGAATCATACCAATAGGAAGCAAACTAAGAACAATCATTAAGCCTAACCCAATATTCATTCCCCAAAATGCGATCCCCACAGCTCTATCATTCCACTTCCTTTCATTGAACGCCGTTTGAACAATAAATAAAACAAGTCCAAGGGATAAAAGTCCATAAACTCCAAAAGTTGCACCATGAGCATGGACCGCAGTTGTATTAAGCCCCTGAAGGTAATAAAGAGCAATTGGAGGGTTAATTAAGAATCCAAAGACACCAGCACCAATAAGGTTCCAAAAAGCAACACCAACAAAGAATGTTACAGGCCATTTATAATTTTTAGTCCAACTAGTTAGGTTTTGAACTCTAAATGTATGAAATGCTTCGTAACCAATTAATACAAGAGGAACAACTTCTAGTGCAGAAAAGCATGCTCCAATCGCACTAACTGAAGTAGGTGTTCCACTGAAATATAAATGATGGAATGTACCAGGTATCCCTCCAACCAAGAAAATAGAAGTTGAAAGTAGTGACGCCTTAGTAGCAGACCTTGGTTTTATTAGACCTAGAGTTACAAAGATAAAGGCAAGAGCAACGGTTGCGAATACCTCAAAGAATCCTTCAACCCAAAGGTGGACAACCCACCATCTCCAAAACTCCATTATACTAATATGAGTTCTTGCTCCATAGAAAAGGCCCCCGCCATAGAAAAGACCAATTGCAATTGTTGAAGCAGCAAATAAAAGTAAAAGTTGCTTAGAATCCTTTGCAATCTTTAAAGCTGGAGCGATACATCTCAACATCAACAGTAACCAAACACCAAGACCAACTAAGAGTAAGATTTGCCAGACTCTCCCTAGGTCAACATACTCATAACCTTGATGACCAAACCAAAAACTAAGGTCTAGATCAATCAACTGATGAATGGCCATCGCCTCACCAGTAAGTGAACCACCTACGACCACGAGTAATGCACCAAAGAGGAAGTTAACACCAAACCTTTGATACTTTGGGTCCTTACCACCATTTATAATTGGTGCAATGAATAGTCCAGCGGCCAGGAATGAAGTTGCAATCCAAAATAGTGCAATTTGAATATGCCACGTTCTAGCAAGCGAATAAGGAACTATCTTTGATAATGGAAGACCATAGAAATCTTGCCCTTCAACAGTGTAGTGAGCAAGAACACCACCTAAAACTATTTGTAAAATAAACAGTAAAATGACAGTCGACCAGTACTTCCATAGGGCCTTCATAGAAGGAGTTAACTTAAAATTCTTTAACGGATCTTCTTTTGGTAGTGTAGAACTTATTTCATCTTCTTCTTTTTTGAAAGCATAGTACCAAACAAGTAGACCTACTGCTAACAGAAGAATTACAAAAGAAATAACAGACCAGAATATATTTTCACCTGTTGGAACGTTATTGATCAACGGCTCATGGGGCCAGTTATTAGTGTACGTATGATCTTTACCTGGTCGATTAGAAGATGCTGCCCAAGTTGACCAATGAAAGAAGGCCATCATTTTTTCACGTTTTTCTACTGATGGTAGAACTTCTTCATGAATTGCATATGCTTTTCTGGTCTCTCTTAGTTCAGATGTATTACTAAATAAACTCATATAATAATTCTTAGTTTTAACGAAGGCCTGGTAACGAATTTCTGAGACCGTCACTTTAGAATTAACGACATTTGAATTTCTATAATCATCAAGCATTGATGCTTTAACCATCATTTGTTCATGAGTATTAAGCTCAGAAAACTTCTTTGAAAAGTTTAGCTTGCTGAAAATATCTTGATAATTAACTAACTCTCTATGTAACCAATCCGCTGTCCAATCTGGAGCCTGATAAGCTCCGTGCCCCCAAATAGAACCAATTTGCTGGCCACCAATAGATTGCCAAACAGTTTGGCCATCTAAAATGTCTTTTTCAGTGTAAATAACACCCACTGATTCGACCCTTAACTCACTGTAAATAGGAGGAGCACTTCTGTACACCTCACTGCCAAAAAAACCTAAAATAGTAAATGTTCCAGTTAGAACAAATACTAAGAGTAGCCAGTACTTTTTCATAAATTCCTCATCTATCAGTTTATTATTATAATATTTATAATTTATATTAATATATATTAAATATATCTTTGTAAATACCAAATATCAATGTATTAATAATTATGCGATTAAAAACAAAAACTGATTACTGTATCAGAGTGCTAATTCATCTACAGAAAATGGACTCTAAGTTAAGAATTCAAGATATAGCTGATGCTCTACAGGTTTCTAAGAATCATTTAAGTGTGGCCGTAAATAAGCTATCTGAACTAGGGTATATTCACTCAACGCAAGGTCCTAAGGGTGGTATTGAGTTTAATTATTCAGCAGGAGACAGGACTGTTGCAGAGCTAATATCCAAAGTTGAAGACTTTCAAGTTGTCGAATGCTTTGATCCTGCAAATAACTTATGTACCCTATCTTCAAACTGTAAGTTAAAAGGGATGCTCGCTAAATCAACAACAGCTTTCTTAGACGAGCTCAAGAAGTATAAGATCAAGGATCTTATATAAATAAGGCATTACTTTTCAGCAACAACCTTACTTTCTTTATCTTTGTTTAAAATTCTCCATTCAAGGTAGAAGCGGTTTAATTTCTGCTCGACATCAGCAATCTCAGTACTTTTTACAGGTAGTTTTACTAAAACAGAAAAATCTTTACCATTTTCGACAATGACCTTTGTTCTAGGGTTGATGGACGGAACAAGGATCCCTTCTTTATCACAGAACTTACTTATGCTATCTTTTGATTCAGCTAAATAGCCCACACAAAATTCTTCAGAGACTTTTAGCAGTTCACGCTCAAATTCCTCTAATTTAGACTCATCTGAAATTTTATAAGTAAAAGACTTAATTGAATATCCTTTGAAGTAAGATTCATTCTTTAAGGCCTTAGATAGCATCAAACTATTTGGAATAGAGATGATATCACCTGTTGTTTGTTGTGAGTTTTTCTCAGGACCAATTTCTAAAATCTTAGTTGTTAAAAGACTTTTCTCTATGACAAATCCACGAAAATTATCTATTTCAATTCTATGACCTACTTTAAATAATTTTGAAATATTTATAAGACTGCCACCAGTGAAGCACATGATAAGCTCTTTTAGAGCAAGAACTACGGCCGCCGCTACAGCTAGTATTGAAACAAAGAAAACCTGCAACTGGGCAAACCAAAGAGAGAAAACACACACGACCAGAAAATAAAATAGATACTGTGATACCTTTCTCTTCAAAAGGATCTTATCTTGCTTAACTGCTTTTCCCTTATTTATCGAATTTAATATTATTTTCCGAATTAATCCGAAAAAAAGAAAGAGGATAAAGCTTAAAAGAGCTGTTCTGAAATAGGGATAACTCTCAAATATATGAATCAGTCTTGCTAAGTATACTTCCATTATTGACTCCGTAAGTAGTTAATATACTCACAATTTCAATCTAATTAAAGTAGAATTAGAGTAAAACGCAAAATAACTTCTTAGAACTTCTACGATTTTTCCAAAACTCATATTTACACAGATGGGCATAACAATTATAGTTTAGTAATGAAAAATATTGCATTTATAACGAAGTCTGCGAAGTTTGACTCTCTTATCAACACATTTAGAAAGTCTTCAATCAATGCTCAAAAAAAAGATCTTGCGTCCGATCTCTCAAGCTTTAACGTCATCATTTGTGATCTAGGCTATCCGATGGACCTTGCGTACACATTTTTGGAAAAAATTAATCATGATTTCAATTTTAGCGACAAAGTCATTATTTCAATAATTACACATAAATCGCAAATCATTAAACTTAGATCACTAGAGCTTGGGTGTGATGGCTACATAAGTCCAAATATTGAATATTCTGATTTAGTAAAAAAAATAAGAGAGATCGATGATCCTGAGAAATTTCTCATTAAGAAAGACTTCGATAATACGGCCTTTGACATTCAATTTGACGGCTCCCTTACCCATATATCAGAAACAGGTTGTCTCGTTATAAGTAAGGCCTCTATTGATCCTCAAGAAGAGAAAGTAGATATGTCATCATCTCTTTTTGATCAACTCCAGCTCAATGAAGACTTCTATTTTTCAGTCTCTAAATCAAATCCGACATCGAAAAAAAGCTTTATAACAGAAGTTAAGTTTTCCAATCTACATGAAGAAAGTCGACATAAAATAAGAAAGATGATCCATGAATGGGGAGCAAAATGAACGTTCAACTCTTAAGCGATAAGCAGGATATTATTAATCCAATAAAGCTATTCTTTCAAAGAAAGAGCTTTCAAATATTCAAAACTGACAGTATAGAATCTTTTTTTAAAAACTGTGTTGAAAACCCATCAAATATCTTCATCCTTCAATCAGATATTGGATCTGAGACACAGATATTAGACTTTATAAAAGATCTGAGATTGTACTTTGGAGCATTCCCTTTAATCTTTGTAATCGATACAAAGACGAAGATCCAAAATGTAGCAAATTTTCTCAATGTTGGTGCTGATAGTGCCCTCTATCTACCTCTTGATTTTACGATCATAGAAGACTTTATTAGAAATCGACTTCAAAAGGATAGCTTTCTTCCTATCCACTATCGCCATGTGCCTAGTGGTGGGATTCCAGTTAAGTTATCACGTCCAATTAAACTCTCCCAAGTTAGTACAGACGGAATAACTTTTGAATCAGCTGACTTTTTAATGAGAGGTATGTTTTTCAAATTCAACTTTGAGAATATATTTAAGCTATCTACTCGTCAGATAAAATGTAAGATCACAATCTGCGAAAAAAATGAAACTGAAGAAACTTATAAGTACTTTGCAGAGTATTTTGAAATTGCACCAGGATTACGCAAGGAAATCCGCTTCAGTTTAAAGAATATTTAATGATAGAGGAAAGAAAGCTATGCGCAGTATATTAATTTTAGTACTAGTTCTTTTTACAGCATTTAGTGTTTATGTTACAAAGGAAACAAACTATTGGGGAGCATTTCCACCATTTGACAATCTAAACACAACACAGATATTCATTGATTTATTAATAAGCGCGTCCCTAGTTATTTATCTACTTTATAAGAATAGAGTTAAGACAAAGCAATCAATTTTACCAATAACCCTTTGTGGAATTGGCACTATTTTTCTTGGTTCAATTGCAATACTAGTATACTTTATTTGGGACAAAAGTTTATATCAAGATTCAAGAGAATAAATTCACATAAAGCCTTCTAATATACTCACAACATACTAAGCAAGTACCTAATCTCGTATAATATCTTCAGTTATACCGTTATACATAGAGTAATACTTTTTCAATAGGTCATGCCTTAAGGCAGGAACAAAGCGTTCATTAGCTCCATTCATATCCTCAGCATGAATTAGCGAATTCAAAATACTCTCTTCTGTGGCCTCGATGACGGCCTGATAAGCTAAGTTTAACTGCTTATCAAAGATAAGGTGAATTCCATGTTGAGATTTCTTTGACTCATGTTTAATTTTATTTGCGGTGGAGAAACCGACTATAATTTCACCACTTCCATGGGCAGCGTATGAGCCCATTCTTCCAATTCCTAATGCAGCTCTCTTACAAAGTCGGTCTAATTGATGAGTAGACAAAGGCATATCAGTAGCAATCACAGTAATGATTGAGCCATAATTCTCTACTCGTCTTTGATAATTTCCTTGCTCTTTAGCAAGGCACAGCCCAATGGGATATCCATTTACTCTGAGACCTTCCATATCACCAAAGTTACTTTGAACCAGCACTCCGATCGTGTACTCTTTATCATCAATATTTATGATTCGACTTGATGAACCTATGCCACCTTTTAGGTCGCTACAAATCATTCCTGTACCCGCACCAACACAACCCTGATCGATTCTTCCAGATTTTGCATCCCTTATGGCATCAAAGACATCCTCATCAGTGATATTAAATTTAATACAGTCATTTAAAAAACTATCGTCGCATTCTCCAACAACTGGGATAACAACGTCACGATAGTTCCAAATTTTTTCATACTTCTTGCTCATCCATTTGGTCATAGCATCAGAAACTCTTCCCACGGACATTGTATTGGTTAAAGCAATTGGAGTCTCTAAAATTCCCCACTCAGTTAACTGGGTTAGGCCAGAAACTTCACCTGCTCCATTTAAAATAAACTTTCCGCCAATGAACTTATTATAGAATATTTGATCATTCGGCATAATGACAGTAACACCTGTTCTAACATCTTCACCCTGGATCAAAGTTTTGTGACCTACTTTTACACCCAAAACATCTGTAATATTATTATTAGTCCCTTGATCAAAGTGACCTATTCTAATGCCTAAATCTTTAAGATCGATTTGTTCCATATGTCCTCTATTTATTTTTACTCTGACGCCATCTCTTAATCGATGGACGAATAATCTTACCAATTAGTTGATTATAGCTGATTCCATTTTTATCTGCGATAATAGAAAGATCACTAAAACCTGGAGAGAGACCTGGAAGAGGATTTATTTCGATAAAATAAACCTCTTCGTCCTCAGTAACTCTAAAGTCGGCCCTAGCAATATCTCGACAACCCGTAATGACAAAGATATCTTTTGCCGCCTTACTAAGTTTTCTATGAAGCTTCTTGGAAATATCAGGAGGGCTTTGTAGCTTAAAGTACTTATTATCAAGGGGATCGCTTTCCTGCTTAGCTTCAAAAGAATAAACAGGAAGAGAGTCCATAGGTTCCTTAAATTCAATTTCAGAAATACCAATAACTGAAGGAACGCCATTGCCCCAGACCCCAACAGTAAACTCTCGACCAACAATATACTCCTCGCAAAGTACTGCTCCCATATTCTCATCAAAGCATTGCGTAATTCTCTTTTGAAATTCTTCATCATTTCTAACCACAGAGTTATCGTAAATTCCCTTAGATGTTCCCTCTAAATTTGGCTTAAGAATCACTGGATAGCGAAGGTCATGTTTAATATTTTTTGTACCAACTTCAAACACCTTTGATCTAGGAGCGTTAAGACCTTCAGAGAGAACTAGTTTTGTTGAAAGAGACTTGTTTAGGGTAATAGATAAGCAAGCAGCATCACTACCTGTGTGTTCAATTCCCAGTAAATCACAAAGCGCAGGAACTTGGGCCTCTCTTGACTTCTTATGTAGTCCTTCAGCAATATTAAAAACTACATCAATCTTATTATCTTGTAGATTCTTTGCAAGGTTTCGATCCGCCTCAATCAGGGTCATATTATGTCCATTACTTCTGATAGCTTCCCCAATGGCATTAATCGTTTCCTCGCTATCAAACTCAGCCTCTTCTTCGTAACCTACTTCACCAGTCTTCTTTCTCTTAACATTGTAAACAAGAGCAACATTTGGCTTTCTTAAATCAAGTGCTCGAGATTTTCTAAGGCTTGGTCCTGCAATACACTGCCTCTGGATAGCTGATTCAATTATTGCCCCCAATGTTTCACTGTAATTCTTTCCGGCAACAGATGTTGCACAAAAAAGTCCTGCATCTTTTTGCAAAGAAGGTAGAGCGTTTATTTCTATAAAATAAACTTCACCAGTTGTTGTAACCCTAAAGTCAGCTCTTGCCATATCATTAATACCAAGACCTTCTACTACAAGCTTCATCTGATCAATGAGTCTCTTTTTTACATCATTGTCTATATTGGCCGGACAATTAACGCCGACTTGATCCCCATTATGGTTTTTTAAATCATAGTCGTAAATTGTGACTCCATCAGTCTCTATACCTGAGTACTCAACTGGCTCAAGAACACCCTCATTACCAAGACCAAATACATAAGGAACTGTAATATCTCTACCTTCAATATACTTTTCAACTAAAAGGCCTTCAGGAAATTGGGCGAGTACTTCTTTAGAATAACTGACAAATTCCTTAGTATTATCGCATTTAGAGCGCTTAGTAATCCCTTTACTTGATCCCTCAAAGTTAGGCTTAACAAATACTGGATAGCTCAATTCAGATGCTAGAGAATCAATTTCTCTAGAGTCAGAAATAAAGTAACTCTCAGGAGTAATAACTCCCTTTTTTTCTAAGACATTCTTTGTAAGGTACTTATCAAGTGTTAAGAAGCATGCAAATGGCCCACTTCCAACATATTTCATATTTAGTTGCTCAAAAACTGTCGGCGCCAAGGCCTCTCTACCAATTCCCGCAAAACCCTC
The DNA here is from genome assembly GCF_004006665.1 of Halobacteriovorax sp. HLS. Classification (NCBI taxonomy): domain Bacteria; kingdom Pseudomonadati; phylum Bdellovibrionota; class Bacteriovoracia; order Bacteriovoracales; family Halobacteriovoraceae; genus Halobacteriovorax; species Halobacteriovorax sp. HLS. The sequence goes on from NZ_QOCL01000003.1 coordinate 608,539, forward strand.
GGCAGTATTGAACACTAAATCAGCTTCTGAGCTAATTAATTGATCAATCCAACGTCCTCCTTTAGACATCTCAATTTTAAGTACTTCATGGCCTGCATCAATTATTCCACCAGAAATTTCTTCAATGACTTCGGCCGTATCAAATTCGGCTTCTTCTATCGCCGAGCTCTTTTTTAAGTTATGAACAAATGCTATCTTCATAATATCTCCTACTTTATTAACATATCACTAAACAGAGAATGTAATAAGTTTAAATATTTGTATATAGTTATCCATTGCGCTGCGCGCATACCTAAGTAGTCGCGACCATTCCCTAAAAAAGTTAATTTAAAATTTGTCATGAGAAGGAAAAACTAAACATTCTTTACTAACGTAGTGTCAACGTGTCTCCAATATTTAATGGCCGTATTCAAAAAAGTACAGAAATACACATCTAGAAAGAAAAGTTATATAAATTTTTCTTCAATGCTTATAGCTTGTCTCCAACAAAGCAATATTTTCTTAGAAAGGAGAAAGAAATGAGATTATTAGTATTAGGATTAGCGATTTTAACTTCACTAACTAGTTTTGGAGCGAGAGAGGAAAGAATTATTGAAGAAATGCCAACAGTTCAAGTTTATTTTAACAAGCAAATTAAATTCCTACCACTTGCAAACTTCTGCAAGTCAGGAGACATGCTCGAAACAATAAATGAGCACAAGATGTGTGTTGAATTTAATCAAGAAAGAGATTCACGAGGAAGAAGAAGATCTTCTCTAAACTGCAAAGAGTATGAAAAAATGATTCTTGCAACATCAATTGAACATAAAAAGAGTAAATGTGTTGATTACGATAGAAGAAGAAAGAAATGTAAAAAGTATGAAGATAGATTCTATGTATATCCAACAAATTATATTAAAACTGTAAGAAAGCAAAGATGGATTGGTAATAGAGATAGTGGACGTTGGGGATATCCTGGAGTGGTCCTAAGTAAAACGGAAGAGACTGTTCCAGAGTGTAATTAGTGTGTGCGGTAAGCTAGGTGGTTGCTATAATTTCCCTAGCTTACCGTTTTCTCATGTACTCAATTGAGTACATATAATTTTCATACAATATTTAAATATATCAAATAAGGTGTTATAAATAGGTCAATTAGTGAGAGACAGCGTACTCAAAGGACCAAAGCTTGATACCAAGAGTTATTGATTACTTAGATTATAGAGAATACTTGCAAGACTTCTTTCTAGCTAAGAAAGCAGCAAAGAATGAGTATAGCTACAGAGTTTTTAACTCTAAGGGTGGGATAAAATCTCCATCACATTTAAAGTCTATAATTGATCAAAAAAGAAATCTAACCCTAAAAACAATTGAACAATATACTAAATCATTAGACCTCAAAAAGAGCAACGAAAAGAACTATTTCAAACTACTTGTTCTCTATAACCAAGAAAAATGTCTTACTAAGAAAGAAGAAATCTTTACGAGTCTAATGGAAGAAAAAAGAAAGAAAAATTTAACGATGGTTGAGCAGGCACAGTTTAACTTTCTAGCAAGCTGGTACAATGTTGTGATCTACGTCTTATTAGATATGGGTGATTTCAAATTGAACGATCAACGTTTAATCAAGATATTAAAAAATAGGATTTCACGAAAAGAACTTGAAGATGCTTTCTCAGTTCTTACTATTCTAAAACTTATAAAAGAAGATGATCTTGGTTTCTACAGACAGACAAGTGGCGCCCTATCAACTAGCGAGGATATAAGAGATATGGCCATTCATAAATATCATAAGAATATGAATGAATTAGCAAAGCAGTCTCTTGTAAAAGATGACTTAGGAATTCGAGAGTTTAATGGTGCCACAATACCTATATGCAGGGAAAAGCTACCTTTATTAAAAGAGAAGATACGAACCTTTCGTAAAGAGATAAACGCTATGGCGAGTTCATATGCTGAGCCTACTCATGTCTATCAATTAAATATACAACTTTTCCCTTTAACAGAAGGGTTGTCGTGAAACAGATTATTTTATTAATACTTATAAGCATATCCAATTTATCAAATGCATCCCTAGGTGGTGTTGATGTTGGAAATGGAAGAGTCGTGAACATCGACATTGAACAAAGTTTTCCAAGTGAACTTCAACTGATAGAGTATGTAAACAATATTCAAAGAAGCATCTCAGTAGGTAAGAATGATCAAATTATTAAGTTACTTAAAGTTGAAAACTGCAAAAAATCTAAGATCATAGACCTAAAAGTAAAAAAGAAATTACCTGTATCAAAAAGAAATACATTTAAACTAAATCATTATTCTGGTGAAATATCACTAAAACTAAGCGAGTGCGAAAATGACAAAAAATAAAGTAAAAATCTTACTTGTACTAATCATGACACTATATACTTCTCAAACTCTAGCAGGAAGCAATAAGCATACAAACTGGATGACTTTCATTGCTAATACCGAATCTGAAGCAGTAGAAATGGCACAAGAAATTGCGACACAAATATTAAATGCTGAAATTATCGAAGTAATTTCTTTTGGTCGCAGACATGATTGTGAATTTAGAGTTAGAAGGGACAATGGAAAGAAAATCAGAATTAGAAGTCTAGATATAGATAAGCACTATTCGTTTGAAGCAAATGAGTTTAGGCCATACTTTAAAGCACAATTATTTTATCAATTTACAAAATGTCGTAAAGAAAGAACCCGAAGATACTAATAACTAACTCGGAAAGTATTTGTTTAAAGTAATAATAAAGTCATTTAAGTGAACAGGTTTGCTTAGACAATCGTTCATACCAGCTTCATAATACTTAATGACTTCCTCACTCATTACGGATGCAGTTAGTGCCACAATAATTGGAACACTTTCTTGATTGTTAAACGTTCTAATATCCTTAGTGGCCTCAATTCCATCCATTTCAGGCATATGATAATCCATAAAAATAAGGTCATAAGAATGTGACCTACAAAGTTCAACTGCAATCTTACCATTTTCTGCTAAATCAGCGTCAATACCTAATTTTTTTAGTAATTTTAGTGTAAGAATTTGATTAATTTTATTATCCTCTGCCACAAGTACTTTCACACCACTGATATTAAAGTTCCTATCCTGATCTTTCTTAGTATTAGTATCAGCAGTAGAACTAGCTCTATCCAAAACGATATTAATTTTAAAGATTGTTCCATGATCTTTAGCAGTTGAAAAAGATATACTCCCTTCCATAGATTCAACTAATGACTTACAAATACTTAAACCTAGTCCAGTACCACCAAACTTTCTTGTCGTAGAAGGGTCTCCTTGATTAAAGGACTTAAATATATCTTTTTCAATATTTTCTCCCATTCCAATTCCATTATCACTTACTTCTATTATAGTGTTGACTCGGCCATCAGAGGTTGTTTCAAATCTAACAAAAACTTCAATCACACCACCTCTTGTAAACTTGTTAGCATTATTTACAAGATTATTTATTATTTGTTTTACTTTTGTAGGATCGCCACATACAAACTCACCTCCATCATGGTTCCAATGTAGAATAAAACTATTTCCAGTATTGGTATTTGAGGACTTAAACAATAACAAAATATCCTCTATCTCTTTTTTTAAATTAAAATCAATCTTTTCAAGTTCAAACTTCTTAGTACTATACTTCGTATAGTCTAAGATATCATTGATAATTGTTAAAAGATGGTTTCCACAGTTAATTATAGTTTCAATAGATTCTAAATTCTCCGTGTCTTTTAAGCGTGACTTAAGTATTTCCCCCATGCCTAAGATACCATTCATCGGTGTTCTAATCTCATGGGACATATTGGCCAGAAACTTTGATTTTGCTTTATTCGCTTCAATAAGTCCTTGAGTTCTAGCAACAACTTTTTCTTCAAGCTCGTTATTTGACTTAGCAAGTAATTCCTTTGAAATTTCTAACTCTTTAACTAGAAGCTTAATTTTTGATTCTCTTCCAGTTATCACAAGCAAAAAGGCCCCAAGAACACTACAAACAAATAAACCTGCAGATAGTACAAACCAGGCATACCAAGTCTGTTTCTTAATATAGTAAAATGGTAGTTGATTTATGACCATAACCCACTTCTTCGAATCAAAATCTATCTCAATTGACTTTTTTAATAAACCATTTACCTTTAATTCGAGATCCTTTGGATCAAAAGCATCACTCTTTCCTTCTGGATATTGATAAAGAAGCTCCTTATTTCCATCCTCTAATACAAATATTTCAAGACCTTCAGTATCAAGGTTTTTAAGAGTTTCTCTAAAGAGTGAGTGAATATTGAAAACACCAACCATGAAACCTTTTATGTGATTTCTTCTATCTTCGAGTGTTTCAATTTTCTTAGAGTAACTATACACAGGCTGAAAGACCAAGATTCCTTTTTCTGCCTTGCTTTCTTGCACTAAGTTTATTGGACTTGTTGCAATCAGCGCCCCTGAATCTCTTGCTTGTTGTAGGGCCATCAGACGTAACTTATTTGAAGAAACATCAAAACCTTCTACTCGCATATTGCTATCATAGGGCTCAATATAGAGAACAGGAATATATGACTCTCTCTTTCCAGCAGAAACAAGTTGACCTTCTTTGTTACGCTCCTTAATCCTTATCCCTGTGGTCTTTTCAAAGTTCTTCCTATCCCTTTCGTAAACAATAGGATTCCATGAAAGAGCTTTAATTCCACTAGAGCTAGCTAATGAGCTCTCTACAAAATTTCTAAAATCTTTTCGAGACACTTTAGAGGAAGATTTATAAAAGCTAGCAAGAGACTTTAATGCTGCTTCGTAGCTAGCTTTTTTAATTTTAAATTTTGTACGAATTGTATCTACTCTTGAGTTGAAAGTATTTAACTGTTTCTCTTGTTCCCATTTACGAGCAAAGACAAAGAACACGATGATTAAGATGAACATTAAAGATACTGGAATAGAGAATGATACTTTTCTTGAACTCCACAAGGGATCGGTCTTAAAAAATGAAAAAATTATTGGTGTAATAATAATCGCCCCAATAGTATCCCCAACCCACCATGTAAACCAACTAAATAAAAGTGTGTCCAAATTTATGACACCAAAAAGATAAAGAGAACCAGAGCCAATTACAGAACTAATTAAGCACGATATAGGTCCAACAATCATTAAAAAGAGTAGTATATCTCTCGCGTCTTCTAGTCGGCTCTGTTGCAATCGTGACTTTCTTATTAGAATTTTTCCTAATATTGCCTGCAATGATGCGCCAAAAGCTATGCTTAGAGGTAGTCGAGATGCAATTACAAAACCCTCAAATGAAGAATAATCTGAAGAGTTAGACAGATTAACAAGAAATGATCCTAAAAGAACACCTATGCAAGCGTGATAACCGAAGATTAAGGCTGAAGCGACAGCAACTCCAGCGGCAGGCCATATGGCGCTAGCAAATCCAGGAGGAATGGCAAGCAGCAGCCCCACTCTTCCAGAGAGGTAATAGGCTAAAGCTACCATGAGTATCTGTAGGCATTTTTTTACATTCATCTAAATCCAATAGCGGTATTTAAGTACCTATTTATCGGAGAGATTATTTATAGTTGTAAAAGAAGATAAAAAATTATTAATATATTATATTATGAGGTAGTAAAGAGACGGATCGTTGCAACTATAACCTACAGAGATATCTCAGTAGGTTATATAATCAATTTAGTATTTCTTTACTTTTGTTTTTCTAGATTCTAGCGAGTTGCCATTTTCGAAGATCAGCTTAACAACTTCTATTGTTTCAACTTTAGTTATAGGTCCATTTCTTTCATTCTGATAAGTCAGTTTAAAAAGCTCAACAATTTTCTTAACTTCAGTTTTACCATTAGCATCAGCATTTCTAATAACTTCAGTAACAGGATCGCAACTAAAGTCGCCAGAAGTATAACCAATACCTGTAAATATCGTATGCTTAAATAATGTTCCCTTAATCTCGCTAGTTGTTAGAGTAGCTTCTGGGGTTTTAATTGTACCTGCATGAGCATATTGCTCTTTCCACTCACACTTTAAGTTCTTACTGTTAACTGAGACTTTGATAAATTCTTTAGTTGTTGATATTGGGGCCGAGAATGTATTCGTCGATAAGATCAATGATGATAATAATCCTAAATTCGCTATTATTGACTTCATAAGTATCCTTTTTAATTTAATTATCTGATTCCTATAACAAAGAATTGGCCCCTAAATCTATCCAAACTGTAGAAATTACAATATTTATTGAATAAGACTACAGTTAGATAGGCCTATCCCCAAAGAAGTTCCTAAATGGCCTGCATACAATATCTTAATGACACTAACTTTGAGAAAATCTAATCTGTAAAATAAACGCTACAATCATTGTGATTCAGATAATTTAGAAATAAACTATACGTAGAAAATGAAGCTTTACGGTTAATTGGCCCCCTTTATTATAAGAGAAGAATTCTTAGGAGATTAATATGAGCACTCGAGTGGAACATGACCTATTAGGACAAATGGAAATTGATGATTCAAAATATTTTGGCATTCACACACAAAGAGCAGTAAATAACTTTAAGATATCTAACTCTATCATTGGAGACTACCCTATTTTCATAAAAGGCATGGTAATAGCAAAGAAGGCCTGTGCCAGTGCAAATAAAGAAATTGGAACAATTCCTTCTGATAAGTGTGACATGATTATTCATGCCTGTGACAAGATTTTAGATGATATTAATAAGTATGCTCCCTATTTTCCTTCAGATTGTTTTCAAGGAGGCGCCGGAACTTCAGTCAACATGAATACAAATGAAGTTATCGCCAACGTTGCTCTTGAGATGAATGGATTTAAAAAAGGACAGTATGAAGTTTTAGACCCTAATGATCATGTTAATAAGTCTCAATCAACAAATGACGCCTACCCTACAGGATTTAGAGTAGCACTTTACTATTATCTCACAGACCTAATGGGAAAACTTGAATACCTTGTAAATTCTTTTGATAAGAAGTCCCTAGAATTCAAAAGTGTATTAAAAATGGGTAGAACCCAGCTACAAGATGCTGTACCAATGTCTTTAGGTGAAGAGTTCGGTGCTTGGAAAACAAATATTCAAGAAGAAATCAAAAGTATTGAAAACGTGAGAGAACTAATTCTAGAGATTAACCTTGGTGCAACGGCCATTGGAACCGGCGTTAATGCTCCAAAGCAGTATTCTGATATTGCTGTTAAATATCTAGCTCAATTCACCGGAGCTAGTTTTATAAAAACTGAAAACCTAATAGAAGCAACTTCAGACTGCGGCGCGTATGTCATGATATCTGGGGCGCTCAAGAGGACATCGGTGAAGCTATCTAAAATTTGCAATGACCTAAGATTACTTTCTTCGGGACCAAGATGTGGCTTCAATGAGATTAACCTCCCTCAGCTACAGGCCGGATCTTCGATTATGCCAGCAAAAGTCAACCCAGTTATTCCTGAAGTTGTAAATCAAGTTTGCTTTAAAATTATTGGAAATGATGTTGCTGTTTCATTTGCAGCCGAAGGTGGACAGTTACAACTTAATGTTATGGAGCCTGTTATAGCTCAGGCCATCTTTGAGTCTATTGAACTTCTTAGTAACGCATGTACTACTTTAAGTGATAAATGTATTGATGGAATAACAGCAAACGAAGAACACACAAAGAATATGGTCCTAAACTCCATAGGGATAATTACATTTCTTAACCCATATATTGGTCACCACATGGGTGATCAAATTGGAAAAGAAGCTGCAACAACAGGAAAGAATGTTCGAGACCTAGTTCTTGAAAAAGGGCTCCTTTCAGAAAAAGAGCTTGATGATATTCTCAGTGTTCAAAACTTAATGCACCCTGAGTATAAGGCGAAGCTGTACAAATAAGGCATAAGCACTTTAAGGGAGTCACATCAGCTCCCTAGAAATTCAAATATTCTTACTTGAATTTAAATATTTCTTTTGGCAATATTCTTAGCTAAATAACTAAATCAAGGATATCTATGAAAATCGTGCTTCTTTCACTAACTCTCCTCTTAATGGGGTGTAATTCTAAAGTCGAGATAAATGTAGGATCAAGTGTTGAGCTTACCAAATGGAATGAAACAGAAAACACTAAAGGTCTAATAAAATACATCAAAGACTCAGCAACTGAAGGACATGAGAACTATGTTCCTCCAATAGACAGAATTGCTGTTTTTGATAATGATGGGACACTTTGGTCTGAACAACCTTTCTATTACCCAGTTCAAGCCCTACTCGACTTTTACAAAGAAATTATCGTAATCAAGCACAAAAAAGGTATTTCAAGTGTAGACACTATTTTAAAAAATGGTGTCCATAAAGCATCTAAGAAAGATCTGGTTTTTGTTTTAAAGACTATTCAGTCAGGTACAACAAACGAAGAGTTTGAGCAGTTCGTTAAGCTCTGGTTAACAACTAAGAAGCACAAGAAATTTGAAAAACTATATTACAAAATGACATATGCACCGATGACTGAGCTTTTAAATATATTAAAAGAAAATGATTACGAAGTCTTCATGGTAACAGGTGGGGAGACACAATTTGCGAGAGTTCTAAACAGAATATCTTATCAATTACCAGAGCAAAATATTATAGGAACAACCTTCTCTAAGAAAGTAATTGAAGAAGATGGACAAATGAAGGTTATAAGAACAAACGATGACTTCTTTTTAAACGACAAAGAAGGGAAAATAGTAAGCATTGTCGAAAAAATCGGTAAAGTTCCTACTATTGCATTTGGCAACTCGGACGGAGATTTTGCAATGCTAAAATACACAAAACTTAATTCTAAGTACAAGACATACGCTGCCGTTATCAGACATGATGATGAACCTAGAGAGTTTCTATACGACAGAGAAACTCACGTAGGAAAGTTAGACAAAGTCTTAGACGAGTCTAGTAAATACGGAATCGAAATTATTTCAATGAAAAAGGACTTTAAAATTCTTTTCGAATAGAAAAGTGCGGGAGAGATTTCTGCCGCGCTTACTTTTCATTTCCATTAACAACATACTTAGTCATCTTTTATAAAGTTATATACATTTATTCTTTTCTTAGATTTGACCTTATAATTGGATCTCTTTGTACCTGTTCTGTATAATCTCTCTTTTATCGAAAAGGGGTCTACATTAGGATCTATTGATAATAATAATGATATGGCCCCTGAAACAAATGGAGCGGCCATAGAGGTACCTCTCTTATAGGAATAACCACTTTCGGTGATATCAGTTGAATAGATTTTTTCCCCTGGAGCAAGGATATCAACTTTCTTAGTTCCGTAATTACTTTCAGCATGAATTCTTCCATTCATCGCTAAATTGCCAACAATTATAACATCTTTGTAATTGGCTAAAAATATTCTTCTTCTATTAATATCTTTGCCACTATTTCCAGCTGCGCCTACAACGATAACACCTTTCGAAGTAGCATAGTTCACTGCCTGCTCTAATTCAGGAATATCTTTGTACTCAATCCAAGAGCAATTGATAACTTTTGCTCCATTATCAACGGCGTATCGAATAGCTCGAACAGAGGCAAGAGCATCGGAAGTTTTACCATCAAAGGCCTTTAAGATCATTAACTTTGCACTAGGGTTAATACCATTAATACCTATACCGTTATGAGCAGCTCCAATAATGCCCGCAACGTGTGTACCATGACCATGTGTATCTTCAAGAGTGTTATTATTACTTACAAAATTAAAACCGTTAATATCATCAATGTGGCCATTATTATCATCATCAACTCCAACAATTCCATTTTTCTCAGCTTCATTAACCCAGAGCTGATCTCTAAGGTCAGGATGATTAATATTTGCTCCAGTATCGATTACAGCGACGACAGTATTGTCGAATTCATAATTATTCCAAATCAATTCAATTTTATCTCCATCAAATGATTTATAAACCCACTGCTTGCTAGTATAAGAAGCATTGATGGTAAAAGTGAAAAAATTGGAAATAATGAGGACTAATACGGAAGTTCTTTTCATAAAATAATAGATATCATATTGAAAAAAAATATCTTGTTTTTTGAATTTTTTATAACAAAAGAATAGATCCAACAGAGTGGCTTTACTAAAGTATTATTTAGATAAGCCGATATAAATATGTGAATTTAAGTTGGAAACTGGAATATTTATAAGCAAAGAGTAATTTTGCCAATTTTTACGGTGGTTACAGACTTTTAAAGTAATTAATGAGCTTAAATAAACAGATGTAAGTACCTGTTTTCACACTTAGCTATAAAATTAGCCCTTTAGAATCCTAGGGCATGGTAGAGTTAAGTGTTTGCAAATTTACTAAGAAGGAACATTTGCTTAGATATAAGATCCTATTAATATTAGCTTTCCAAGTTTTCTTTTACGGTTGTAAAAGCCAATTGAAAGTGGACTCAGAGTCAATTCGAAGCAGAAGCCTCTGTCCGAACTCTCCATTAGAAAATGGCACCTGTGTACTAGGTGTAGAACAATCTTGGAACTTTGATAATTCTGCAGACTATACATTCCCTACAAATTACATAGAAGTTAACTCAGGAGCAGCAAGTTTAAAAGTAGTTGATGTCAATCACTCTACTTCAGACTTCTCTAGTGGTACTCACGTTGGCACTTATATAAATTCAAATAATAGACTTAGCATTTCAGATAAATATAGTAGCGCTCTAAATGTTAAGAATATCTTTCCGGACTACGTTTCAAACTTAGTTGGCTATTGGAGACTAGATAACGACCTAACCGACAGCTCACCAAGTAATTTAACAACAGTTTCTTCTACCGGTTCAAGCTTTAGTACTGATTCTAAAATAGGAACTCATTCCCATGCTTATTCAAGTAACCCGACAGGAGTTAGGGCTTCAGGATTTCCTAATCTAACAAATCAATTATCGATCTCCTTTTGGATAAATGTAACCTCTCATAATTCGTCTAGAAGAGTATTTTCTAAAGGACTTGATGACGCTAATGTTGACTTTCAATTCTTATCAAATAGTTCTGGATTATTTACTTTCAACAGTACCTCATGTTCAACACCATACAATCAAGAAGTAGTCCTAGGTGTCTGGACACACTTTGTAATTGTTCTAGATGGTGCAAACCTAAAAGTATTTAAAGATTCCGTTAAAACTCATGAGCAAAGCTGTAGCGCCTCTATTTCTAACAAAGGTGATAATTTTGTTATCGGGTCAAATCAAAGTGGATTTAGCTCTCTAGATGGAAAAACAGATGAGGTAGCTCTTTGGAATAGAGGTCTTAGCGAAGCAGAAGTTAGAAAGCTATATGAAAATCAAGCACAAAACTTTTCTGAACTAATGTCCACATGGACTCCAAAGTTCTCAAATCTAATTGGATATTGGAAGATGAATGGCAACTGGCTAGACTCATCTTTAAATGGAAATCACGCTACACCTTCAGGATCTCCTCTGTTCTCAACTGCACAAAAACTTGGAACTCATTCAAGTATATTTGATGGTATTAACGATACCGCAACTGCTAATGCTTCAAGTACTTACCTTGCAAGCTCTAATCAACCATTGAGCTTAATGGCATGGATAAAACCTACTTCTATCGGAACAGGAAATGTGGTAAATAGAGTTATCAATTTGCATCGTGACACAACAGCTGGAACAACTGTTGCTCTGGCTCTAGGGTCAAATAATAGAATTCAATACTATAATCATGCTGACACAAGTGCGACTTCATTTGATTCATTAGCTATTTTAAATAAGTGGCAACATATTGCACTCGTTTATAATGGCACTTGTTTTCAACCTTATCTAAATGGTGTCAAAGATGGAGTATGCTCAACAAAGTCTTTAAGTGCTGGTGGATCTTACGAATTGACTATAGGTAGTTATAATGGTTCTTCAAACCAATATGCGGGAGAACTTGATGATGTCGCAGTCTTTAATACAAACCTAGACGAGGCGGAAATTAACCTCATTTACAATAGACAAAAACAAAAATCAGCGGCTCACTACGACTCACCTATTATAGACCTAGGGGCAGATACTAATATTCCATTTCTTGAAACAATAACACCTCTTCCATTTATGAAAGAAATTGTTGGTCCAGTATCTGAAAACTCAACCAGCTATTCTTCGTTAGTTGCAGATTTGAGTACTGGCCTAGTTGGTAACTGGCATTTTAATGAAACTTCATTTGGCACAGCTCCTGGCGCAACCGACTTTGCAGATAGCTCAAGTTATGGCAACCATGGCGTGGGTGTTAACACACCTGTTCTTTCAACAAACTCAGTTCTTGGCGGAGCAGTCGAATTGCAAGATACAGATATGGATACTATCAACTTTGGGAGTTCAGCATCACTAGACTTTGCCTCAGACTTTACAATTTCTACTTGGGTATATTTAGAAAGCTATCCGACTGCAGCTCAGGATTACCTAATATCTAAAGGAAACTATAGCTCAGCAGGTTGGGCAGTAGGCATTATTGGAACAACTAGCAGCTGCGCAGGACTAGATGGAGCAATTTACTTTAGTGATGGTGATGGTGGATTTCACGCGTGTACAAATACTGCGATACCATTGAATAAATGGTCACATATACTCGTTAGGTATGAAAGTGGAACGGTTAATATCTATTTAAATGGAGTACTTGTAGGCCAAGAAAGTTCTATAACAGTGCAATTTGATTCTTCTTATGACGTAATTCTAGGGAAAAGGTCTCCTAATGATTATCACTATAACGGACTGGTTGATGAGCTGGCCATTTGGAATAGGGCCCTCTCCAATAGTGAAGTACTGCACCTCTACCAAAGAGTTGCAAATAGGATTAAGTATCAAGTACGATCATGTAATGATGCAAATTGTGATTCCGAAGTTTTTATAGGGCCAGACGGAACATCTAAAACCTATTTTTCAGAATATCATAACAATAGTGTGATAGATGCTAGCGGAAATCCTATTGGTTCTGTTGTTGCGAACTCGGCAAGGTTTACATTCACAGATTTTGTAACAGCACCGGCAAGTAATCGATATTTTCAATATAGGCTATACCTTGAGAGTGACGATGAATCTGGTCTATGCGCTGGAAAGCTCTGTATGCCCGAAATAACTTCATTGAATCTGTCTTCTAGCAATATCTACTATGGAGACTCTCCATCAATTGTTACAAACACTCCTCTAAGCTATAGTAAAATTGAATCAATCTCTATAACAGAGATTGGAACCTGCCAGATCGGTTACCAAATCTCAAACAATGGAACAGATTTTTACTTCTGGAATTCATCGACATGGACACCAGTTTCCTCTAGTGCTGATAGGAGTAACCTAAGTGTACTAGCTGAAAAGATTTCATTATTTCCAACCCAAGTCGGAGCAGGAAATCTCTATATAAAGGCATACCTAACCTCCGACACCACACAGTCGTGTTCTATTGATAAAATATCAGTTAAGACTATTAACTAACATTTTCATGCAATATTTATAGAGTGTAATGTATAGTATTAGTAGATGAACAACTCTAAAAAGAAACAACTATTATTAATTTTAGTAAATACAGTTTTGCTATTTATTTTTACGCTTTGCTTGTTAATTTATATAGGAAAGATGGTAACTAATGGCGACTCGGATAGTTCTATCGCGGACACTAAATGGGGATATCCAAGTGAAGGTATATTCCAAATAAAACTTCCCTCTCTAGATAAGAAAAAGATAATTTACTACCCTCTAGATGCTAATCAATTCAGGCCAATACTTAATCAAACTGAAAAAGACAAATTTGATAAACACTTTATTATCTCTGGTGACTCAAATATTTTTGGCTACCATTTAAGTGATGATCAAACAATTTCAAATAAACTTAGAAATGAAACACCTTTAATCAATTATGAAATAGTAAATATTTCATTTCCCGGTTGGTCATCATCCAATATTCTTGCTCAATTTGAATTCAAAGATATAAAAGCTATTATTCCACATCAAAAAGGCGTACATATTCATGCATTTTCATTATTTCACTTAAGAAGAGTATGCGGTTTTAACTCTAGCTTTACATGGAACAAAGGCTCATCGCCAAATTACATTTTAAGAAACAACAATTTATACTATGGAGGACTCTATAGAGACTCTATCAAATTTCATCTATTTTTAGTGCGCTCCGCTTTAGAGAGCTTGTTCCCTAGAATACAAAGTGCAACAAGTGAGTACAAGTATGATTCGGCTTGTATCTATAAGGCTGCAAGAATTATACTTGAGCTAAAGAAAAAATACTTAAGCCTATATAGTAAAGGAAAATTTGTCGCAGTCCTCATGCCTCTAGTAGAAAGTGGTGACGATCATTACACAAATGAATTGGTTACACTTCTAAGAAAATTCCAAATATCAACATTAATTGATAAGAAAAGAGTTCCTATAGACGGTCTTTTTTCAGACAATCATCTAAATAATGAAGGAACAACATATTTTGTCAAATTCCTACTTGAGAACTTAGAGTTAGAGTCGGCAAAAGAAAACGAAAAGCTCAAACTATCATTGTAATTTCTAAACTAATTCGGGTAGTACTTGCTGAGTTTAGTGCACCGACATGAACTAAGTCTTGATTAAAAATTACTATATTACCAGCAGGAGTATTCAAAAGTTCGGTCTCTACTAAAGACTCATCACATAGTAATCGCGGCTTACTTGTATTTTCTATCTCTACAGATTTATACTGCCACTTTGAGGGGTCCTTATGAGAATTAGGTACTATGGCCAGCCCATTTTTACCAGGCTCACAATAGATAGGAATCCATACTTTTAAAGCATGTGCCCCTTGCGGAAAAACACGTTCGCGTATCTTCATGGTATCATGAAACCACTTATCAGCATGTAGTGTTCCTACATCAGTAGGCTCATTAGGCCTTACTATACGCCAGTACATCTCATCACGATCCCACTCAATATCTTTTTCATAAACGACTCGACCTAGCAAAAAAGGGCCAAAGTCATTTTCTAATTGCTTCCAAAAAGGAAGCTTCTTAATAGTTTCGCATGCTGGCTGTAATAAACAGCGAGTTTTCTTTGGCCATGTAGCTGAGTGGTCAATCTCATAAGATAACTCATGATAGAGAGCAAGACCGTTTCGACTAAAGGAATCTAACTTTTCAGGGTACTCTTCTTCAATTACAGAGAAGAACTGAGCTTCAATAAGTTCTCTAAGTTTTTGAAGCTCATCATCACCAATGGACATTTTTTGAGAATAACCCTGTGACTTAAAAATTCTTTCTTTTTCAATGTCATCAAATACTTTTTGCATATCCACTCAGTCCAAGGTGAAAAAATCCATTTAACAAAGCCCTAAAAGTTATACATAAGCATTGTCTGAATTCTATTAGCATCACCCTTTTTACCATCGTTATTCTTTCTTTCTCCCCACATATACTCTAAACCAGTTTTAGCCCTCTTAGAAAGTTGCTTGACTAAGTTGATGTGAAGAACTGATCCACCTATCATAGAGTTAGCACTTCTATGAGTTGACTTCGTTAACTCAGTCCAGGCGTATGCTAGGTTGGCCGAGAGAGTCTCACTAATTGTATAGCCTTGACCAAGAGAGACACTAACAACCTTGTTTGTCGCTAACGTACCATCACTCTTTAAAACTGCGTTCGCATTACTACCTGCTAGCGCAATTACATTAGCAGCAGTTCCGTCTCCATATGAGATATTCCACGTAGAAAAAGTTCTCTTCTCAAGAAAGTACTGTCTACCTGCAAATACAGCTGACCATTGAAAAATTGAAGCGTCTTTACCAGTCCCCTGTCCATCCCAAGAAATCTCAGAAACAGAAGCTCCAAGCATATTAAATCCTCTCGAGTGACTAAAGTCTATTCTAGCAGATACTGAAGGGTTCTCAGCAATTGCGGCTCCTGCTAAATTATAAGGATTATCGATTCCTGCTTCGGTAATTTGTTCAAAAGCAGCGGCCCATTTAAACTTACTATTAATTTTATCTTGCCAGCGAATTTGCTTTGTTCTTCCACCGTAGAGTGCATCCCCATAAGCAAAATCAATCATAAAAGGAAGGGAGTTAAGCTCACTTAAGTTTGTCCAAGTTTGTCCCACAACTAAATTACCGTATTCAATATATGCATGTCTAAGGCGTGGAGAAGTATTAGTTGCATCAAAAAAGTCCATCTCAAGAAACACTCTTTCTTTTATGTCACTTTTAGTATTTCTAATATCGAAGTTAAAACGGGTTTCTCTGACTGTGAAATGAAAGTATCCTTTATTATCAGAGTTAGGAGTTCCCTTTACTGGGATTTTACTAATTAAGAATTGATCTTTATCAGTCGTTCCATCAAAGTCTTTAATTAGATCAACTTTAAAGTAACCGCCAATTTTCATTCTTAGATCAGTTCCAAACATTGGCCAAGATCCCACAAAGCTATCATCAATTAATTCAGAAGAATCTTCTTTGGCACTAACTGAAAACTGAAACATCATAAGTACAGCAATATATACGACAAGTGATTTCGAATAAAATTTATCCATTATAAATCTCCATATTTAAAAGTATCTAATATGTTATGAGTATAGAACAAATGAGAAGTTATTATCAAATAATTATTTCGATACGCATTCTTTATGAATTGATTATCGCACTGCTTCCGACAGAATTAACATTTTTTTTAGCTTCTTTTTATTTCAATAATATCTTTTAAAAAAATTATTTTAGCCTACAATTCAAAAAAATAATGGTAAAAATATTACAATATTTATAAATGAGGAGATCATATGCAACTGAAATTTACTTTAGTTCTTTTAGTAGTAAGTACTTTATTCACTTCTACTGCTTTTGCAGAAGGTGCTAGCTCAAGTGCGGACATTTCTAAAGAACTTTCAAATCCAAATACACCTTTGGCAACACTTAACTTTAGAACGACACATACTTCTTTTGACGGCAGTCTACCTACTGCTTCAGACCAAAGCTCTACATTAACTCTTTTCCAACCAGTTTTTCCTTTTCCATTAAGTAAAGAAGATAAGACAAATTTCTTTGTTAGACCTGCATTACCAATTGTATGGAATACTCCTACAACTACTGCAAATGGTACCTTCAAAGATGATGGTGGCATAGCTGATATTGGCTTTGATGTTGCGGTCGGAAAAACTTATAATAATGGGATCGTTGCAGTTACTGGTCTCCAAGGACTTATCCCTACAAAGACAGATATTTCAACAGAGCAGTGGAGATTAGGTCCAGAGCTTCTAGTTGCATATCTAACTAAAGATTACTACGTTGCTGTATTCCCAGCTCACCAATGGAACTTATCTGGTCCTGGTGGCTACTCTACAACACAGCTAGAGATATTTGCAGGAGTGTATCTAGACAATGCTTGGACAATCTTCACAAACCCAAAGAACTTCTATGACTGGAAAAATGATCAAGCAACAATTCCATTGAACTTATCAGTTAGAAAAGTAACTCAAATCAAAAAAGTTCCTGTTAAGTTTGAACTAGGTGTTGATCACTTTATTGAAAAAAATGACCGTTTCGGACAAGAGTGGGCCGTAACATTAAATATAGTTCCAGTTGTTGATAACTTTATCTACAGCATGTTCAAATAATCGATAAAAACTTCTCGTTAGCTTGCCCTCATAGCATTCTTGCTGAGGGCGCTTTCTTTCGCTAAAAATTAAAAACACTTATTAAAGAAAATAGCCCAAACATCTAGTGAACAGTCGTAAGGGGTACAAGAAGTATCTAGACTACTAAGTACTGAGTCTAGATACTATAAAAACCTATTGCTGAAAAATAGTTGAAGATACTTCAGATATCGTCACATAATCCATAAAATAGTCTAATTTAGATCTAGAGCTTTCACTGCCATATTGTTGCCTAAAATTTTCACAACTATTCCACGTCTCATATAACCTAAATGTTAAGAACTCTTTTTTCTTATCTGATAATGGATCTGTAACACTTTGAAGGATTAATCTTGTTCTACCTTTTACATTTACACCAACAAGATCTCTTAGTTTTTTAGTAAAGTTATCAAGTTCGCTAGGACCTACTTCAAACCAAAACTCGCTAAGGCAATTCGACTTATGTAATAAAGAGTGCTTAAGGGCCGTATTAACCTTTCCTCTAGCGGTACTTTGTGTCGTTAGACCTTGATATTACTGAACAAGTGACTTCAACTCTTTAATGAGATATGTCCTAAAAGAGTCATTTACCCTATCAGGAAAATCATAAGCTGTTTGGGCCAGATATAAGTCAGTAACAAGAGGTTCTTTTCTTAGTTTCACAATACTTCCTTTTTTAAGTTCAACTCGAAGACTTAGTTCGGGTAGCACGGCCATAGAAGGAATTGATTGTAATGCCGTTAGCATACTCTTATGGGAATTCACTGCTAGAGTTGTATATAATTTTCCATGGCGAATATGAGGCGCTGTTTTCTTTAGGTACATATCTAATAGTACGTCATCATCTCTGTACTTAATCATGGGTAACTCATTAAAAGTCTTTATTGATTGTGGTCGCCATTTAGACGAGCACACAAGAGAAATTCTTTCCTCTAAGATTTTGTAAGTTCGAATACTCTCTAGATCAATAGACTTAGCGATGATACCAAAATCGAGCTCTCCTGCTTTAAGTAAATCAATTATCTCAAATGTCTTAATATATTTGAGCTCAACCCTAACACTAGGGTGTTTTTTCATAAACTTAACTATAAAAGGAAAGATCAATCTCTCTCCAACTTCTTGAAGACAACCTATTCTAATTATTCCAGAGAGTTCATCTGAAGCCTTTCTAAACTCTACAAACTCTCTGTTAATATTACCAAAAACGGGCCCCATTGACTTGTAAAGCTCAGCTCCTCGTTTAGTTAAAAATACCTTCTTGGCTTCTCTTAAAAAGAGTTGTGTTTGAAGCGATTCTTCAAATGATTTAATCTGCTTAGAGATTGCAGGTTGAGCGATACCAAGATCTTTTGCTGCTTTAGAGAAGCTTAGGCTCTTAGCTAGGGCCAAAAAAACTTCTAAGTGATTGAAATTAAGTTCAGTTCTCATCTACACACTATAACAAAAAGTTATGGTGAATATAATATTAATATATTATTTTCATAGTAAATTACTTGCTAGAAATGCCTCAACTAAACATCGGAGGCAGTATGAAAAATGAATTAATAATCTCAACTTTACTATTAACATCACCAATAGCAAAAACTTTTGCTCAAAATGCATCAAGTATAATACATGAAGCAAACCTATCAACAGATCACCTTATTGATATTCAATTTATATCAAAGGCTACATCTTTAAATATTTATGACAGAAAGACTGAAGTAACAGTCAAGGTATCATTCCATGAAGACGAAGACTTCTACTGGAATTCACAAGAGGAACTTCCTCCTACAATCGGAATGAATATAGAAGTAATTGACAACGAGACTGGTAGAAATATTTACTACTATGGTGATTCATTCTTTTTTGCTAAGAGAATTGGGCAGAACTTATATAGAGTATATGACTGCGATAGCACATCAAGCTGCTATGCAGATTATGGATATACGGATTTCTATATCTTCAATACTCCACAAGGGAAGTTAATAAAAGTTAAAAACAGTACTTCGAAAACCAATAATTTCTTAGTTGAATCTTTACTGGAAATTAAAGTTGATTAATTCTAAGTTAAAATTTCTATATCGGGCCCTTAATAACGAGGAGCTCGATACTTTAAGTACAAAATTAATAGAATTGGATTCACTACGATCTAATATAAGTCTCACACCTGAGCTACTAGCAAGGTTAAATCTGCATAGAGTTGTCGCCTCATCTACTTTAAAGAGAAAAGGTGAATTGGAAAAATGGGATGATGCTAATAAATTTGTTTTTTCAAAGATCGGTCATCAATTAGATTTTCATTTAATAACTCAAGTAAATGAGTGCTTAACAGAAAAATCTGGCATTAGAACAACAGAAGTGTTCGGTGCAGGACTAATGTATTTAAAAAAAGAGTTCCTTCAAGATGAAATTAATAACTTTGAAAAGATTCTATCTATGAGAAACAACATTCACCCTATTGAATTTGCACTTAAAGTTTACATTTGGATTGTTTCAACTCATCCATTTACAAATGGAAATGGTAGAACAGCAAGACTTATTGCAGATAAAATTCTTTTAGAAAGTAACTATCTCCCTCTATGCTTTGCTGACTCTCGAAGCGGTCACTGTGCCTACTTCGAAGAATTAGATAATGACGATCTTTGTTTAAAAATAAACTCATTTTTCAAAGGGCTCATAAGAAGCTATTGCTTATAAAGTAAAAAAGTCGATGCCCCTTCATCAACACGCAGGGCCTTTATCATCAGTTCTAACGAAATTAATTATAATTATACAGACAACCAACTGAGCTAGGAATTTGCTTAAGTTCTTCTAACACTAATTGATAATCAAAAGGGTCAATTTTGCCATTCTCTTTAAGTGTTAATGTCATAATTGGCCATCTTGAATCATCCTCGTTAAGCACATCAAAGCCCTCTGAGTAGATTATATTATCAAGTTGTACATGAGCATGATCTGAGATCATAGACCAGTCGATAGTGACTTTATATTGGTGAAGCGACACATATCCTGTTGCATAGTATGCATTTTCACATTGTTCTCTAATTGATTGAGCAAAAATAGTAGTTGAAAGTACAAATAGAGCTGCTAAAGCTAATAATTTCAAAATAATCCCCTATATATAAATTAGTCAATTATCTAACATTAGAGGTATAAAAAATCACTTAACTTTAGATAGGAAGGAAAAAAAGATAGGACTAGTCCTATCTTTTAACTATTTAATTTTACAATCAAGAGAAATAGTTCCACCAAAGTGATCATCCATAGAAGTTAAGATCAAATATGAAGTGAAACTCTCACTAGTAAAACTTGTTATCTTATCACTTGGAACGATTAGCTCTAAGTATCCAAAACCTGGATACTCTTCCCTATCGTATCCATTTACTAGTACCGAAAATTTCAAATGACCGATATATTTGCGAGGTCTATAATTTAACTTATTAACGAGATTTGACAAAGTTTCTCTCCCCTTAGACCAAGAATAATGCTCACCTTCATCGATAGTGTAATCAAAGGTAACATGAGTAAATATAACTTCTTTTTTAGAAACTACAGAAAAATCTCCATCGACTTCGGCCTTCACTAACATACCTTGAGTCTCTTGACCGTTTTGGACGCAGTTTAGAGTAGCTCCGTGTAAATTCATCGTTAATAGTATTGAAAATAGTATAAGTAATGCTTTCATATATAGGTCCTTTTAATTATTCTGAATAAATATTGTGTCTAATTCGATTATCATAATTGCCGGTATTAACATTAAGTTGAACAAACACTGAGTCAACTCCATACCCACTATAGTATTCTGAAGATAGAGAAATAAGATACAATTCACAGGATTTTCTTTTTAAGCATCCAAATAGTTTGTCTTCTTCATCAAACTCTAAATTACTTTCATAATATTTACTTTGAGAAAGATACTCAACTAGTGAAGTTTTAGTCACATGTTCAATAGAAGAAACAACATTCTCATGTCCTTGAACCCATAGGCTTCTTCTTTCAGATTTTGCAAGACTTTCAATAATCTCAATCTGATCACTTTGCGTAAGATCTGAAGCTAAGATATTAGTATTAATTGTTAAAATAAGTAATATTAAAAACTTCACCGGCATCTCTCCTTTTTGATTTTTAAGACTTCTAACATTTTGGATGATAAACAGAAAACATAAAGATTATCTGAACTAAATATAATTATTAGATATCATAATATTTGTCTCAGCTGTGGCAGAGAAAATCCTAAGACCCATTAACCAAGTGTTTTCCTATACAATTCTATATATTTTCTTAACCTTTCTTTACTTAAATATCTAGATTACTTACCGAGAAATATATATAGGAGAATATTTATGCAATTTCTAGAAATACTGGATAGAAAAAATCTTGGAGCGATTGTTTTCTACTTACTATGTATGCTTGGAACATACTTCTTTAATCAAGAATTAAATAAGAGCTTTTACTTAATGAGTATATTAGCAGTCTTGCCATTTATTGGAATAAGTATAAAACAAAAAATCCAACATAGAAAAATGACTAAATTATTTGAAGATCTAGAGAGAACAGGAGAGGTTATTAGCGGTACGAGCGATCAAATTCTCAATACTACTGATGAGCTAGAGCTTGGTTCTGTTGAACAGTCTGAGTCTCTTCATCAAACAGCGAGTGCTTTAGATGAAATATTTGCAACAGCCCAAAAAAATACTGATCATGCAAAGAATGCAACCACTGAAGTAAGCGAATGTGTTGAATCAACTTCAAAAGGCAGAAGTGCAGTTGAACACCTTCTTAAATCATTCTCAACAATCAAAGAGGGAAACGAGGAATTCAGCTCTTTTATCTCTGAAACAAATAACAAGATTTTGCAAATTAGCGAAGTGATAAACGAGATAAATGAGAAAACTAAAATTATTAACGACATTGTGTTTCAGACAAAACTGCTCTCCTTTAATGCCTCCGTTGAAGCGGCCAGAGCAGGCGAACACGGGAAAGGTTTTTCAGTTGTAGCTGAGGAAGTAGGAAATTTAGCAAACCTAAGTGGTAGGGCCGCAAATGAAATATCATCTATGCTTGAAGAATCTATAACAACGGTAAATAATATAGTTGAGGAAAACTCTAGCGAAATTAAATTAATATTAGAAAAAGGTGTAACAAGTATCGATGGGGGCCAAAGAGCTGTAGAAGAATGTAAATCATCTTTTGAAAGTATATCTCGAGGAGTTGAAGGTCTAAGACATTTAGTTCAAGACATATCTAGGGCCTCAACAGAGCAAACTATTGGCGTAGAAGAGATAACAGATGCAGTAAGACAACTTGATCAAATTAATCAAAAAACAACTCTCATCTCTGGGCAAGCAAAGCAAGTAGCTTATAGCGTCTCCAAAGAATCAGAGTCTCTTGAAACTTTAATAGAAAGTTTCAGGTCAATTATTCCAAATATTTCAAAAGTTAAAAGTAACGATATCGATTTATTTATATGGAATGATAAACTTGAATTAAATGTAGCGGAAATGGATAAGGAACATAAAATTTTAGTAGATAAAATTAATGTTCTAGTTACCAATCTGAACTCAGCTCAAGAAGGAGCAATAATCGCAAGTTTTAATGATCTATTAGATTACACTGAGATACATTTTAAAGATGAAGAAGAATATATGAAAAGTATTAGCTACCCAGAGTATGAGGCCCATAAAAAAATTCACAAAAATCTAATTCAATTGCTAAATAAACATGGTGCAGACCTTCGAATTGGAACAATAAATAAAGATAAGGTCGTGGCATTCTTAAAAAATTGGCTTGTTACCCATATAATGGGAGTCGACATGAAATACGCAGACCATCATGCAACAAGTGTGAGATCATAAAAGACTAAACCAGCTAACTAAGATAAAACGCACTTATCCCGACCAATTAAATCAACTTTAAAGGCATTTAATATTATATGGACTTATAGTATAATAAAACAGTGAAAACTATTGGTAAAATGTTCTATTCAGCAATCACTATTTTTGAACATAACAATGATCAATTATACAAAGAAGTGATCAAGAATTGAAAAAGTTAGCCATCTCCATCACAATCATTTTGGCCTTAGGCATTGTTGCATACTATAGTATTTTCAGATCCTACAAAATAAAAGTCAATCAAGCCGTTTTCCATGAAAAAGAAAATATTTTATTAAAAATAGAGTTGTTTGATGTTCATTACCCTCTCCACTATACAGGACCGGAGATAAAGGTGAAATGCAATTCAAGCTTAGAAAATAAGAAACATGAAAATTGGAGAGATATTTACATTGCTGACGAATTATCAAAACAAGTCTCTAGACTTAGCTTTAAAGAATTAGTAAAAAAAGCCGAAAATGCATACACAGTAACAGATAACGATTCAATTATTTTAAGAACCATTCAAAAAGGCCTGGCAATCTCCTGGGACAAGTGTAATTCTTTCAAGATCTGGAATCCTGTCGACATACCCAATAACTTAATCAATACAAATTTATATTTAAAATGTTTAGAAGAAAGTAAAGCAAAGGAAGTAAAAGGGTTGCTTCCAAGAAATTGGGCGAGAACGAATTGTTTATCTCAACAGTACAATGGTGAAAATAGCCCTATCTATTCGATGATTACTTCTAAATCAAAAGGACATGTATCCTTTATCATTACTTCAAAAGCATTTATAAAACAAAAAGAATATAAAGTTGAAACTCAAGATTATGGGAAAAATTGGAAAATAGAATAAACACTATTCATTTTTGAGCATAGTCATATCTCCCCCCCTTATCCAGAGCTCTTATATATGCCGCTCTTTTTTGTATTTTATGAACAAATTTCAAAATAGAAGGGTAATCATTTTTATTTTCAATCCTTCCCATACCTGCTTCTAGCGGAAAACTCATTTGGATATCTGCTGCACTAATCTCATTTCCTAAAAACCAGTCATTTTTCTTTAAATGGGCCTCTATAAAATCTAAATTACCTTTAATATTTGGACCAACAAAAGAAGTCATGACTTTATTAGCAATCATTCTAGCAACAGGCTTTACAAAAAAAGGCATAGGGCTGTTTTTTATTTTATCAAATACTAACTTCATTACAAAAGGAGGCATCAAAGAACCTTCAGCAAAATGTAGCCAATAACTTAACTTTTGTTTTAGCTTTTTATCGGAAGACTCCTTGAAACCATCTTTACCATATTCCCTGATTAAGAACTCGATAATTGCCCCTGACTCAGCAATAACTATATCATCAACAGTAATTACTGGAGACTTCCCAAGAGGATGTACTTGCTTTAATTCTTCAGGTGCTAAATAGGTAATTGGATCTCTTTCGTACTTTTTAATTTCATAAGCTAATCCCAACTCCTCCAGCAACCATAGGATACGCTGAGATCTTGAATTATTTAAGTGGTGCACAGTTATCACAATTTTATCCTTTTAATAAATTGGAATTCTATTAGTCTGAGAAAAATATTATAAAAAAGCTAGAAGTAGATAAATCTGTTTCTATTGATTCTCACAATATAGTTTAAGACCTTCATTTTCCGCTGAAAGTATATTTTCGATTTTTCTTTTTAAAATAGGCCAAAGAAGAAAGGTCAAAAAGCCTTTTAATTCTAAAGATAGTATATTTATTGTGTGACTCTCGTCAATCTTTCGAATTTCATGACTTGCTATCATCCTTACTCCCAACTGAGCAGAATCCCAGGTAAAGCTATCTCTATTACTGAACGCCGTAACTTTCCATTTAGAAGCAGGAGTACCTGGCTGCTTTATAGTAGCAATACTACCAAGAGAAAATGTATCACCATCTAAAGATGAATACTCAACAGTTGGTGTCCATTGAGACCAATTATTTATATCAATAATTGTGTCCCAAACAAGATCAAAAGAAGCGTTTATTGTAATTTCATGTTCAAATTTCATATATTCAAACATAGCATATAGTAAAATTATTGTCATGATAGAAATTGATATATACTTATTTGAAAGAATAAATTTCTAAATAAGACACAATAAGCCTCTATCATTTGATACGCAAAGTTCAATTTAGCTAAAGCAAGAAGTCAAATAAACGCGCAAATGGAATAGCAGTATAGAATTTGACTCTTTGCTTAAATGTAGATCCGACAAGTAAATTATCCAAAAATAATTCTTCATTCTGTACGATAGGCAATGAGTTTTTCACTCGTGCTGACATATCACTCATTGTATGTTCAACCAACTCTACATTTCCTTTACAGACAATTATAAGTTCAGAGTTTAGATTAGCTGATCTAGGGTCTATATTATAGGTACCTATAACAAAAGTATCACTATCAATGATTGCTCTTTTAGAATGAGTTCCCCATCTAGTAGAGTTTTCGACCGGTAGTTCATATTTAATTGCAGGTCTTTTTCCATTATAAGAAAATAGGTTAATTTTCGTATTCTCTAAATCATCTAGTACATTATATAAAGCTGAAATTGTATAATAAGCATCTGTTGAGTACAGACCGTTTGTTAAAACAGTTAGATTAATATTTCTAGAGTCCATTTTTTGAAGAAGATCAAGACCATCCTTTCGTAATACAAAATATGGACTCTCAGCAAAAACTCTTGCCTCAGTTTTTTGTAACAACACTTCTAAAGTTTTATAAACTCTTCTATTTTCCAAACTAACGCCAGGAAGGTCTGTTACAAAAGTAATATCATTACATGCAAAAGATTCTTCATTTTTTAATATATCTTTCTTTAAAATATTAACATTTTCATCTAAAGCTTTATCAGTTTCAGATATATTGATAAAAGCTTTTGCCTTTTGTAGTTCTTCATTTGTGACCTTCGAAGTAAGGCCGCTATCTTCAGCAAGCTTAGAATTCCAATAAACATCGAAACTCTCTCTAATACTTTTAGAAATCTCACCCTCTAAATAAATATCCGAATCTAGAAAATTATAATTTTGAGATAAATTGAAATAGTCATTCGAGATATTTCGTCCACCAGTAATGACTTTAATATCATCCACAATTAACAGTTTCCTATGACTTCTATGCTGAACAGAGAATATTTTATAAAGCTCACTAGTATTGTAATACTTTACTTCAACTCCCCTCTCTTTTAAAAAGCTTGCATAAATAGGTTTTAGCTTAAAAACTGGTAAGGAAAAATCTATTAACATCCTTACCCTTACTCCTTCTTGTGCTTTTTTAATCAACGCCTTGGTTATTAATTGACTTGCAAAATCTAAGTCATAGATGAAAAATTCTAATTCAATTGAATTCTTAGCGCTTTCAATAATCTCTAACCGCTTAGCTAAAGACAATGGTCCTTCATTCAGCGGGATAATTCGGTGAGACATAGTAGAGTGACTTGAAATTGATTTATGAATAGCTTCATTATTTTCAATTTGTAACTCTTCCCATTTGTAGAATCCAACAAAACTTAAGTATATACCTCCCAAACAACTAAGAAAGAATATTGCAAAAAATTTAAATATTTTTTTAATCATAATCTTTGCTTGCTACACTCTGATCTAACATATTACATGAGATTGTATAAAGATCGGAAGCCTTTAGCCCGTTTGGGTCTAAGACCTCACCAATATCTAAACAAACTCTAGATTTAATAGTTTTTAAAATTATTAATGGCCTACTTGCGGCCTTACCATACTTTCGAGAAAAGAAACTTCCCCATAATCCTTTTAAGACCATTGGTACTACTGGTACTGGATTTCTATCAAGAATATTTTCAATCCCTTTTTTATATTCATTTAAACTGCCATCTTTTGTAATTTTTCCTTCTGGGAATATACATACAAGCTCACCATCCTCAAGGGCCTTACTAATCTGATCATATGCTTTATTAAGAGTATCATTACATTCTCTATATCCAGCAATGGGTATTACTTTAGCACCTATGAATAGAAGTCTCACAAGAGGAATCTTCATAAAACTATAGTGCATTACAAAACGAACAGGTCTTTTAATTGTTGCCGCAATTACTAACCAATCAACAAAACTCACATGATTACACACCAAGATTGCTGCTCCTTCTTCAGGAATATTAACTAACCGTTTTGCCTGAACTCTATAAATGATTCTAGTCAAAACCATAGCGCAAAAACGCAATAAGAATTCGGGTAAGATTCTATAGATATAAAGAGAAACAATTGCATTTATTCCTCCGAAAATAAGAAATAAGGTAGGAATAGCATAATCAAGTGAATAAAAGTAAGTTAAAACAAGACTCCCTATGACCATAAATAATGCATTCATAATGTTATTACACGCGATAATTCGCGATCTAACACTATCATCTGATCTTTGTTGAATGAGTGTATAGAGTGGAACTATAAACAAACCACTAAAGATAGAGAACATCAATATATCAAACATTATTCGATAAGAAATTGCATATGAAATAAACTTCGAAACAGTAATAACCTCATTCAAACCAGAAGAGTCAAGCATACCAACAAAAAACAAATCTATTATAAAAATACTCATACCGATTGAACCAACAGGCACTAGACCAAGCTCCAATCTTTCTTTACTTAGTTTTTCACACAACATGCTGCCAATTGCAACACCAATACTAAATAGAGCGAGTAACAGCGTAACAACTTCTTGAGTACCACTTAAAACATCTTTAACATAGACAGGAAAAATAGATAACAAAACGGCTCCGAGAAACCAGAACCAAGATATACCTAATATTGACAACCAAACAGATTTTTCTTTCTTCCCAATTTTTAAAATATTAAAAGTAGGTCTAAAAAATCCTATCTCTAACTTTAACTCTGGATTAACTGGAGATAGATTTTGAACTTTCTTAGAAAAAAAAGTCCCCACTAGAGCAAGTATGATAACCGTAATTGAAACGTACATTTTCCCAGTATCTGGAATCGATATTATCAGTCCACCTACAATAGTACCTATCAAAATAGATAGAAATGTTCCCATTTCAATTAAGGCGTTTCCTTGTATAAGTTCATCGTCATTAATCAGCTCAGGAAGAATACTAAATTTAACAGGTCCAAAAAATGTCGACTGAAGACCCATTAGAAAAAGTGACATCATAAGTAAGTAAATATTTTCAGATAAAAAGCCAATGCTGCCAAAAATCATAACAACAACTTCCAAACATTTAATCCAAAACATTAACTTGTTCTTTGAAAACTTATCAGCAATTTGTCCAGCGAAAGCTGAAAATACAAAAAATGGAACTATGAATATACCTCCACAAAGTGCAACCATCTGCTCAGAGGAAAAACTACTTATAGAAAAAGATTTATATGTTATAAGAATTATGAGTGCATTCTTAAAAACATTATCATTAAAAGCACCCCAAAACTGAGTCCAAAAAGCAGGCAAAAACCTTTTATCTTTCATTAAATGTTTTACGTAATTCATAAATAGTCCTTTTTATTCATATCGGATTATCAGGAAGTTGGATCAATATTTATTTATAAATAATTAAACCATTGATATTTATTCCTATTCACTTAAAAAAGTTACATTGTTACCGATAAGAATATTAAGCTGTAATTACTTATACTTACAAGACTACACAAAGGTTACAAAGTTATGCCAAGAACTGATGCATTCTATGACAAACATTCTCTATTCATTAATTCGGCGCTAATTGCTTGCCACGCGAACACGCAAAATTCTATCTTTCGACAAAAGGATTTAAAATTCTTTATTGAGCTACTATCAAACTGGATGGAAACAACTTTAAAAGGTCATTGTCTAGAAGTTCAAAATACGCAAATTCAAAGAATATTAGAGTCCTTGAAAGAAGAGGGTTTACTTAAGAAAAACCTTATAAAGAACAGACCAACATATCAATTTACAAGTATTGGCCTACTCGAAATAATAACAAGAATTGTAAGTGACGACTCTACTCATGATCTTCAAAATTTTTATTTTCTATATCATTTTGTGTCTTTATATAGAGATAAAATGAATGCCTTAATAGTTGGACAAAAAACAACCATTCCTACAAGTTATTCAATAGAAATAAAGCATCTATTAAACCCTCATAATTTGATAGAGAGACAAACAAGAAAAATAGAACTTGAAGTTGAGAAGCTTATAAAGAGAATTTCAGAAGCAGAAGAAATGTCAAACTTATCAAAAAGTTTAATAGACAAGAATATTCCAATTAAAGAAATTATTAAAAAGATAGAAACTCGCTATCCGTACCAACTTAACAATCAAAGAAATATGACTGAACTTTTCAAAACATTGTCTCCAGATGTTCAATTGATTGAATTAGTAGATGCACCAATTTATAGAGCGAAAACATTGTGGACTCCACTACTAAATCATTACAATAACTACTTAAATTCTCTAAGGGACTTGTTAAAGTTACATAGTTACAAATTATAAGAAGCACAACCCACTAAAATAACTGAACTACATAACTAGGCATAACATTGTAACATCTTAAGCAGTAAGATTGAATAGTTTCCCTTTAAAATAATATAAAACAAAGTATTAACGACAACAAAGAGAGCAATTCAATGAAATACATACAAGAAGAAACAAAAATAGAAGTAGAAACAACAGAAACATCTCTAAAAACCAGCACCAGCTATTTTGAAAAGGCCGGAATACTGAACAGAAAAGAATTTTTTATTTTCTTATTAAAGGCTTACTTATCAACAGTACTACTTATAGCCATCTTACACCTAACAACAAGTCATGATAAGGGTTTAGCTTTCTTATCAACCCTCCCTCTAATGTTGTATTTCTTTGCATTCGTTGTAATTATCTACATGAATGCGATAAAAAGAATTAGAGACATTAGAAAATCTTGCAAAAATGAATATGTCATAATTTGTGTACTTGTAATAACTTTCTTAATACCTGGTTCCCTCATCGCTATTCAAATACTTGGATGCATTATTCCATCTGACTTCTTCAAAAAGTCAAATGTGATTAACAAAGATAATTAAAAAACTTAATAAAGTATCTCTTTTCTAAAATGATTTCATACAGAGCATTTGTTATGCAAAGAAGCTTTTCTATAATTTTTAAAACTATGGCCCTTACATTTCAAGTAAGTAAAACTACCTACTAATTAAGACCTCTTATAATATCAATCAACCTATTCACTTCGGCCAACTCTCTTTCATAAGAAAATCTTGTCTCAGAAAGATCTACAAACTCACGATGAGAGTCTTCTTTTAGTTTTTCAAATTTTGGCAACTCATCACTGTGATAATTATAAATACGATCAAGTTCAGCCTCATCTTTTACAATCATATCAACTAAAGGACTAAGTGTTCTTGTAAGAAATAAATGATTATCCTGATAGCGCTTAAGCTTTACAAAACTAAGACCAAGATCTTTTAATTGTTGCTTTGCTCGCGATCTTTCAACTTTAAGTATAGATAACTCTCCAACAATAGATTCTTCTCTTTCTAAGAGTGGTCCTAAAGGAGCTACTAGCTGTGAATATCCAGGATAGGTTTTTGAGAGCTTCTTATCTAGCGATGAAAGATCACTCTTCAAATTCATTTTAACTTTTTCCCATGTAATTAGTCGTCTATAGAAATTGTTAACTTTTCTCTTATCTGATTCTACTTTAGCGATTATTGTATCCATTTCCTTAACTATAGAAGAACGATCCATCCTTGTTTGATTATAGTCATTTGTTGCGACAATATGGAGTCCTTCCTTTGCTTCACTAGAAATATTTGAAAATTCTTGCTCATTTAAACACAAGTCAATTAATGCATTTGCAAACTGCCTTGAATGAGACGACAGATGTTGACTAGAGCGGAACTCAGTCAGATCTTTTTTAAAGCTTTCTAAAAGAATTCCATAATTTAGAAAAAACTCTTTATCCTTTCCTCGAAAAAATAAAATATTTTCAAGCGTAACAACACGTTGTCGTAAAACATCACTTAGAGCATCCAGGTTCGCTAGAGAATAAGTCCATCTTAAAAGTTCCTCCTCATGTCTAGGAATCTTACTTATTAGATCTAACTGAGAAGCATTATACAGGCGAATATTCTTAATCAGAAGCTCTCTTTCGATACGGTGCTGAG
Source organism: Halobacteriovorax sp. HLS (assembly GCF_004006665.1). Taxonomy (NCBI): domain Bacteria; kingdom Pseudomonadati; phylum Bdellovibrionota; class Bacteriovoracia; order Bacteriovoracales; family Halobacteriovoraceae; genus Halobacteriovorax; species Halobacteriovorax sp. HLS. The sequence goes on from NZ_QOCL01000003.1 coordinate 640,122, forward strand.
AATGACTACTAAGAAAATTCGAGATTTCTATATGATGGACATCTTTTTGTTTTTCGATTAAAACTAGCTCAGCGTAATTGGCATCAACTTTTTTTACAATTGATTCAAGAAAGCTAGAGACGATTTGTTTTTCTTTTACATTATCAGCTAAATCTTCAGTGGTACTAGTATACCCGGCTTGATTATCTGCAAGCTTCGACTGAGCAAAGTCCAAAAACTCTTTATTCATTTGATTCAGTTTCTCATCAAAGAAACGTAGCTGATGATCAGAATGAGAAAAAATGCTTTTGCGGAAACTATATTCAAATTGTGCAGAAAGCTCAGATTCTCGTATGACCTCTATTTTCGCTTCAAGCAGTTGCTTTCTCTTTAATAACTCATTAAGTTCAGACGAATAAGTCGTAAACGAAAGTGAAAAAAGCAAAGTGAACATAATTTTACCAAACATAAGAATCTCCAAAATTGATTTCCAGTTTTATATCACTAAATTTTAGTTATGTATTGCTCTATCTGTATTAATTATACAAGCGTGGCACTACGGGCCGACACATAAGAAATATATGGCGATAGGTTTAGGACTAATTCGATCACTCACACATATTGTAAGATAATTTCTTCTACTTCTATCTTTTAGCAGGCGTAATGAACACCTAGAGCTAAACTACCCCATAGTGATAAGTAACTGAAAAAACGAGAAATATGAGCATTAATCTAGAAAGAAGACTTTATTTTATTGCACAAATGACCAACGGTCAGTAACATACCAACAACTGACCGACGGTCACTTAATCTAATCAATGGAGATTTTATGCAAAAAAAAAGCAAAGTTGTAGTTACAGGCGCAAATGGGCATGTTGGAAATAATCTTGTAAGAGAACTTGTAAAGCAAGGCTATGATGTTAGGGCCACTGTTAGAAATATTAATGACCCAAAGAAAACAAAAGTTCTAAAGGAACTAGGAGTAGAAATTGTTCAAGCAGACCTTTTAGACAAAGAGTCACTAGTAAAAGCATTCACAGGTTGTGAAGGTCTATTTCAAATTGCAGCGGGTTTTAAGATGCACACAAAAGATCTAGACCTAGATGTAAGAAAGCCAGCTATAGATGGAACAATAAATGCATTAGAGGCCGCAAAAGAAGCAATGATAAAGAAAATTGTCTATACCTCATCAGTTGCAGCGATTGGATCTTCAAAAGTTAATGAACAAAAAGATGAATCTCACTGGAATGACAATGCAAGTGAGTTCTATGCCCAATGTAAAAATGAAGCTGAAAAGCTACTTTGGAAGAAAGCTAAAGAGTTAAACTTAGATGTCGTAACGATACTACCAGGTATGATTATTGGCCCTAACTTCTATCAACATACTCCTTCAACGTACTTCTTTAAAAAGCTACTAAATGGAAAAATACCGATGATGCTCCCAGTTTCGTTTTCGTATGTAGATGTAAGAGATGTTGTTAGTGCTCACATAAAGGCCTATGAGACCAAACACTCTGCAGGTAGATACATAGCTTGCGGTGATTTAATCTCAATGAAAGACGTTATGGGAATATTTAGAGATCACGACCCAAGCCTAAAACTACCAACGAAACAAGCTCCGAAGTTTCTCATCCCTCTCCTTCCATGCTTAGATGCTATTGAAAATAAATTAACGGGAAATATGAGAACAATGACTAAAGGAGTTATTGACGATTACCTTAATGGCACGGTACAAAATTTTAATAAGAAAAAAATAAAAAGTGATCTTGGCTGGCAGGCAAGACCGATTAATGAAACACTTATTGATACACTAAACTGGATAAAACTAAATAATATCCCCTAAGGAGTCTTTATCTCAAGAGCATATTCACAAGAAGAAAAAGATATAAAGAGAGATACGATAATAGCTGCAGCGGAGGAGTTACTTGAAAAAGGTAACTTCCCGCTTCCATCAGTTAATCAAATAATTAAAAAGGCCTCTGTTGCGAAGGGGACTGTTTATCTTTATTTTGAAAGTAAAGAAGAGATTTACTTAAGCCTACTTGAGCAATACTTTGTTCAATTTGAAGTAAATATGTTGGCACTATTAGATTCGAGTGAAAAAGATAATATTATTGAAAAAATTCTGAAGGCCTATATGGATCTAGCAACAAATACTCCGAAAGCAGTCTACCTATCAAGTATCGCTCCATTAATTTTAGAAAATGGTCTTTCTGATGAATATATCCTTAAGTTCAAAAGTAAAGTGAAAGATATTACGATGAAAATTGTAACAAAAATTGCAGAGATCTTAGAAACTAAGGATATCAAGAAAGTTAGTTCTACATTTCTAGTCTCCTATAATTTTTTTCTAGGCTCTTGGCAGCACTGCAATCCACCGGAAAATGTTAAAAGAGTACTATCGCAGAATGATCTTAGCGATTTAATTTATGACTTTGAAAAAGAACTTAGTACTGCCTTTAGAATCCTTTGGAAAAACATGTAGACTCAGTATCTAAAAACAGCTTGCAATAGACTTCCTGAACACCAGAGAAATATTTTTCATACTAATACATACAACTACATTTTTAAGAATTATTTCAAACTCATGAAAAATAGTACACAATTGGACTAGCTCTATACTCTCCCATCTTTTATATCTTCTTCTAAACCAAAAATCCTGATATCATAAACGCCTACAGGCAATATAGTTAAAATACATTTTAGAGAGATTTGAAGTGAATAATAAGATACCTAAAAAGATACATTCATTTGTAGTTGATGATGATTCTCTATTGTTTTATGCAGATATAGCTATTTATCAAAGATATGCACTCTACGTAATCATCTTTATAGAAATTTTTATCATGATACAAATGAAATTGTCAGGATTCCTCAACAGCTTTAGCGAATTAATCTATAGCTTACTTGGTTCACTAGCATTTATTTTGATAATTTTATTTTTTGCGCATATTTTAAACAACACTAAAAGCTATAGGTATTTAGTTATAAATCGAGATTCTATCTATTTTCAAAAATACTCTAAATTCTTCGGAGTGGGAAAACGAATTAAATTAGACAAAAAGAATATAACTGAGGTTTCAATAGTATTTAATGATACAGAAATAAGTACTCAAACGATAAGAAATTCATACCTAAGTATTGTAGATAAAAAATATAACAGATATGAAATAGATTTAACGTTTTCTTCGTCTACTAGCATTGTTGCTCACCTCCCTATGGACCTAGTAAGAGCTCCAGTAGTTTTACTTCGTAAAAAAATTAGCCCAAAGAATATAAAAGATGACTTCTCTTTTGCTGAAATGCTGCTCCTTCATTTACGTAACCTTGGTTACTCTGGTCAGATTTTTAATAATTCATCTACAAACAACTCAGATAGTGTAGAAAATTTCACCTTTGAAGAATAAATATCAATACTAAAGATCAGGCCTTCGACCTTACTTGAAGGATAGGACAAATATATATTTCTAATCCAAAAAAGCTTAAAATGCTTTATAGTAGAGATCCTCTGATGAAATTAAATAAGTAATAGTAAGATATCTCAATAAACCTGTGTTAGCTATGGAGTTAAACGAAAAGAGATGCACCGAAAGTCCTTTGAAGGAACATATGGTCGCAGAAAGTAAACGGATACATATTTCTTTTATTTAATATATAATTAGCCTGAGAATATAAAGTAAAGAAGGAAAAGGGCGGGCGTAATGAGTAAAGTAAGAAAAATGAATATAGATCTACACTGTAGAAATGAGCCTAATGAATGCATTACATTAACATTAAGTCAGTACAACAACTTAGAGAGTCAGTTTCATCTCAACCCAAAATCCATTACAGGCTTATTCAGTATTGCAATGCTAGTTCTTGGGTATTTTACTTTTTTAAGATTTCTTTACAGAAAACTACGTAAAAAACTCCGTCGGTAATACTAACCCCACGGAGTGCTTCGCACTTATATTTATGCATCAGCCTAGGACTTCTGGAAGAGGTCTTCTTCTTTGAGAAATAAAATAGAAGAGTATTAAAGTTGTTTGAGCATAAAAAAGTACAAAATGTAATGACTTATCTCTTGAAAGATTTAATGACGTCAACTAAATAAGAGAATCCGCGGGACCTTGGGCGATCAGATCGATAAACCAAAGAAACATTCATATCTTTACTTATTTTCTTCACTAGTTTTAGCTTCTTGCTATTTTCAGCAATTGGACTTGGTAGAAGACCCATGAAATCATTATTTCTTTTTAAAATTGAGTTAATAACTTTGTAGTCATTAATATTTGTTTTACTAGTATTTTCGAATTCAGCGAGAGTACTAAATGCTGTAATCATTTCTTCGTTGTATAGAATATGTTCCTTCTCTTTGCCATCAATAGAATACAATCCAATAAACTCTTTCCAAAGAGGAGTAATAACAAGGTCTAGATATTTTGTAGGATTAATAGCAATACAAAGATCTGCACTTAGGTCGTTAACAAGTTCAACACTAGCTTTAGAACTACAGAACTCTGTTGAAATACTTATGGCAGGGTACTTCGTAAGCTTCTTCAATACTGTAGGAAGAAGGTATGTTGCAAAAATATTATGACAGGCGAAGTGGAAAGAACCACTCGCGATCGTATCTAAAGAATTAATTTCAGTTAAACACTTTGAAGAGAGATGCGTAATATCATTTAGATGTTTTAGAAATACCTTGCCAGCATCAGTTAAAACAAGTTTCCTAGCTCCTCTAATAAATAGAGTTGCTCCGACTTCTTGCTCAAGTCTTTTAATCGATTTAGATAGTCCAGATTGCTTGCAGCCCAGATAGTCCGCGGCCTTAGAGAAGTTTTCATACTCAGCAACGACAAGAAAATCTGTAAACTCTTTTCTATTCTTCATATTCCAACAAAGAATATCAGTTAATCCTCTACAGGACTAGCAACTATAGTAATTATTACGCTAAAACACAGAAAGTCTAATAAGAGACGAAACCATCAAAGAAGGATAAGTTTATGAAAAAACAACTAGTTACAATTTTTGCGCTCTTAATATCTCAAGTGAGTCTAGCAAGCTTCATTCAAGTAAACCTTGTAGAGCAAGAAGAGGCCCTGATAAGTATTCTTACAGATTCTAATGGAATGACGCTTTATACTTTCGACGTAAATTCTGAAAATCAATCAAATTGCCATGGAGCTTGTCTTGTAACTTGGCCTGCTTTTACAACAGAGCACGAAACTCTTCCTACACCATTTGGTGTTCATCTAAGAGACAATGGGGAGTTGCAAGTAACTTTAAATGGCGAGCCTCTGTACTTCTTTATAGGAGATAAAAAGATCGGAGATATTAACGGTGATAATATTGGGCAAGTTTGGCACATTATCAATTTTTAAATTTATTAAAGTTAGGAGAAAGTAATGAAATTGTTTTTTATTTTAGTTTTAATGATTAATACAACTTATGCAGCAACTATGAATATGAAAATCAATTTCAATGCTTCTACTAATGTACCTGGTATGAATATCAGCGGAGAGGCCCTACAAGAAATAAGCGGGAATATTGAATTAACTGATAAAAAGATTAATAAAGTTAATGTTTCATTTGAGTCAACTTCATTAACAACTGGAATGCAATTAAGAGATGAACATCTGCACAAGATGTTAAAAAAATCAAAATTGGAATTTATAAATACTTCTGAATGTCTATTTGAGGATTCAAAGTGCGAGATGGAAGGAACTTTTAGTATTGCATATAAAAAAATCAAATCTAAATTCTTAATTACTAGAGAAGGAGAAACTCTTTTATGCTCAATCATAATTAAGCTTAGTGACTTATTTCTAAAGAAACCAAGCTTTGCAGGAGTTAGCGTTAATGACGAGGTAAATGTCACAATAGAAGGTACAGTGAAATGAAATCATTATTAGTACTTCTTTTAACACTATCAGCTCATGGATATGAAAACATGATAGTAAAAGGGTACTCAAGTTGCATTGCTTGTCATAAGTCAGCTGAAGGAGGCGGGCTTCTTACGGAATATGGTAAGTATATTTCAAATACCAGCTCTTATATTAGTTCAAAAAACTTTAAAACTGATCAATCTCGTTTCAATTACGCACTTCAGTTTAGATATGCAAAGATTGATGCAAATGGTTCAAAGAGAAGTTTTCCAATGCAATCTGATATTTTAACAAATATAAACTTCAAAGAAGCTGGTGAAGTCTTTATTGATATTGCGAGAGCACCAGAGTCTCAAGCTATTGCATCTGGTATAGAGGAGCCTAAACAATCAGATTTATGGTTCTTTAGAAAAGCAATATATCATTATAAAAACTTCTTCATAGGGAGACAGAGATTTAATCTTGGATTAAACCTTGTCGATCACACAACTCTAAATAAATCACTAAATAGAATGAATGTTAGTGATCTTGCATCAACTATAGGCTTATTGAAAGTGACTAAAGACTCTAGTAAAAAAGTATTTCTCTTTGGACCAAGTTTTCAAGAAAACCGGATTAATAAGGAGACTGGTATCGCAGTTGATTACAGAAAGTATATATCTAAGAATCTTAACGTAGGTGGCTTCTCTTACTACAGCTTAGGAGAGACAATTGACAGAGGTAGCATAGGCCTTAACTTCAAAGCAACTATTTCGAAATGGGCACTATTTTATGAAGGTGTTTATAGCAGACGAGAGTTTAAAAAAGGAAGCAGTTTAGATCAGAACTCAAGTTTAATAAGACTAAGTTTTTTTCCTTATATGAGTACGTTAATATTTATAAATTATGAATTTGCAAATCGTAACAAAAACTTTGAGCTAGAAGAAACAAGAGTTGGATTTGGAACGAGATTAAAGATCTGGAAATGGATTTCTTTTCAATATGATCTGAAGAAAATTGAACGAAATAGTGTCGAGGAAAATATTTCAATAGCGCAACTATTTTTAAACATATGGGGATAAAATGAAAAAGAATATTTTCATAATTTTAAGCTCTTTATTTATATCATGTTCTGAACAAGGGACAAATGAAGCTGCTCAGTTTGTCAGAATTAATCTGGAAGAGATTGAGAAAATAGAGCTTTCTTTTATAAAAGAAAAGATACTTATGCCAAAGTGTATCAGTTGCCATGGCTGGATAAGTGACGATTCAAAGATATTAAGTCGAGTTGTCGCAGGTGAGCCAGAGAGTTCAATGTTATATAGAAGAACGAATGATGGAACGATGCCCTTCGGTGGTCCACCCCTAACGAAGGATGAAGTGACTTTGATCTATAAATATATTAAAGATTTAGAATAGTTTAGATACGAAAAGGTCAAAGAAGAAGTGTAACGTCTTATACAATGAACAATAAATCGTAAAAAGGATAGGACAAATTAAGCACCTTATTCAAGAAATTTACAGTATCAATCTCCCCTACAGAGAACTCTCTTTTTAAGCATATAAATCAAATTCATGTTAAAATAATTTAAACGGTGAAGAACTCTCCAATCTTCTTAGGTAAGCAAGTATCTATTCAGAAGATAAAAGAATAAGAAACGGGGTATATTATTTTATGGCCGGTGGAATCATCACCATTATCACAACCTTACTTTACACTTATAACTTTGCGATTAAACATATAGAAGAAAGATCAAAGCAGATTATATCTAAAAGCTTAAATGAAAAAAATATTAAAAAAAAATACAAGATGCACTTGATAAATACGTTAAGACAAAAGTTGAACATAAAATTGATATAAAAGTAGACGAGGTTTCCAAAGAAATTTCACAAAGAATTTATACACAACGACTTGGGTTACAACAAGAAATTGTAGACCTAAAGGAAGAAGGAAAGAGAAACATTAAATATACACTGAGTTTTAATAAGATTTTCTCTAAAATAAAGAGCTATTCATCAAAGTCGAGGTCAACAGAAGGGTACAAAAACTATCTGGAACTATGTAAAATAAAAGAGAACTCAGAAATATCTAATGACCTAAGAATACTCGCCAAGAGTGAGTTATATATAATTGATATGGAATTAGCTAGCTTAGACTACAAATATGTTAATCCTAATCTACAGTACCACAGCAGTTTATATAACAAGCTCTCCAACGAACTAAATAACAATCAATTGATTAGCCAAATTTTAATTTCTAAAACAGACGAAGAACTTATAGTCATGAAGAAAAATTTTAAAGGAAGCCTAGAAAAGACAGCAGCCCAAAAAGTTTAAAAAAGCGTTCAATAACTGAATTTGACTGTTCAAAATCTTTCTTATCTTTAAAGTGACTAGTATCATCCACTGTGTTCACTTCTGGTTCTTTATCATGATTAGGATTGATTACAATATCATCCTTCCTCTCTCTTTTAGTCGTAATTTTATAAAGATAACCTATAAATATGGCATGAATTTGATTTATATTCTTAAAAAGAGAGTTGTCTGTAGTGGAGATTGAAGCTTTAGATTTCTTGAAGAAGGTGTTTAATTTGTCCTATCCTTATACTTCGCCATTATAAAAGGTTTTTAAAACTGAATAACTCGGTTTTTTAAGATTACCTAATTATAACAAATGTTTTATTTGTTTTGTGTAAATAACAGCCTAGGTTTATAATTTTATTACAAAATATAATAAAGAGGTTGTTTATGAAGTTGATATTTTGCATCTTGTTTATCTCAGTGTCGTCATGTGCGAATGTAGAACAAATTGATAGAGGTCTATTGTCGAAAAAAATTATGCAACTTGACCCCCACCCTGAAGAGTCTGTTTTCAGGAATGAAGTGAGAAGTTTTAGAGAAGGTGCAATTGGTGGAAGTGAAGCCGTTGGTGGTGGTTGTGGTTGTAATTAAGTTTTTAAAAAATAACTGGAAAGAAATATTTCTAGCTTTTTTAACACTACAGAACGCTTTTGCTGAAATGATGGAGAAGGGGAAAACAAGAGTTAAGAAGGTTTTCAATCTTTATCACCAAAATAGTAATGATGGAAGACAGGTCATAGATGGTACAGGTCGTGAAGAAGCTAATGTAATTGAACCTATGGTCTTTATCGAACATCAAATTACAGAAGATACTGCAATTAATGGAAGAGTTGTCTTTGATGCCTGGACTGCTGCAAGTGATACGAAACTTGATAACTATACTGGTGCAAGTGGAACACCAATTATGGGCCAAACGAGAGTCGCAGCTAACGTAGGTGTTCAAAGTGAGAAAAAGGTTTTAGCAAATAGATGGACTTATGGTGCTAATCTTGGATTTTCTAGTGAGTATGATTATCGATCATTAAATGGAAGTTTGAATATTTCAAGGTCGTTTGCCAAAGATAATTTTACTCTCGGAGTTAGTGTTCAATATTTCTTAGACGAAGTGGACCTATTTCAAGATTTATCAAACCCACAAAACGCTGTGATATCGACAGGGCTTGAGCGTAAGATATTTGCTACAAGCCTAACTGCAAGTCAAATCCTAACGATAAGAGATATTGTTCAATTTGGAGTTACTTTTGCGCGAGCTTCGGGAGTTCTTGAGTCTACAGCAAGTACTGTTGATATCTCAGGAGTTAGAGCAGTTGAGAGCTTACCAGATACAAGAAGTCGTTATGCACTTTCCTCTAAGTGGGTGCATGGACTAAGCCAAACAAGTTCTATTAATTTAAGTTATCGCTACTATTGGGATCAGTGGGATTTAACGTCTCATACATTTAGAGGTGCTTACTTATTTGATATCGAAGAGGATGAGTCTTATATAGAAATCTTTGGGCGTGTTCACGATCAGAGCTCTGTTGAATTCTATGCCGATAATTTTAGTCAGGCTCAAACTAATATGACAAGTGACTCAGACCTACAAGAATTTACAAGTTATGAAACGGGGATCTTTTACGAATCATCACTTGAAGATCGAAAAGTATTTGGTTTTGATCTTGAAGATGTAAACATCTCGCATAGTATTGTTGGTGGTTATCGTACAAACGGTATGCGCTATGGTTACTATCAAATGGGATTAAATTACAGTTTTTAGGAATAATCATGAATAAAGTACTTTTAATAGTTTTATTAGTTTTAGTATTCAGTCTTGAACTCAGTGCAAAAACTCTTCAAAGCTTTTCATTACCAGTTTATAAACAAGAAAAATCTTTTACGTACAAAGCAGGAAAAAAGACCCTTATTAATTTTTGGGCCAGTTGGTGTACAAGTTGCATCCAAGAGATACCTATTTTAGAAGAGCTTAAAAGAAAGAATCCAAATGTCACTTTTATCGCGATTAATGCAGGAGATAGTCAGAAGAAGATTAAAAAATTTCTTAAAAAAACAGGGTTCTCTTACACCGTTTTGATGGATAAATCTAAGAAGGTCTCAAAAGAGATGGGGATTTTAAGCCTTCCTCAGACAATTGTTGTTGATGAAAACGGCAACATTTTTTTTCATGAGAATATCCCTCCAGAGTCACTATGAATAATTTATGTGAACTCTCTTTTAAGGCTATGGGCGGGACTTTTACTTATAAAGGCTATCTTGAAAGTAGTATGTCAAAAGAAAAGGCGATAGCTCTTTTTAAAGATGCTCACAATGAAGTTTTAAGAATTGAAAAAAAGTTTACTGAGTTTGCTCCTTCTTTGATTACAAAGATAAATGACTCGGCTGGATGTGATAAAGTTTCAATTGATGATGAACTCATCTACCTTCTTGAAAAAAGTGGAGATTACTTTAAGAAGTCTAAAGGTCTATTTGATCCAACTTACGCTAGTTACTTGAGTGTATGGCGACAAAAAGAAAAACTTGGATTATTAGAGAAGCACAGACTTAAAGCTCTCGTTGATTTTTCTAGAGTTCAAATTAATTTGGATGACAAAACTATTTATCTGCCTTTTAAAGATCAAAAAATTGGATTAGGTGGTATTGGTAAAGGATATGCTGTTGATAGAGCATTTAATTTTTTAAAAGAAAATGGGTTTAGAAACTTCTCAGTTAACGGATCTGGAGATATGAGGGTTCACTCATCTGAAAACGCACCAAGAAAGTGGAAAGTTGGAATTAGAAACCCTTTTTCAATGGATAGCAGTAAGTCCGCAGGTATAGTTCAAATTGCTAATGGGAGCGTTTCTACGTCAGGTTCATATATTCAGAATAAAAATGATAATTTAAGAGATCACCATATCGTAGCAAAACAATATGACGAAACAATTCCAGTAAGTGTTACAGTTGTTGCTGATACTTGTATGGATACAGATGTTTGGGCAACAATTTCTATGGCCCAAGGAATAGCAGATAGTTTGAAGTCGCTCAATGAACAAAATATTTTTGGAGTTCTTATAGACTCTAGTGGGACATCTCATTTATCAAATAAGGCAATGGCACAGTTTGGTTTATGAAAATATTTTTACTATTAATAATCTTCTTAAACTCTAGTAGTGTCCTTGCACTATCAACGGTGACTCTTCAGATAAAAAAACCAAATCATTCGATTTTATTACGATCTAATAAAAACGTATTAGAGTTTAGGCCTAACGCCAGTCTTCATTGGGGAGTAAAGTATTCTACTGACTACTTTTATTTTGAGTACGGAGGGAAAATTAAAGATACAAACTATGGAAATAGTGACGTAGGCAACAACTCATATAAGAGTTTTAGGATTGGGCTGCCAATAAAGAATTTTTTTATAAGGCTTTATTATCAAGAGTGGATAGGTTTTAGTAGTGATGAAAGAGATGAGTCTTCTTGTGAATACTGCTTAGAAAGAGAAAGACTGACAAGTAGAGAAAGTAGTATAAATCTCACGTACGCTTTAAATTCAGACTTTGATATGAGAGCACTTAACTCTGATGGATCAAGAGGTGTTAAACCTTCATCTTCATGGTTGTTTTTAGGTTTTTACGACAGATTTAGAGTCCACGATTCAGGTGGTCTAATCCAAGAAGACTCGCAAAATAAGTTTACATTTTTTAGCACCTTACAAACAATTGAAGCTCAACAATTTGGGGTAGGACTTGGGTATGCCTTTCTCTATCCTTTCAGTACCTTTTATTTAGGATTATCTGGAAACTTAGGTGTCGGTTATCAAGAGAATCGTCTTGATGAAATGATTAATAACAGAGAAGTGAAAAAAGCAGCACTAAGTCACTGGAGCCTGAAAGTAAACTTAGGTACTCAAGGCGATGGTTTAAATGTTGGTCTAAAAGGATATCTTTTTTCTAACGTGTATAAAGTTGGTGATAGCCAAAATGTAGCTAATTTAAATTATAGTATTTACTCTTACATGAGCTATAGCTATTAACCACTCGCCAATGAATTAGTAAAAAGTGATAAGTCTTTTAAGGCCTACCTCATTATCAAGTGCTGAACCCGAAAGAACCCCAAAAAACCAAAAAAACACTAAAACATATCAATTAATCGTGGAAAAACCGAGAATTCGGAAGCCGAGTGACGAATTTTCGTCAGTATAAGACCATTAAAATTAACAAAGAAGGAGGACCCTATGGCGTATGGGAAGTACGATCCTATGGTTAAAAAGATGATCATTGAAAGTGGAAAAAGGATAGGACAAATTAAGCAACTTATTCAAGAAATCTAAAGTATCAATCTCCCCTACAGACAACTCTCTTTTTAAAAATATAAATCAAATTCATGTTAAAATAATTTAAACGGTGAAGAACTCTCCAATCTTCTTAGGTAGATAATTCAATAAAATTTACTCTTTTAATTTATACTCTAGAGATCTCTATAGTAGCGAGAATAGTCGTAATCTGATTCATCATCGCACATCTTGAATTTATAATTTCTTTCTTTCATTGCTCTAAAAGCTATTGAAATCACGCGATCTTCCTCCTCTGGGCTATGGTAGACAGTGTGAATCAGGCGATAGAATAGAGTACACTTTCCATAAGCGCTACTCCAATCCATATGTAGTTTTGCTCCATTTTTTACCAAGTAAAGAAAAATATCTAATTTATTCTGATCAGTCAGACTAGTCACCTCTAATATGGGAGTCACAACTTTATTTGGCACTTTTTGAACAAAATTTACGTCAGCTCCACCTTCAACAAGGGCCCTAACAGCTCCAAAATTATTCTTAGAGACTTGCATATAGAGAGGAGTGTAGCCAAAATTATTGACGTGATCAGTCTTAATTCCAAAATTTCTAATTAAGACCTTTGTCGCTTCATAGTCATTTTCATAACCCCCTGCCATCCAATGCAAGAAGGTGCTATTGTACTCATCAAACTCTCCGCCCAGGCAACTATACTGAGGATGCAATCCCCCTTTGATGCCTAATTTTCTTGAAGAGTAAGAAGTGATCTTTTTAATTAATTCAATTGAGCGGTACTCTTTATTATTATAACCATCTATACGGTAAATCAATTGCTGACAGAACTCAAAATCACTTGTAAAGGCCCATTTCTTACCTTTTTGAGAAACCTTTCCCTCAAGTAGCCAATCGAGATCAGCGCCATACTTAATGAGTAGATCTATAACCTGAGATCTCTTCTTAGTGATTGGAGCTTTGAGGGCCTCTCCTAAGAGAGTCATTCTCTCCTCGTCTCCATAATTAAAGTCTGGGTTCAATCCTCCGACACGCCCTTCCGAACGATTAGAGTATGTTAGATACTTTTCTAGAAACTCTGGGTCAGCATCAAATCGACTGTCGCCAAGCGCTCTGTAGAAAACGTCAAAGGCCTCGTCTAGGTCTGTGAAGTCCCATTTTGCAAAAGATGTAGTAGTGGTGATTAATAGTGCCAGGGTTAGAACGTATCTCATCAATATTCCTTATAAAATAATATTTAGCGAAACAATACCTTTTGTGGATCATTTTTCAATATATTTAGGTGTATAATGAAAAAAGTTTACTACTTATTAAGTTACTCGCTATACCACTTCAAAACTATGGACCTTAATAACTCAAGCCTTCGTTATTAGAACAACGAGGTACTTTTTTAAATAACGTATTAAGTTGATTTATGAAAATTTCAACAACTTACAACCTGTCTATATTCTATACGGCCTATATAGAATATTCAGCTGACACTCGTTAATCCTCAAATACAATTACTATCTTCGTATTATTAAATTTAGGAGTAAATTATGAAATCCACTATTTCAATACTATTTATGTTACTAACATTCTCTTCAAATGCGTCAGTAAATTCAAAAGAGTTCGTTGAATGTTTTGTCAAAGCGTCTAATGAAATCATTCAAGAGATCCAAAAAAGTGACATAAAAAGTGAAAAAAAACGAATGTGTGATCATCTTTCTCAAGAAACAATAGATAATTACCTCTCTATGTTTTCTGAGATTCAAAATGGAAGATTAGTTTACTACTCTAAAGAATCAATGGGTGCTGAAAAAATTGGTAAACTCTATGATTATATGAAAGATGAGATGGATTGCTATAAAGCGAAGGGAAATACAGCGAGTCTCTTTGGAGCAATAGCCAATAGCCCTACTTACCATAGAAATCTTGATCTCGTTGAGAGTGCAATTAATAGAATGATTGGTTTTGAGATGTGGGATAGCTTTTTTAACCCAAATGCCTATATTCAATTAAAAGATATTGATTTCTCGTACTGCTCTAAGGAATAACACGACATAAATTATTGAATTAGTATAAATCCTTCATTTACGCTCAATGAGTTTTAAGTTATAAATACTTAAAATAAAACAATTATACTGGATATATAGATGAATCAAATACAGCCACGATGTACCTTCGCCATCATTTCTCACCCCGATGCAGGTAAAACAACAATGACGGAGAAACTTCTGTGGTTCGGACGCGTTGTTAGAGATGCAGGTATGGTTAAATCAAAGCATGGAAACTACGCAAAGTCAGATTGGATGGAAATGGAAAAAGAAAGAGGGATTTCAATTACTTCTTCCGTTATGTCTTTTCCTTATAATGATCGTGCCATGCACTTACTAGATACGCCAGGACATAAAGACTTCTCTGAAGATACCTACAGGACTTTAACTGCAGTAGAGTCCGTTCTTATGATGATCGATTCTGCAAAGGGTGTGGAAGAGCAAACTAAGAAGCTTATGGAAGTTTGTCGCCTACGTGATACCCCTATTGTGACGTTTATGAATAAGTTCGACCGTGATGCTATTAACCCATTTGAATTGATCGATAATGTTGAAGAAATTTGTTCTATTCAATGCGTGCCAATGACATGGCCAGTTGGAAGTGGTGTGGACTTCAAGGGTGTTTACGATATTAAATCTAAGACCATTAGAAGTTTCTCAGAAGGAAATGATCCAGACAAGGCAAGGGTTATCGATGCAAGTGATCTAAGATCAGCCGAAGTTGTCGACTATGTAGGAAATGCTCTCATCGATCAACTTGAAGAAGACCTAGAGATGATTGCGGCCATGATGCCAACATTTGATGAAGAAGAGTTTCTTGCAGGAATCATGACTCCAGTTTTCTTTGGTACTGCCCTTCATAACTTTGGTGTAAAAGAAACATTAGATATGATCTCAACGAAATCACCTGGACCAGGGCCAAGAGAAGTTAAACTTTCTCCTTTTGATGAAAATGCAAAAGTAAGAACTCTTGATCCAAAAGAGAAAACGTTCTCAGGTTTTATTTTTAAAATTCAAGCAAATATGGACAAGAAGCACAGAGATAGAGTTGCTTTCATGAGAGTTTGTTCAGGAGTCTTTACAAGAAATACAAAGATACATCATGTTAGAACTGGAAAAGATATTAAAATACCTTCTCCACTTATTTTCCAAGCTCAAGATAGAGAGATAACTGAAACTGCCTATGCTGGAGATATTATCGGTCTTCACGACACAGGTAAGTTTCAAATTGGAGATACATTCTCAGATGGAGAGAAAATCGAATTCACAGGTATTCCTAACTTTGCGCCAGAAATCTTTAGAAAAGTGATTCTAAAAGATCCTATGAAGGCAAAGCAGCTTGATAAGGGACTTCAGCAATTATCTGAAGAAGGAACAGTTCAATTATTTAAGCGTCACACTACTCCTGAGAAAATTCTTGGAGCTGTTGGAGTTCTTCAATTTGAAGTTGTTAAGCACAGACTTGAGACGGAATACGGCGTTCGAGGGGAATATGAAGGCTATGGTTTTGTTGGAGTAAGATGGCTTAAGTTTAAAAATGATCATCAAAGAGAGCTCTTTATACAAAAGAATGGTAATAATATTGTCTATGATAATAAAGATAGAACTTGCTTTGCAGTTAGATCTGAGTGGGACTTAAAGCTAGTCATGGAAAAGAATGAAGACGTTGAATTCTTCAGTACATCTGATTATAAAAAAGGTCACTAATACTCATAATCATCTGAATTTATACGGATTTGTCTCTGTATAGGTTCGAAACACCATGAGAAAATATTACACTTTTTCTGTTTAGTTTACAGTTAAAAACTATACTTTACTCTATGAAAGTAAAGTATCTATTGACCATATCTATACTGCTTAGCGGCCTTTATTCATTTGCTCATGCAGATGAAGTAAAAGTCTCAACAAATGAGATTATAGAGCGACTTAAGTGTGACTCGATTACAGAAGTTAAAACTAAAGAAAGGCTTTACGATCTATTAGACCAAATTTCACTCGAGCTTTCAAAGTATCAAAGTAATGATCGTCACTCTTTGAGCAGATCACTCAATTCTTGCACCCCAAACAAGAACTCAAAGGCACTCATGATTGCATTTGAAGGAACTGGAGCATTTGAACCAAAAGTCGCGACGACACAGGCCATAGCTATAAAGTGCTTGGCCTCAAAAGTTCACCCTTCTCTCATTAATTCAATTTATAATATAACCAAAGAAGTTGTTGCAAAGAATGAATCTAAAGAAGACCTACTTTGGTCAGGTCTTAATACAGGAGTACAATTAGAGCTTTTTAAACATGAAAGTTTTAAAGATGTAGACTGGTATAGTTTTCCTTCAGAAGAGTCAGAGGCCTTAGCAGATATTAAGTTATTAAAGAATTACAATTTAGAACAGCTCATTGAAGATGTGCAAAACTCAGTAAATGGAAATCCTAAGGGAATTAGTAATGCTACGATCTGTTTAATAAATTATTTTCACAAGGCCAAACAGTTAAACATAACTCCTAAAATAATTCTGACATCTCATAGCTCAGGGGCGAGATCCCTTGTTAAATTTTCGCAGAAGATGAAGCAGCTCAATTTCAAAGTAGAGCTGGCCTTTACGATTGACCCCGTTATTGAGGCCCATGAAACACTTAAGGAAGTTCTCCCTCAAAAGCTAGGAGAACCTGCAAGATGGGCGCAATACAAACTTGATAGACTTTTAGGAAAGAATCCAAATTATCCCTATTCAAGAGTTTGGTCTAGGTC
Organism: Halobacteriovorax sp. HLS; assembly: GCF_004006665.1. Lineage (NCBI taxonomy): Bacteria > Pseudomonadati > Bdellovibrionota > Bacteriovoracia > Bacteriovoracales > Halobacteriovoraceae > Halobacteriovorax > Halobacteriovorax sp. HLS. Next base: position 657,366 of record NZ_QOCL01000003.1, read on the forward strand.
GTATCCAACTAAGTTATATAAATCTTCAAATGTATTAAAATTAATAAACTTCTATCAACAAAGTGATAACTTAGGTTTGAAAATTGGAGGCGACGCTCTTAAATTCGGAATCTATGGAAGTCCAATACATGGGGCCGATTCTAATGAACTCATAAAAGGGCTAAGCGACAGTGGTCACGGAGAAGTTACTTATCACAAAGAAGTGCTTAGAAGCTTTAGAAATAATTTAAAATTATCCCTCGATAACTAAGATGTGATAAAATGTCTCTATAGGATATTTATGAGCACATTAGACTTATCAGAATTAAATTTTAATTACGCAAGATCATCTGGAAAAGGTGGTCAAAATGTGAACAAGACAAATACGAAGGCCTACCTTTCTTGGGATATTACTAATACGCAATGTATCTATCCAAATCATAAGAAGAGATTTATCGAAAAGTATTCAAACTTCATAAATGCTAATGGAGAATTTCAAATTTTCTCTCAAGAGTTTCGAACTCAAACACTAAATCGAGAAGATTGTATTAAGAAGCTAAAACAAATGCTTGAGAGTACAAGATTTGCACCTAAGCAAAGACGTGCAACAAAACCTACAAAGAATTCTGTAAATCGTCGCATAAAAACAAAGAAGATGAAGGGACTGACTAAGAAGCTTCGGCGAGAGAAGTTCTAAAGCTTCACTGGAATATGAAAGAACGTCCCAAAATCATGAGCATACTTCTGCGTAATCATTCCATATCCAGGATAACTAACACCATCTAATTCAAATCTCTTACCAGAACCTCTAACACCCCATGAGTTTTTAAAGTAATAGACGCCTTTATAAGTAAAGTCTTTCCAAGTACCATCTTCCATCAACATTCTACTTGTCACTTCTTTTTCGTCATCATAACCAACGATAATAAGAGAATGTCCTCCACCAAGCTCAGAAGATATTCTTCTATCTCTTGATCCTCGCTCAGGATAAGTCACGATACCTTCATACCATTTAGACTTATCTCTAGGTTGAATATCAAGCTTATCAGTTTTACTATGATTCCACGATCCGTAATAGAGCTTTGCTCCCATAATGACTGGAGAGCCCTTAACAAGAAGCTCCTTTACCTTTGAAAGTGTTTTTAGGCGATAAGAGCTCTTCTTAACAAGAAGATCTCTAATTTGAGGACGATTATCCTTCGCAGCTTTCAAGATAGGTAGAAACTCTGGGTCTACATCATTAACAAGCTCTTCACTAGCAGTTAATAAACGAGGATCTCTATGCCCTAAAAAACAGCTTTGTAATTGATTCCCCCTTAGATGAGAACACCTAGATGCTGCTAAAGGAGACTCTTCTATAGAAGTCCATTTTTTACCAAGATATGGCCACTCGGCTTCGCTAACATAAGCATTCTCTATTAAGGCCTTGAAGTTTTTTGACGTAGAAGATCCTTCAGAAGTTTTCTTAGTCATTATGACATACTCCATCCACTCCTCTGATAGATCAATTTCTTTTGAAAGGCCTCTATATTTAACTAAGTAGTGTTCTAATAAACCAATAGTCGTAAACATTGTACATGTTCCACGAGATTTCTGAGACTTCACTGATGTCTGCAAGTCTATTACACTCAGCACATCTGATTGCTTTGGTAGATCCGTCTTTTCAAGAAGATCATTTATTGCTGGTTTAGATTCTATATAAGGAGATTCGAATCCCTCACCCATTGAATAAATATTAAAACAAAGTAAGAAAATAAATATATATTTCATGATGGTCCTTGAATAAAAATTGGCGTCATTGTCTCGATAGAAGAAGCGATATACAAGGAAAAAGTTGTGATTTTATACAAAAAAAAAGGCCACTATCAGTGGCCTTACTATAGAAACAATATCTTATTGCATTGCTTGAATTCTTCCGAGACCATTTACATGAAATGACTCAGAAGTTGAAATCTGTCTCAACACACTCTTAGCAGTATATTCAATTCTAACCATTGCACCGGCCACTGGGCTATCTTTAGTTCCATGGTTTACAATGGACATTAATTGAGACTTAGCATCAAAGTTAAATCCCCAGCTTACAGAAGTATTGCTAGCTTGAACATTTAGACCAGTGATGTAAGCACCTTTATCATTGTACTTTCCACCGTATTGAAAATTAACAGTGTAATCAAAGGAAATAACATTCATTCCAAAACCATTCTTATACTCAACTTTATAAGTCTTTGCCATTGGCATATTCCAAGAGTCCATATCGTAGAAAGCAACAGCATCACCGTCTTCAGTTTTTGGAAGGACACTGATTGGTGCTCCCATATTTACATTTACTACTGGCTTTCCGGCCTCAACAATTGTCCAAATCTTCTTACCAAGAGCAATGAGCTTATCTACAACCATAATCACTTCTCCAAGGTTTTTATCAAAACCTAAGTATTGTGGGGCCCAAACAAGTTCATCATTGATTTCAATTTCAGTTACTGTAATTTTCGAAATTGTGAAATAGTCTTCATCATAACTTTTTGAATCGTCAACATTTTCAAGAACAGTTTGAGAGAAAGAAAGCTCTCTTGTTGCTCCTTGAACTGAAAGAGTAATAAAAGTGAACAAAGATACTAATAGTAAATTTTTCATAACCGCTCCATAAAGTTAGGTAATTTTTATAGGTGATAGATACAAAGGCTGTCTAACAAAGTCAACTTAAAAAATACTTACACCTAATAGATTGTATTAGAATGGCTAATAACTAATCATTTAACCATTTGAAATTTGTGTTATATAGGCGTCAGATGTAAGAAAGTCTTTGAGAATTCTTTGCTCAACTCTTCCCTTCATAGCTGCAGGAGCTGTAATTCTTACAATGAGATCAATCCTCTTTGGAGTTATAATATTGATGTGAACTCTTGGCTTCAAAATAGGCAATTCAAGATGAGATCTCCTATGAAGTGCATTGAAGTGCTCTTGAGCTTGTTCGAAATAGTCACTACAGTGTATCTCACAAAGCTCTAATAATTTCTTTTCACTTCTGGCCCAATCAGCTTTCATCTGCAAAGGAATTTTAAACGTGTGAAGAACATAGTTTTTGGAATAAGACTCATTAATTAGTGTATTAGTAAGAAAGATACTATTTGGAACAATAACAGACCTACCAGTCAATTGATGTGTTTCCATTCCAGGACCTACTTCTAATAAAGTTGTAGAAAATAAAGTCCTATCGATGACATCCCCTCTTATTCCGGCCACCTCAATTCGATCTCCAACATGAAAAGAATTCTGAGTAAGTTTAAAGATCCCACCCATAAAGTTTAAGATAAGCTCCTTACAAGCAAGGACAATCGCAACAAGAATTGCTGCCAAAGAAAATGCCAAGGAACGAATTTCTTCATTCCAAATGAATAAGGCCGTAAAGACAATCAGAAAAGTTGTTGCTGAGTTTACATTAACGAAATACTTACGCTTTCTATCTACACTCATACTTTTAGAGTTATTTAGAATTGACGACAAAACTGCTCGCAAAACAAAAATGCAAACTATAAAAAAGATGCTCAAAGTGAGTTTATTTAATGTTAAATCGTCAAAAAGTAAGTTTCTTAAGTCCATGATCCATTCTCTAACACTATAGAATAATTAAAAAGAGAAAACATTTTCCGCTATTGTTGACTTACGCAAAACTTACGCTAATATAGATATATGGGAATAACTAAGAAACAAAAAGAAGTACTAGATTTTATCACTAATTACTGGAAAGAGCATGAAGTCGCTCCTACCCAAAAAGAAATCAAAGAGGCCTTTCAACTGAAGTCCTATGGATCTGTTCAAAGATATTTAAAATATTTGAAAGATAGTGGTCATATCGAAAATGACTGGAATGCTAGACGAGGTTTAAAGCCTGTAGATGAAAATGAAAAGGCCCTACAGACTGAAGCAGGTATTGAAATTCCTCTTCTTGGTGATGTGGCGGCAGGAATTCCTATTGAGGCCATTGAGAACCCAGACAATACTATCCAAGTGCCGAGTCATATGATTCATGGAAATCATAAATTCTACGCTTTAAATGTTAAAGGTGACTCGATGATTGAAGATGGGATTTTTGAAAGAGATATCATCATCTGCAAGCATCAAACTACGGCCAATAGAGGTCAAACAATTATCGCCCTTGTTGACGGAGAGGCAACAGTAAAACGCTACCAACCAAGAGATGGAAAAATTGAACTCATCCCTGCTAACAGTAGCATGTCTCCAATTGTAGTAGACCCACGTCTTTCGCAGTTTTCAATAGCAGGCGTACTTGTTGGCCTAATGAGATCTTACGAGTAACAAATGAGCAGTAGAAAAATAATTCACATAGATATGGATTGTTTCTATGCTGCTGTAGAGATGAGAGATAACCCTCAGCTTAAAAACAAGCCTATTGCTGTGGGTGGAAAGCCTGGTGAGCGCAGTGTTCTTTGCACAAGTAACTACCTTGCCCGTAAGTTCGGTGTTCGTTCAGCAATGCCAGCAGCTCTTGCAATCAAACTATGTCCTGATCTTACTATTATCCATCCCAACATGAAGAAATATAAAGAAGCATCTGAGATAGTTCAAAATATTTTTAGAGAATATACTGAGCTGATTGAGCCTCTTAGCTTAGACGAAGCCTATCTTGATGTAACGGACTGCAAGAAGTGCTATGGCAGCGCCACTTTAATCGCCAAAGAAATTCGAGAAAAGATTTTTCAAAGAACACAACTTACAGCTTCAGCCGGAATTGCTCCAAATAAATTTATCGCTAAAGTTGCCAGTGATTGGAAAAAGCCAAATGGACAATTTGTTGTCACTCCTAATGAAGTAGAACAATTTGTTCTTCAACTAGATGTTAAGAAAATTCCTGGGATTGGAAAAGTAAGTGCTCAAAAGCTCTACGATCATGGAATACATACATGTGCAGACGCGAGACAATGGAGCTTCGAGAAGCTAGAGATGTGTTTTGGGAAACTTGGAAGATCTTTGTACCAAAAAAGCCGTGGCATTGATGAAAGACCAGTTAATATTGATCACGATAGGAAATCAATATCTGTTGAACATACTTTCTCCAGCGACCTTTTGGAAATACAGACATGTATTGATCAAATCCCACGAATTTCTACCGAACTTATAACGAGACTTGCTCGCTATCAACAAAAGTATGGAAATGACAAACGTATCTGCAAAGCATTTATTAAAATGAAATTTCACGATTTTCAAACTGTTACAGTTGAAAAGAAAAGAGAGATAGAGTTCTATGAGGATATCTGGAATCATCATGAGATGGGAACAGAATTCTCAGTGCACCTTGAAGAGCTCACAAAAATTGCATATCAAAGAGGCAATAGACCGGTCAGGTTACTTGGTGTAGGCTTAAGACTTGATAATATTGTCCCACAACATGATATGCAGCTAAAACTAATATAATGATAAAAGATTTACTTGATAGCGATCACCTATTTATAGAAAAAGAAAAACTCTCCTATCGAGATTTCTACAAATTGTGCCTAGAAAATGCCCATACAATTTCTAATAGGAGTAAGTTAGTTTCGATACAAGTTACAAATGACTTACAATCACTTATAGACATATTTTCACTATGGATTATTGGTAAAGAGATTATACTCTACTCGGCACAAGAGCCTCAAAGTTCACTATTAAAGTATAATAAAGAACTTGGTGCTACTCCTATTGAAAAAAATGGAAACCATTTTAATAATACACTTGAATCAACGAATTCACTATTAGATACGGCCTGTTATATTTTTACTTCAGGTTCTACTTCTAGACCTGTTGCCATACCTCTAAGCTTTGAAAACCTTTTTTCAAGTGCTGATCAATTTAATGATTTCTACCATGTAGAACATGGACATTATCTTCCAATTACTTTGCCCCTTTATCATATTGGTGGCCTTATGATAGCCATGAGAGTAGTTAGGGCCAAAGCATCTTTGGATCTGTGCCAAGCTTCGAATATGAAAGAGGCCGAATTTTCTCGAAGACCAAGCTTTCTATCAGTGGTTCCCCTACAATTAGATCGAATATTAAATTCAACTGAAAAGTTTTTTTTTAAAGATACTATCTTTATTCTTGGTGGTGCCAAAACTAAGATGAAAATCTTAGAAGAAATTCAAAAGAATAACTTCTTAGCATCGAGTACGTATGGAATGACTGAAACAAGTGCAATGTGTTTTGCAACTGAAGTAACAAGCTCTCCAGAAGTTCTTGAGTCTGTCGGAAAACCTTTAAGAGAAACAACTTGTTCAATATCTAAAAATGGGACTCTAGTACTTTCTGGAAAATGTATTTCATCACTCTTTCCTAATGGCAAAATTCAGACCAAAGACCTAGTACGCATCGATGAACATGGAAACTATCATATTCAAGGTAGGGCCGATGATGTATTTATCAGTGGAGGAGAAAATATAAATCCTCATGAAATAGAAGAAACTCTTTTTAACAATGGAGTTAAAGAAGCTTATATCATAGGTGTTGAAGATGAAAAATTTCAACATGTAAGCGTTCTATTCTACGATGATTCCTTTAGCGAATCAGAAATTATTTCTCTTTGTAAAAAGACACTTCACCCTCATAAAGTACCAAGACACTTCTTCAAGCTAGAAAGGTGTACACAGGGAATTAAAGTCAAGAAGTCCAACCTTCATAAAATGGCCCAGGCACTCATACTTATAAAACAAAAAGCAAAGAGTATTCCCTTTATAACAGCTGGAGACCCTGAAAAAGATTGGATAATTTTTCTTCATGGTTTTATGGGTCAAAAAGAAGATTGGTTAGGGACGTTTGAATTTTTAAAAGATGATTTCTTTCTTATTGCACTAGATTGCCCAGGTCATGGTGACTACTTGCAGGACGATCAAGACTATATTCAAGATTTTATCTCAAATTTTTGCAATTTTATTCGTGAACTGAAAAGACCCATACATCTGGTAGGATACTCTCAAGGAGCTAGGCTCGCTCTAAGTTGTGCTTTAAAAGGACTTAATTTATCTTCACTTGTTTTAGAAAGCGGTAGTATCGGAATAGTCGACGAAGATGAGAGAAAAAAGCGCCTAGCGAGTGATCAATCGATGTTTAAGAATATTAAAACCAAAGAGCAACTCTATGACTTCTTAGATTATTGGTATTCTAATCCTATTTTTGGCACAATAAAGTCTCATCCAGATTTTATTTCAATGCTAAAGAATAAGCTCAAGCATAACCCTAAATACTGGCAAGATGCTTTGAATGTGTTCAGCGTCGGGAACCAAGCTGATTTTAGGGATAAGATGAAGAATTTATCTATGCCACGACTCACTATCACAGGAGTTCATGATCATAAGTACTACGCTCAATCCAAAGAGTTAGAAACAAAGTTTGGCTTTGCTTTCACTCCAATCACTGATGCTTCCCACAATACCCATCTGCAAAGAACTGAACAATTCTCAAATGCTCTAAAAATTTTTCTAAGTTCAACAATTTCCTATAAAAAGTAAGTTTCAATAGCAAGACAAACTCAAATTTTCGTTGTAGTGTTCCCAAAAACTTTACTAAGGGATCAACCAATGAAAAATCTATTTTTATTAGTCTCATTACTATTATCAGCGAACTCTTTTGCACAATTTACTTCAGAAGATGAAGTTTCATTACTCACAACTGGTGGAAATACCGACGTTAAGACCTATGATATTCAATCAGATAATAAATATATCTTAGACAAGAACTCATTTAGAATGAAAGGTCACTATACTTTCAGTGAGTCAGAAACTGTAACTAACGCTGAGAACTGGGATCTTACATTACGCTTTGACAGGGCCTTGACAGAAACAATTGAAGGGTTCCTTGGCCAAGGAGTTGAATCAAATCGTTTCTCTGGTTTCTCTAGAAGATATAATAGTGACCTTGGTGTTAAGTATACTTATTTAAAAACAACTAAGAACGAAACTTTCTCTGAATTAGGTCTAAGATACTCTATCGAAGAAGATGTTAATGACAGTATTGCAGACACTAAGGACTTTAAAGGACGAGTTTATGTAGAAACTAAGCAGAAGTTCAATGATTCTGTAAGTGGCAAACTGTGGATTGAATATATTCCAAACTTTAGCGAGTCCGAGAAGTACTTAGCAAATATTGAGCCTTCATTAGCTGTAAGTATGACAAAGGTATTTTCACTTAAACTTGCCTACCAATGGAATTACAACAACGCTCCACCAACTGGAAATTCAAAAACAGATTACAAATATACAACTGGCCTATTGGCAAACTTCTAGGACTTACAAATGCAAGACTACACTAAACTTATAGAACAAATTAAAGAAGTATCTACGGAATATGGAATCCTTGCACTCAAGGCAATCATTGTTCTGATTATTGGTTTGAAAGTAATTAGCATGATTGCTAAGCTTGTCGATCGACTACTAACTAAGAGTGATCTTGATAACTCTTTGCGATCATTTCTTGGCTCACTTCTAAGAATAGCTCTTAAGGCGGCGCTCTTTGTCTCTGTCATAGAAATGGTAGGAGTTAAGACAACAAGCTTTGTAGCAATCTTAGGTGCTGCTGGCCTTGCCATTGGTATGAGCTTACAAGGTGCCTTAGGGAATCTTGCAGGTGGTGTGATGATCCTTCTATTTAGACCTTTTAAAGTTGGAGATGTTATCGAGGCCCAAGGTCATATTGGAACAGTTAAAGAAATTCAAATATTCTGCACAGTTCTTTTAACTCCCGACTTGAAGACAATTATTCTTCCAAATAGTCCATTGTCTTCAAATAGTATTGTGAATTATTCTAAAGAACCAATTAGAAGAGTAGATATGGTCTTTGGTATTGGATATGGCGACGACATCAAACTTGCCAAAGAAGTTCTTATTGCTCTACTGAAAAGTGATGAGCGAGTTCTAGAGAGTCCAGCATTATCAGTAAATGTTGGGGCCCTTGCTGATAGCTCAGTTAATTTTAATGTTCGCCCTTACGTTAAATCAGTTCATTATTGGGATGTTTACTTTGATATGCAAGAAAAGGTTAAGCTGGCCTTCGATGAAAAAGGAATATCAATTCCTTTCCCTCAAAGAGAAATGCATATTATTAATAAGACAGACTCAAAATCTTCATTATAATATCAACAACTTAGACGACTGGCGGAGTATTTTCCTCAAGAAATATACTTCGTCAACCGATGAGTTGAATTATGAAAATACCTTCTATAAATTCATCACAAAATGTCGCCAAAGGAAGCTCTATTCAAAAAGATGTTGTGAGTGAGTTATCTCAAGTGTCTAGCGAGTTGGCAGAACTTAACCAATACAATAGAGATAAGCGAAGGGCACAGACTGCCGAAAATAATTCTCCCTATCCTACTGATCGCCCTTCACATAATCCAACACAAATTTTCGGTACAGAAAGAGAAAAAGAGTGGAAGAAAGTTAGTATCTCAAGAGAAGCGGACTTAAAGAAGGTCGATACAGAAACAGCAGCGCAAAAAGAAGAGTATATTCAAGATCTTAAAAATAAGCTTAATATTATCTAAGAAGATTTAAATATTGATTTACAAATTAATATAAAAAAAAGGCCTCTTAAGAGGCCTTTTTACTATTATGATTTCTTAGTTTTCTTCTTTTTCTTTTTCTTTTTCTTACCGGCCTTAAGCTTATATAATCCAAAGCCAACAGCTCCTGCAACGACTATGTAGATCAGATAATCAGCAGCTCCACCACCAGCACCTTTTCTTCCTTGTCTCTTATTCGCTGATATATCGAAGTCTGAGTCAGGTCCCTCAATAAGTGCACTTGCATTATCTAGAGCAGAACCACCCTTAGAAGCTTGCTTCCAAGTACCAGAATCTTTCTTCTGTCTAAACACTTTAAGAGTCTCGATAATTTTATCAAAGACTGGCTTATAAGATGCGTAGTGATCTTTAGCAACCGAGAAAGTAACGGCAATACCTAAGTCGGCCTTAACAGTTGCCATATATCTTGTATAGAATCCAGGAACTTCTGAGGCCATATGTAAGGCCTCAATCCATTGTTGATTATTAACATTTTTCTTCTTAGCGTACACAGATTCTGAAACCTGAGTCTTTCCACCTGGTAGAGTAAATGTTTTAGTTTTCTTTAAATAGGCCTGATATTGTTCTAGAGAATCTTGATTGCCTCTAATCTTTGCAGCAAGAATGATAATCGCTTCACGTTTTCTATCTTTATTAGAAGACTGACATACCCACTCAGTTCCTTCTAAGTAACAATCCCATCCAGGAGGTAGTTCAAATTGAGAGTACTGATTTGAAAATGCTTTACCCCATGACAGGTTTGTACTTAGAGCAAATAGCATGAGCAATTGTACTGATTTTTTCAGAAAAATCATGTGCGTCGTCCTTATTAAGAAATATAGTTAAACTATATATATTTTAACCTAGCTAGCTGAAATTACAAAAAAGAAAATAATTCCCTTCGTTATTTCTCAAGCCCTCTGGCGGTAAAACCAGACTTTATTGCAATTTTCTTGAATTTTTTTGATAACTTAACTATCGCCCAATCTGCGGCCAATTCCTGAACGAATCCTTGTGCCACCAATGTGTTACCGCCAAAATAATCTGTCTGATAGATATCGAATCTTTGACCTTTTTCGACATCCTGAGATAGGCCTTTATCTATCTTTAGAAATTTCCCTCTTGGAGAAACCTTTATAACAGAAGCTTCAATGTCATATTCTTTAAATTTAGAAAGTTTTCTATCTACTACAGTTTCGCCACGTGAATTCCAAGCAAGATTAACTAAAATCTCCGAACCAAGATCCGTAGAAACACCACTCATAACCTGAGCATACTTTAATCCCCAACGTGTTTTACCAAATGTTTTATACAGACCAATATACGGTTTCATATAAGATCTATTAATTGAATTGTATAAAGCTGTTTCACCTCTACCTTGAGGAGGCTTTGTTGTGGGCTCAGATGTATATGGATCAGTCCCCATGGAGTTCACGCCCTCAACGCCTGCATAGAGAGCAAAACTCTCCCATACTAAATGCCCATTTATATCGTAGACTAGCTCACTACTAAGATTATTCGGCATTCCAACATAGGCAAGAGAGCCATTAATGTGATTACCAGACAATGACTTATAAGAAAGCGTTCCTCTAGCATGATATCCACTTCCTGAGTCACCCAGAACCATTTCCCCATCAGGAATCTCAGAAGTTGTTGTGTAATCTGTATTTGTATAAAGTGTAGATTTGTAACCAACGTCAACTGAATACTTCCATCTAGTGCGAGAATCGAATTGATACTTTGCTCCCAATCTAAAACTCTCACCACCTGACTTGCTTGCTTCTAATGACGTTGACTTAACTTGTCTAAAAAGTGCTCCTAAATTAAGCTCCAGCTTTTTTGAATAACCATACCGAAAATTTAAGTCTCCCTCTAGCTTTGAAAAACCTTCATTATCTGAGAACTCAACGGCATTACCATCTACATCTACCGTCGACGAAGATGCCCATGAACCTGCCTCTAGTTCAATTTGATAACTCTTCTTATTTAGAACTTCTGCATTAGATTTTGAGATTAGGTCATTAGCAAAACTTTGCCCAGACACGAGTATGATAATTGTAGATGAAATCCATTTCATTAATTAGCTCACAAGTTAGTTTGCTAATAGGATAACTTCTTAGTCCATTTTAAACAAGATTATATAGCAATGGATTTGCTTTCCCCATTAGGTCTAGGAAAATAGATTTCAGAAACCCAGAACTCACCTTCAATTGAGAACCTGAACTCTCCATCTATGTGCTGGATAAGACTTGAAATACTCTCTAGCCCAACTCCTGAGCCTCTTTCTTTAAATTCTAAAACATTTGATTCTAAAATGATCTTACTAAGATCTTTTTCAACTTCATCACGATTATCTTTTAGAGAGAGTATCTTATTTTTTATATTTACATGGAGACCATCTTCTTCATAGGAGAAAGTGAATTCAATGAGTTTAGAATTTTGCTCAGAAATATTCTTTATGAGGTTATTTAATACTCGATAAAAAGTTGGGTAATGAACGAGAGCTCTATTTCTACTTTCAAATGAGATATCACTAGCGATATCTCCTTTGAAAACAAAGTGACAAACAATATCATCCGCATCTAAGAAATTTTCAACTAGATTGAAAAGACCCATCTTTGCAAAATCAAATTTTACATATTCATAACTATCTTGCAGATCTTTATGACCATAACCAAAGTGATCTTTGATCAAGCTTTGTAGCAGCTTAACTTCACTATGAATTCGAGTTGTGTCTAGAGCACTAATACCAACTCCATCTGAGATTTTTGATGAGAGAAAGAGATTTATCCCATGAGTTTGGTTAATAATATCATGAAAGAAGTATCTCTCCTTATTAGCAAAACTTTCTTGAAATTCTTGATGACCAGACTTAATTCTTTTAAATAGATTCTTTCTCTCTGTAAGAAAGAATTCATTTCCAAAGAAAACCGTGGTCAATGACCAGATTGTAAATATGGCCAGGAACATTCCTTCTTGAATGCTCAAAGAATGAGAACTGCTAACAGTTTGAGAGATAATAAAGAGGCTCATTCCAATGGCCATCAGGGCCCAAGACTTTCTCTCACCTCTTTCCGGGGTTCTCCCATCTTGATAAAGGAAGTAATACATTCCTGCCACACAAGGCATAACTGACACAAAGAGTGGTCCGTTAAGACCTAAATTATGGGCCAGTCCCATAAAGGAAGCAATTTGAAATACAAATAGGATTGGTAAATGCCAACTCCATGCTACTTTTTCAAGTTGGCCAGCGGCATTGGTGAAAAATAAGTAATGAACAGCAAGAAGACAGCTTGAAAAGAATTCTATGCCCTGATCGAGACCACGATAGTGAAGTCCAATCCAAAGAGCAAGACTGACAAAGAAAGACTGCACTAAGTACAGATCAATTAATTTAAATGTTCTTTGTAAGTCTCTTCTAAAGTAATTCATTAAAAAAAAGGCCTCTATATTGAGGCCTTTAATTTGTGATTACTTTACGCAGTCATAAATGGCTTTATCGCCAAGGGCCTCTTCAATTCTTAGAAGTTGATTGTATTTTTCCATACGATCTGATCTAGAAGCTGAACCAGTCTTTATATGTCCACACCCACAAGCTACAGCGAGATCAGCAATGAATGCATCTCCAGTTTCACCTGAGCGATGAGAAATAACCGCTTTGTAATTATTTTCGAAAGCTAGTCCAATTGCCTCAAAAGTTTCAGTTAAAGATCCAATTTGGTTTACTTTAACTAAAATTGCGTTGGCCCAAGACTTTTCTATACCTTCTTTTAAGATCACTTTATTCGTTACAAATAAGTCATCTCCAATAATAGCGATTTTATCACCTAAAGCTTTATTCATCAGTATCCAACCATTATAGTCGGATTCATCTAAACCATCTTCTATAGAATATATCGGATACTTTTGACATAAATCTGAGTAGTAATTAACCATTTCTTCGCTAGAATATTCCTTATTTTGCATCTTATAAGTTCCATCCTTATAGAACTCACTAGCTGCAGCATCTAATGAAATTGAGATCTCTTCACCAGGCTTATATCCAGCATTTTTTATGGCAGTAAGAATGCAATCAATGGCCTCTTCATGACTTTTTAAGTTAGGTGCAAATCCACCTTCATCACCAACATTTGTAGAGTAGTTCTTAGAGCTAAGTACTGATTTTAGAGCATGGAATGTTTCTACGCCCGCTCTAAAGTTTTCTGCAAAACTACTTTTTAAGTGTGGAACGATCATGAACTCTTGAATATCTAAATTATTTGAAGCGTGCTCTCCTCCATTGATAATATTCATCAGTGGAGTTGGAAGACTCATCTTATTTATAGGATTTGGAATAGTGAGGTTTTCTCTTAAGTATAAGTATAACTCTTTTCCTTCATCTAATGCTGCTGCTCTACAGGCCGCCATTGAAACAGCTAAAATTGCATTGGCCCCAAGCTTGGCCTTATTCTCAGTTCCATCGAGCTCTAGCATAGCGAGGTCTAATCCTCTTTGGTCTGTAACCTCTTTTCCAACAATTACTGTTTTAATGAGTTCATTAACATTTTTAACGGCATTTCTAACAGACTTACCGACAAAGTAGCTCTTATCTCCATCTCGAAGCTCTAAGGCCTCTCTAGAGCCAGTTGAAGCTCCACTTGGAACAGCTGCTCTTCCCATATTTCCTTTTTCAGTAAATACGTCTACCTCAACAGTAGGGTTTCCTCTTGAATCAAGAATTTGTCTTGCATGAATATTTGTAATCTTTGACATATTGCCCCCAAATTTAAAGAAAATTTAAGGAATTTTAACGAGTCCCTAGCAGTATTGCTAGGGTAAACTTGAGAAATCTTTGGACACAAAGCGCAGAGGAGATGAAGCTTTAGTAGTAGTAAACTCGAAGCTTGAACTCTCAGCAGTCTCATTGCCGTCCAATCCAATGAGGGAAACGACCCTACGGGCCACATATGGACATGGAGAGATTACCGCAAGGCCTGTTATGGCCTCGATTTCACGCCCGATGAGTGGATAATGAGTACATCCCAAAATAATATACTTATAGGCCGATTTATCAAAAATTGAAAACTCATCTTCGAGTGAGGCCATAAGCTCTTGCTTATCAAGCTGTGAAAAATACTTTTCTATTATTGTTGCTAGGTTCTTAGTAACAAAGTAATCCAGTTGATTAAATTTATCATACCTGAGCTTTAAATCATTAAACCTAACGCTTTTTGACATTAACTCAGTAGTAATAACGCAAGATTTATCCTCTCTAGTCCAATTAAATTTATCAATAGCATTTAAAAACGGCTCAACTCCTACAAAGCTAACACTATAGTGATCTCGTAAGTAATCGATTGCAAAAGCTGTAGCAGTGTTACAAGCAACAACGATGAGCTCTACGTCAAACTTCAAGAGTTCTTCAACAATATACTTACTTCTTTGGATAATCTCATCAGCTGATTTGCTACCATATGGTGCAAAAGCGTCGTCAGCAATATAGTAGGCCTTTAGATGAGGAGCACTTTTATGAATTTCTTTGAGAATAGAAAATCCTCCTATTCCCGAATCAAAAATACCTATACGTTGTTCTTTTTTTTGGCCCATTGAATTAATATAGCCTAATATGGTGGATTATTTCAACAAGGTTTCTATTAATGGAAAGAGTTAAGTTCAAATTACCCCAAACCCATCTATACACGACATCAATTAAATTGATGGTAATGCATATGAACTATGGGAATCATCTAGGTAATGATAGTGTTCTTAGCCTGGCCCAAGAGCTTAGGGTGAACTGGCTAAACTCCCTTGGTCATAGTGAGCTTGATGTTGATGGTATTGGTCTAATTCAAACAGATGCTATGGTTATATATAAATCAGAAGCCCATCTAGCAGATGAAATTAGAATGGATTTATATCTTGGAGATTTTAACTCAAAAGCAATGGATCTATACTGCCAATTGACAAGAATTTCTGATAACCAAGAAGTTGCCAGAGTTAAAACAGGCCTGCTCTTTTTCGATTATCAAACAAGGAAAATAGCAAGTATGAGTGAGAGTTTTTCGACATATTTAGGAAGTAGAAATGTTTAAGTTCTTTAAATCCAAAGAAGATAAATTTAATCAATTTGTAAACGACATCCAATTAAAAGATCTCAAATGCTTTGCTTTAAATATTTCTAATACAATGAGTGCAATGTGGGACTTCCCGGACACTAAGTTAGCTCTAGAAATTAAAGAGAACAAAATAACATTCACACAGGGTGATAGAAATACTTTTACAACTCCAATTGATGAGTTTAAGCAAAAGGTCCTACTACTCATTCAACAATCCCTGCTCTATCAGTTTGAAAGCTCTAAGGAGCAAATTCACCGCTTTCCAAATATTACAACACCTCAAGAAGGAGAGCTAAAAGGAGAAGAGTGGATAAAGGTCACTAGTAAAGTTCTTAAAGAGTCCTACTTAAAGGCCAGTAAAGAAGATAATCTTATAGTTGAAGGGTCAGTATTTATTGGAATGATTAATAGCAGTGAGTTCTCTATACGTTTTCAATCATATAACTTAGATTATAACTATATCTTTAAAGATAGTGGACTTCTCAATATACATATTTACGATGATAAGAATAAGCAAAGAGGTTCATCGAAAGAAGCATCATATATTGGTGAATTTCGAAATAATAGACACATACTTCTCGATGAGTTACTGCAAGTCATAAGCGAACTTATAAAGAAGTCAGAGTTTAGAATTTTTTCGTAATCGTGAGTCCAATATGACTTTGAGGTTCAATTTTACGAGACTGGCTTTGAGTAAAGTACGCATCTTCTTTTTCATACTCTAAAGACATACCAATTGAAGGCTCAATTCTCCAAGAACTAACCTCTATAGGAAATTTAACATTTACTCCCGTTCCATGCTGATTAGTTCCTTGATTTTCAACTGAGGCCTCTGCCCACATTGATACAATAAACCAAGGGTTGTCTTCATCACCGTCAAAGAGCTTATTGCTATTTAAGTCAATCTCACCTCTTGCCTTAACAAAGGAATCTTCCATGTCTAATACGTTAACTCCCGCAGTAAATTCAGCTCTGGTACGACACTTCCAATTACCAAGATCACTTAACCATTCCTTACCCACTCCACCATATAGAGTTAAATCGACATCATTTTTCATGAAATCTTGGTTAGTGTATTGAATAACATTATTATTTTCATATAATCCGTGCCAAGCATCTTGAAGAGGACCTGCTACAGAACCATCATCAGTTAATTGCTGAAGCTCAAATCCAGAGATAACGTATGTATTAGTACCTTCAATATTTCTTAGTAACTTTAAATCTAGACGATTTCTCTCTAATTGGTCTTGCAAGAACTTATTGTCGCCATCAATATAGAAATAACCCGAACCTGGACTAGTTTCTCTCATCTGAGTGAAAATTTCAGACTCGTAAGAAATTTGCAACTCACCTTTAGAGCCTACTGCCTTAAAGTCTAGATTAATTCCAAAAGTTCTACCACGATCGTTTCCATCTAATTCAGGCGAAGCTATATTTCTCCAAAGACCATGTAAGTGATTGTCATTAGTTGTATCTAATCCAAAAGAAATCTCTTCAATCTCTCCTAAGAGACTAAAGTCATTCCAATACTTATCTTCATTACTTGGAGTAAGTTTAAATATATCCTCATCTGAAAGCTTCATATTATTAGGAAGCTCACATTCGCAGTAAATTTCTTGGGTCTTTTTTGCAGGAGCTGCTTTTTTCTTTTGAGAAATATCTTTAGAATTCTTTAAGCAATCTTCTTTAATCTCTTCGCTAATAATTTTCTGAGCTGTTCTACCTATTTCAAGTGAGGCCTTAAGAAGGTCTTCTTCTGAAGCCCCTTTTAGTGAGTTATCAAAATCAGAATTAAGGTAATTAAATAACTTAGTCTTTTGTTTATCATCTAGGCCATAGTCCGAAATGGCCATAGCGGCGCTACGAATATCAGATCTACTCGTTACTGGAATGAAGTGAACTAATTTGTCGTTTAGATAGACATTGTGTCCACGACCATCAATAGGTGCAACCTTCAACTGCTGAGACCTAACACTGAAAACGATATCTTCAGCTGCGACGGACTGACATAGTATTAAAACTAAGATTAACTTTAAAAATTTCAATTTTGACCTCTCTACCTATTTCAACCTATCGGTATCCGAGGATTTTAATTGAGTAAAAAAGTTCACTAATACGTATTATTAGACACTTAGGTATTACTTTATAGCTAACAGAGTATGTAAATAATACAATCGGAATGCATCGCGTCACTAATTTAGATAAAATCAGTCAAACAATTTTTATTAGAATTTATAGATTGGAGAACATCGTGAAGAAGAAATTACTCATTCCATTATTGCTAGGTGGATTAACATTAAGTGCACAGAGTTTTGCTCAAGAAGATGATGCTGGCCTATTAGGAGAGGATTTTAAAATTGAATATGATGCTGAAATAAACACCAATGTTGTTGATTCAAAGCATGATTCTTCGGGTGTAAATCTAAATGGATCATACGTTTCTCTTTCAGTTGAATGGAAAGAAAAAATAAGAATGGTTCTTACCGGAAAACTAGAAGAACTTTTTCAAAATAATAAAGTAGAATTCAATGATGATTTCGATGTTGAAAAATTTGTTGAAGAGGCCTATATCGAAATCAGAGAAGTTGGTGGAACTCCAATCGCAATAATTGTTGGTAAGCAACCAATCCCATTTGGTCAAAATGTTCAGGCCATGCCTATGTTTGCGAGCAATCCTCTTGCGAATCTACAAGAAATTGATGAAGTCTTTGGTCTAACAGTAGATCTTACAGAAGGTCTATTAGGATTATTTGATCAAGTAGAGCTCTCGACTTTTGAGACAAGGGCCGGTGATCTTGAAATTGGTAGAATTGATGGGATGTCTATCAGAATGAGTAAGATGTTAACTGAGCAGTGGCTCTTAACTCTTTCACATGCCGAACTAGGAAATAATCACTTAAATAGTGGTGAAGAAAGAAGAACAAGTGTTGGTCTAATTGGTGAGACGGAAGATGGAAGTCTTGTCGGATGGGTTGAAGGAATCCTTTTTTCAAATAACCCAGAGTATCCAAATTCAAAATTTGCAATAACTGTTGGTGGACAATATCAAGTATCAGAGTCAACGGCAGTGGTTGTTGAGTATAACTACATACAAGATGAGATGCATGAAATTGGAGCAGGAGTTAAAACTGAACTAACAAGAAACCTATCAGTTGGAGCAGAAGTTCGTTATAGAGATTATGTAACAGACAGAGATAACGATGTCCTTTTTGGAATCGTTTTCACTTATAAGTTTGGTAACACAGGATATAGTGAAAATGAAAATTACCTCTTTGGTAGTGAAGAATAATTAAACCTTGCCCAGCTTCAGGCTGGGCCATTGAGGAGAAGAGTATGAAGAAAATCGCCACAATCCTTATAGTCCTTCTTAGCTTTTGTAGCGCCACGGCAGTGGCGTCCCAAAAAAGACTTGTCGCCTGGACAGTCGCGAGCTTTGGAAGAGAAGCCATCACTAACTTTGATGTTGAAAAATACGTTGAACAGACTCAAATAAGTGATGCCATGAAAGCGGCACTATACAAACAGGCCGAAGGTGATTTTCAAAAGTATTCAGACCTTAAGTCTCAAGTCATTCAAAAATATTTTAAAAAAGGCGCCTCTCAATTAATCTATGCGAAGCTAATGGAGAGGCAACATAATGCAAATCATTCAAAGAAGAGAGTTGCATTTAAAACAAGTGAGCGTGAATTCTACGACAAAGTAGAGCAAACTGAAGATAAGGTTTTAAAAGAGCTCTTAGATACGAGAATTGGTATTGTAAAAGCAAGACAAAAGTATGGTCAATTTCTAATATCACAGAACTACCCTCACAAATCATCAGAAAGTGCCTCTGAAGTGTATTGGCGCTGGTATGAAGATCAAAAAAGTCGAATCAAGACTGAGTTCTACTTAAGAGAAGTCAAAAATTATGAAGCATACGTTTCATTAAAGAATGAGAGATACTACTTTGAGTCCCCTGTTGCAGTTCACGATTTCTATAATGAAGTAAAAGAAGATATAGAACAGAATTTGGCCACAAAGAAACTAGATAATGCTCAGTTATATAAACTAATGTCAAACAACAAAAAGTGGTCGATACTAATCAAAAGTGTAACTAACTCTCAATTAAGTCATTCTACTGTAAAAGAGCTTTCGCAAGATAAGTTGCTAACTAATAGTGCAATTGAGGCGATTGACTTTGCCCTTTCTAAAGAAGACGATATTAGAAGCTATAGTGCTAAAGCGCTTCAGCTAAAAAAGAAATACCAAGATCTATCTATTCTAGAGAAGAAATCAAAAGACTACTTAGCTAAATTCATTCAAAACAAGAATGATCATACCAGCTACATGTTAAGTTTACTATTTAAGCTGGCTTCAAAAATTTCAAATAATGAGTTAAACACTAATCTTCATGACACATTATTAGAGAATTTACTGACAACAACAAGAGCATTTAAACAAGACTTACTAAAATCAGATTCAGATTCAACTCTTGAAAAAGAGTTAGAAACAAGACTTCTTAGTAGTATCGAATATAGCTCACTTGATGATTTAGAAAGAGCTTATGCGGAACTTCTTATTTTCTCTATAAAATTTCAAGTTAAGAAATATACACTTACAACCGTACATCCTGTAAGAGTTCACTTAAATGAGTACAAAGATATAAATCTACATCGTAAGGTAAGAAGCTTTTTAAAGTACGAATGGATGCAAAAAGAGTACAGAGATTTCGTAAAAGAGAATCTACTTTGGAAAATTGATTACCTAACAATTAGACTTGACGCTGAAACTTACTTAACAGGTAGAGATGCCCAAGAGTTCTTACTTGGTAAAGAATTAGTTGATTCTTTATAAAAATTTAAAATAAGTATTTTCTTCTTTAAAAAGTTGAGTATAATAATTTTATGTTAGTAGATATTGATATAGATAAATTCAGCATGTCCTATCTTTTGAAGTACAAAGTAGAAGACTTTCAAAAGCCGGAAGACTACAAGATGGCAGTTACAATTGTAACTTGTTTCTCAAATGACTATGATCTCGATCCTGAATTAGATAATAATGACATGCGAGAAATTGTTGAAAAAACAATTGAGTTAGAAAAAGACTTCTTCACCTTTGAAATTAACGAAGATGGAATCGAAGTAGATATATAGAACCCAATACAAATTTTAAGATTAGAATAAACAGGGATAATATATCCCTGTTTTACTTTGATTCTAGGCCGCTGCCTTTTTTAACTCTTTAAGCCAATCAGGTGCTAAGAAATTACTCTTTGGAAATGGTAGTTTATTAACAACTATATCTTCAAAGAAAGTTGGAACGTAGTTACAAGGAACCATCTCACCAATATACTTTCCTGTTTCAGGATCTTTTCCTGTTTGTACCCAACGGAAAATATCTTTACTTATATAATTACCATTATTATCAAGCCCAATTATCTCAGAGATATGGGAGGTTCTACGTCCACCATCATGATATCTACTACATTGAACAACTATCTGCATTGCTGAACCAACCATTTTTCTAACAGCGTCTGGAGGTATTTTTGTATCTCCCATCAAACATAGTGTCTCAAGTCTAGTACAAGCATCTTCTGGATTATTAGCATGAACAGTTCCCATACTTCCATCGTGACCAGTATTCATAACCTGAATAAGATCTAGGGCCTCTTCACCCCTAACTTCACCAACAATTATTCTATCTGGTCTAAGTCTCATTGAACTAATGACAAGATCTCTAATCGTTACTTCAGTTGTCCCTTTAGTTGGATCTGCTTTTCTTGTTTCGAAGTTAACAACATGTTCGGCCTTAACTTGTAGCTCTGCCGCATCTTCAATAATAATAAGTCTCTGTGTTTTTGGAATTCTTGATCCTAGAACATTAAGCATTGTTGTTTTACCAGAACCTGTCCCCCCGGAAACAATTAAGTTCTTACCAAGATAGATACAAATATCTAGAAATCTAGCTGCATCTTTTGAAAGAGAACCAAATTTAACAAGATCAGTAATCGTTAACTTTTCTTGAGAAAATTTTCTAATGGCCACAGTTGTACCATTCTTTGACATTGGAGGTAGAACTGCATGAATCCTAGAACCGTCTGGAAGTCTCGCATCCAGTCTCGGATTGTCGTCATCAAATACTCTTCCAACAGATTGAGCAATTGCTCTCATTGCTGAAATAAGTGCATCTTCATTGTGAAAAGTATTTGGAACTTTGAAAACAAGCCCTTTTTGTTCCACAAAGATTTCTTGTGGCCCATTGATCATAACCTCAGAAACAGACTCATCCGAAAGCAAATCAGCAATCGGAGCAAGAAAAGAAGAAATAGCATCATTAAATACTGATGAAGACATTGTTACCCTTTTAAATTACTCGTCTCTAGGACGCCATATTTTTATACGCTTCTCTGAAGCGATCTCTCTTTTTATTCTTTCACGTCGCTCTACAGGATGTTCCCGAACAACGATTCTTCCCTTCACTCCACCGGCAGGACAGTTAAACTCGTGAACCCCTGGCTTAGTAAAGAACACAACACTTTCAGAAATTTCACCTTGATTAACAGGCAAAAATATATTCTTATCTGGCATAGTAAAACAGCTAGGCTTAGTGGTAGTGGATGTAATAAAGAGCTTTATCTTTTCGCCACTAAAAGCGTGAATAACGTTTGGATAATATCCAGAGTCAGAGACAATGATTGACTGCTGTCTTACAGGATTTTGATATTTTTCCCCTTGAAGATAGGTATCTTCAATAGAAAAAACATTAATCGAAAATATAAGAGCAATTAGTAAAATTTTGTTCAAAATACGACCCTCGTTTAGTTTATTATCGACTAAAAAGGTTAAATACTTTAATTTAAGTGGCCTATGCCTATATTCAAATACTTATGCATTAGAGAAGTGCCCCGTATTTTGGTGTTTCATCTATAACCTTGGCCGTATACCAACAAGTTGGAATAACCTTGAGACCATTTTCAAGAGCAAAATCTAGAACAAACACTGTCAGAACTTTCGCCAATCCCTGACCTCTTAAATTGTCAGGAGTGTAGGTTCTTTGAATATCCATCTTTCCATCCAAACTAAATTCATATAAGAGCTCACACTCTCCATCACCTACTTCAAGAACAAATTTTTTTTCATCTTCTCTATGTTTTATATTTTTCATGCACTTTCTTTGTTTTTCATATTCTTAAGTAGACTACCAACCTTTCTAACTGGAAATATTTCATTATAACTTTTTACTTCCACAGGGCTAATTCTACGATACAGATGAGAGCGATTAAGTTTACTTGGATGTGGTGTCTTTGAAGCACATAGTAATTCATGAACACTATCAATTGTACTCTTGTGATAATTTGCAACACGTACACCCTTATCGTCAGGATCAAGCCCTTTGGCCAATGAAGGGTCTTGAGTAGCAACACCTGTTGGACATTTATTATTATTACATAGCAGGGCCTGAATGCATCCCAGGGCAAGCATCATGCCACGAGCACTATAACAAGCATCAGCACCAAGTGCTATGGCCTTAATAATATCAAAACCAGTTAGAATTTTACCACTAGCTAAAATCTTTAAATCATCTCTTAGATCATATCCCCTGAGAATATTATTAACTTTGATAAGTCCTTCTTTAAGAGGAGTACCAACTGAGTCCGAAAACTCAACAGGCGCAGCTCCTGTTCCACCTTCAGAACCATCAATAGTGATAAAGTCTGGCTTAATTCCTGTCTCCACCATTTGCTGACAGAGATCGTGAAATTCTAGTCTAGAACCAAAGCACAGCTTAATTCCAATAGGCTTTCCTCCAGAAAGACTACGAAGCTTTTTAATAAAGTGAAGTAGCTCGAAGTTATTTTTAAATGCTTTATGACAGGCCGGAGATTCGACAGTAGTCCACGGAGTAACGTCACGAATAGCAGCAATTTCTTCAGTATTCTTACCACCTGGAAGTATTCCCCCATGACCTGGCTTCGCACCTTGAGACAGTTTGATTTCAATCATTTTTACTTCTTCTCTACTAGATCTTATTTTGAATTTTTCAGAGTCAAAATTTCCATCTTCAGTTCTACAGCCAAAGTATCCAGTTCCAATTTGCCATATGAGATCTCCACCATGCTTCAAATGATACGGACTAATTGAACCCTCTCCTGTATTATGGGCAAAGTTTCCTAGCTTGGCCCCTTTATTTAGGGCCTCGATGGCCGTATTGCTCAAAGCTCCAAAACTCATGGCCGAAACATTTAGTAAACTTAGGGAGTAGGGCCTTTTACAATCTTTTCCACCAATATTAACTCTTAAATCTTCATGAGAAATCTCATCAAGTCCTAGTGGGTACATACTATGATTAATCCACTCATGCCCTTCAGCATATACATCGTCTTGAGTTCCATACGGTTTTGTTGCCAATGAATTCTTGGCCCTTTGATAAACAACGGAGCGTTTTACACGATTAATAGGAGTTCCATCAATATCTGATTCAATGAAGTATTGATAAATCTTGGGTCTAAGCTCTTCCATCCAATATCTCATTCTTCCAAATAGTGGATAGTTTCTTCTTATAGATTGCTTCTTTTGCAGTATATCAGCGTAACCAATAAATAAAATGGGTGCTACAAAGACAATAGAAATATAGAAGAGACTTCTAAAGTAAATAAAAGCTGCCACCTCAAGTAAGGCCACAACTAGGGATACGAAGATAAACTCTCTTCTCATAAAATACTCCATTATATACTTTTATTTACTGCTTTTCGTCCAATGAGTAATAACCTTAATAGAGCAAGTATAATTTAAGGTAAATATTTGTGCGTTGCTATCCGATGATTTCTTAAATTACAGAACAGAAAATATAAAAACACTCAAAATTGGTGCAATTAATCTCATCAAATTGCTGACAAATGTACCAATGATGTTTAAGCTACAAAAAATTTAAGATTAGGAAGAACCATGGAAGCATTTAAGATTATCTACTCAGTTCTAGGCGGGCTTGGAATATTTTTCTACGGAATGAAGAATATGTCTGAATCACTACAGTCTGTTGCAGGAGATGTTGTTAAAAATACTATTAGTAAAATAACGACAAATAGAATTTCTGCAGTAGGAGTTGGGATTATCGTTACGATGCTCGTGCAAAGCTCTTCAGTTACAACCGTTATGGTAGTTGGCTTTGTTAACGCAGGTCTTATGAATCTTGCCCAGGCCATAGGTGTGATCTTTGGTGCAAATATTGGAACAACTATCACAGGCTGGATCATTTCAATAAAGATTGGAAAGTACGGATTACTTCTCATCGGAATGGGTATCTTTCCGCTCTTATTTGGAAAAACGAATAAGACCAGACAAATTGGCCGCATGTTCTTTGCAATAGGTATGATCTTCTTTGGACTAAAAATCATGTCTGATTCATTTAAGCCTCTTAGGTCAATGCCTGAATTTTTAGATATGATCTCCTACTTTTCAGAGCAGAACTACGGTTCATACTTTGCTTGTATTGTAGTTGGTTGTATTTTAACAATGGTTATTCAGTCATCATCTGCAATGCTGGGAATAACAATCGCTCTAGCAAGTACTGGCGTTATACAATTTCATACAGCAGCAGCTCTAGTTCTCGGTGAAAATATCGGAACAACAATTACCGCCTTATTAGCTAGTGTTGGGGCAAATATCACGGCCAAAAGAGCGGCAAGGGCCCATGCTATTTTCAATATGTTCGGTGTAATAGTCGTCTTTGCCTTCTTCCCTCTTTACGTCACATTTATTGACTGGGTAGTTCCGGGAGCAAGTAACTTAACAAATGAGGCCGGTGAATATGTAAATATTGCTGTTCATATAGCTACTGGTCATACAATTTTCAATGTGACTGCTACAATTTTATTCATTCCTCTATTAAATGTTCTAGCAAATGTTGTAACCAAGATAACACCAGATCATGGACAAAAAGAACAGCATCACCTTGTCATGCTAGGTGATCCAAGCACAATGATTCCTGCGACTGCCCTTGCCCAAGCACAGGCCGAGATCATGAAAATGAGAGACGTCGTAGGAAGACAGTATAAACTGGCCGAGGAAATTTTCTTAAATTCAACTAGTGAAAATATGTCAGAACATATTATCAAGTGTAAGCACTACGAAGATATAACTGATAATATGCAAAAAGAGATAACCGTGTTTATCGTAAAACTTATGGTAAGTCCTCTAAGTGAGCATGAATCAGAATTAGCAAGATCAGTTCTTAAAGAGGCCGATGAGCTTGAGAGTATCTCTGATTATATTGATAGACTTGTAAGTTACACGGAAAGAACACCTATTAAAGATATTTTAAAAGACGATGCAAAGGTAGATTTTGAAGACTTCTTCAATAGTGTCAAATCTTACTATGACTTAGTTTCAAAACAAATCCTTTCTAATACTGTTGATAAGGCCGTCATTCAGAGAACTTCTGAAGAGTTACGACTTAGAGCGGAAGTCATAAGAACAAATCATTTAAAAAGAGTATCCTCTGGTACATATGACGCTCTTTCTGCTTTGACTTATTCAGATATGATTGTGGCCCTTAGAAAAATTAGAAGCCACACTCAAAATGCAGCTGAAGCACATGTCTAAACTAATTTATCCCTAAGAGAGTTAGTCCTCTTTCTTAGGGAGTTTCGAATTTTGTTCATCTAAACCAATAGCACGAAGATCTTTGTCTAATTGTGCGTTAGCACTTTTAATTGGATCTGCTCCAAGATCTAAGGGGACAATATTTCGTCTTTCTAGATCTTTATAGTCCTCAGCTGAACCTACTTTAGAAAAGTCATTATGAAATTCGTCACCTATTTTCCACGGCTCTATATCAACTTGTACCTTTTGTTGCTTGCTTTTTTTCTTAGAAATAGATGGCCCAATAAAGAGGGCCACAACAGCTCCAATAACCATAAATCCTAGCAATACTCTCCTTTCGGAATGAGAATAGAAATCCGCACTCATAAAATAAAAGAGGATCAAAAATGAATAGATAGAAGCAAATACTTTGAACATTAGACTACTGGTCTTAGTTTAACTTCATCTAAAACAGAGTTAAAGTGAGTTAGGAGCTTATCTTGATCGATTGACTCTCCATAGATTAAGTACTGTGAAGGCAACAAAGTAAAATCAAACTTCTTTACTTCATCCTTAGTTGTAGTCATAGAATTTTCATAAACAAGCTTCTTAATTTTAAATTGATAATTAAGTTGAAGATCATTTGCAGATAAGCTCATGCTTAATTTAAAAGACGAAATAGAGCTATATTCTTTATTAGCGGGGATATTTAAAGTGTATTCTAGTGTATCTTTTTTAGACTTTATAGATTTAGTTTGAAATCTAAGAAAGTTCTCTAAAATCTCAACTATTTTAGAAAACTTCTGGGATGGTCGCACTTGTAAGATAAGATGCTGTCCTGATAATAAATCATCCTTAGGTGCACAAACTAAGTACATTCCAGTGGACTTTTCTGTAATAAGACAATTCTGATCAAGCTCAAAATCAAATTGGTTATTTTCATAATTTGTAAAAAGAAGATGACTAACAACTTCAAGGCCTTTAGGATCTGCAAGCTTTATTTTCTTTGCATTTCCTTTACATAGGAAAATGCCATAACTAGAAAGGTCAAAGTTTTCGTCAGAGTGATTTTTAACTTTGACACTTCCTTTTAAGGAATCACCTTGTGACCATTCATCACCTTCAATATCAATTGCAAATTCAAGAGGTCTGTTAAAGTATGTTGATTTCATATCTTCCTTCAAAAAAAAAGGGCCAAAGCAATTGCTTTGGCCCCGATCAAAAATAAAACTTAAAGATTTGAGTTTACGAAATCCCAGTTTACAAGATTCCAAAATGCTGTGATGTAGTTAGGACGTGCATTTCTATAATCAACATAGTAAGCGTGCTCCCAAACATCAATAGTAAGAAGTGCTTTCTTACCGTGCTTCATTGGAATATCAGCATTAGCTGTGTTAAAGATCTCTAGGTTTCCACCATCTTCAACTAACCAAGTCCAACCTGAACCAAAGTTTGTTGCTGCTGCATTTGTGAAGTCTTCTTGAAATTTTTCAAAAGATCCCCATTTTGCATTGATCTTATCAGCAATTGCACCTGTCGCTGCACCACCTGCATTTGGAGCAAGACAATTCCAGTAAAAAGTGTGATTCCAAACTTGAGCTGCATTATTAAAAAGTCCACCCTCAGACTTCATAATGATATCTTCTAGAGACATTGATTCATACTCTGTACCAGGGATTGCAGCGTTTAGCTTAGTTACGTAAGCATTGTGATGCTTTCCATAGTGAAAACTAATTGTTTCAGCTGTAATGTGTGGCTCAAGAGCATTATCTGCCCAAGGAAGTTTTGGTAATTCATGTGCCATTGTAGACTCCTTTCTTATTATCAGTTTTTATAAGTATCACTACTATAGCTTTAAACGTGCCCAAGACCAAGCGAATCTGGTTAGATTGTCCATATATTGACATTAGGTCATTATAGGGCCAAATTTATTCTCAATATTGCCCATATATCGACAAAAGGATATTTATGAAGAAGAAATTACCTGAGTTAAACTCTTCAATCTCGTATATTTCAAGAAATGTAAAAGCACTTCGTGCAAAGCGTAACTATACTCAGGCCCAACTTGCTAAGCTTGCAGGACTGCCAAGAACGACCCTTACTAATATAGAATCGGGCGAAGGGAATCCTTCCCTGTCCAATATAATTAAACTAGCAAACTCTCTAAATGTCAGTATCGATTTACTTGTCTCGGCCCCAAGGCCCTCAACTGTACTTATAAAAGAAGATGACCTGCCAAAAGAAATTAAAGGCCCAGCATTTATTACTAAGATACTTCCAGATACTATTAAAGATTTAGATATAGATCGAGTTAGTTTAAAGAGAAATGAAACTTTTAAAGGTACCCCTCACCTAAATGGTACAAGAGAATATATGACGGTTATTTCAGGAGAAGTTATCGTAAGATTTAATGGAGAGAAGTATCATTTAAAGAAGAATGACCTACTAGCATTTCCAGGAGATGTTCACCACTCATATCAGAATCCACTTAGTGTGGATTCCACATATATGAGCATTATTGTTGCAGGTTAAGAGTTGATAGAAAAATTAGTGGATATTAAATCTCTTAAGATAATTCTTCCCCTCATCATGAATAATGATACTTGCAACTCCATTCACAATATTAAAAAATTTAATTTTAGGTTTTACAAACTTTCTATCAAAGTTAATTCTAGCCGTTTGCGCACCATTAACTAGAGATGAAACTCCGCCCTTATTAACGCTCTCTAAAGAAAGACCATTATTATCATTACTAAGATAGTAAATATGATTATCGTCGTTGAAGAATAGCTCATTTTCAACAAATGGTCGCTGCAGAGGCTTTTTACCATTAAAGTAACTCGCAAGCTCACCACTATTACTATCAACTAAATAAGTGTCATAGAATCTCTTATTTTCGCTCATAGAGTACTCGCTAGTTACAAAAAGAAGATCATCATTCATTGAACTCAACCTCGCAATAGACATTACATACTTATCACCACCAACAACATCAATATTTCCATCAGGGCCAGAAGTTGCATTATCAAATGCAATTGAAGGGTTTTCGCTAAGATCAAGGTCAAACTTCATAAGTTCTAATAGGTTTTCAGATTTATTATCAGACCATAAACCACTTACATAAAAACTATCTTTATGAAAAAGAACCTTACCCAGTCGATCTTTTGCATTTGCATGAAGAGGAACGCTCTGACTAGTCAAAAGCTTAGACGCTAAACCAAACTTTGAAAGATTTAGGCTATTATTTTTAACACTATGTAAATAAACTGATGCCCTATTATAAAAGGCCCTATTAAATGAACCTTTAAAGCTGGCAAAGTAAGACAAGTCTCTTACATTTGCATTGAGAACACCAATTGCATAATCACCAGTTTCAGAAGAACAAGTAGTTTTCTTAAATGGACAATTTGTTGACACAGACATTTTCTTATAAACTATGATTGAAATATGTTCATCAAGATCCATACTAATGATTGTCCAGTACTCACCATCTTTAGTTGGTAAGAAGCTATTCCCATTGAAGTGATTATCAAAAATCTGAGAGTGTGTAACTTTACCTGTTGTCAAATCAATTGACTGAACTTTAAAGATAGAGTTCCCTAGAACTAGATTATTAGTGCTATTGCTAGTATCTTGTACTATTTTTCCACCAGACATCTTTATTCTAAAGTCCTTAACGTAGCTAAATTGAAATAAGGTATTTCTTTTTTGCATATAATAACTATTCTCATCTACTTGCACTTTAGACATATCTTGAATAAGGGATGAACTAAAAGGAATCTCATTAAGCTCAAATTCATTGGTAATTGTATGAGAATCAATAACGAGAGATGAAGGCGCTTTATAAGATGTATCAGTTGGCGCAGTCTTAGAAACCTCGGCCACAGGTTGCGACGGTGCGAAAATTTCGTTTGGACCACAGCTTGTGATAATTAAAAGTGCTATAAAAAACAAGTATTTCATTGAAACTCCAATTAATGATATAAGTGGTTAGTCTGATAGTATGAGAAATACTACTAAAGTTCAACAAAAAGGAAGTTACAGGTACTCAGCACATGAGGTGTCAAAATTTATATCAAATGACAGGAACTGATGGCGATTTTTTGAGAGGAACTAACTTTTTTCCAATTTTTGGAAATGAGAGAATCGTTTTACCATCACGCGTCTTAAAACTTATTTTTGTCTCATCACAATCACTAGGAGTAGGAATACTCAACTGAATGTAGCGTTTAGTGTACTGTGAACTCTTCTTAGACTCTAAGGACCCCTTGATCATCAACTGCTTGTTTTTAACTTCGAAATTAGTTTTGCCATCATCGGCAAAAACTCCATTTATAACAAGTTCTCTACTATCATCTAGTTCTTTCCATTCATAGAGTGAACTTGAAAGATGCATCTGGTCGAGCTGTCTCAACTGATTAAAGAAATTCTTCTCAAAGAGTCTTTCGTACTCTCCAAATTGATCATGGTCAAAATCATTAACATCATCAAGCATCTTCTCAAACATTCTTTCATATTTTTTAATCATATCTTGTGGTGAGAGCAGATCATCTTGCGCTAACAAGTTACTATTGAATAAAAAAATGACAAGAAAAATAAAGCTATACTTCATTAAACCCCTCAACAATTTTATCTACCTTAGAGGCGAAAACAAAATCGCTTTCAACTAGTTCAGAAATCTTATGAGTCCATATTTCTACATCTAGCTTACCAAAGCCTATGGTCAGTACAGGATGATGCCACTGTTCATGTGCTAGCTGTGCGATTGCTTTTGCAATCTCCATGCTAGAATTAAAATCCTTCGTCTCAATTTCCCTTTTTAAATGAGTAAATTGATTAGAGAAATACCAACTCCCATGAATGAGCGACTTCAATCTTTCTTTTTCATTTTTATTTAAGGGAGCAACAGTGCCACTACAAGGAATACACTGTTTATTATGTAATTCAGTCATAGTTCATTATAGCATAAAATGAGTTTTAATTTTCGTCAAGACCACCGTAAAGTGACTTACACGTATAACCCTGAGCAGTTAACTTCTTTACTAACTCTAGACTTCTCTTTCCCTTAGCACACACAAAGGTATAACTTTCCTGCTTAGATAGATCACTGACCCATTGGTCAAATTCTGAAAGTGGGTAATTTTTAAGGCCAAAATCTTTGGTTTTACACTCATCTAATTCTCTAATATCAATAATATTTGAGTTTTTACTATTTAGACTAAGAACTTCAAACTGACTAAGCTCATGATAGTTTTCATAATCAATAGAAGTGATATGTGCATGGTCACTGCAAAGTGGGCAGTCAGAATTTTTAGACCATCTAACTCTTTGCATGTCGAGATTAAGTAAATTTATTGTATGAGTAAATCCATTGGTTGAGCACTCGCCAATAGATGTAATAAGCTTAATAACTTCCATGGCCTGCATAGAGCCAAAAACCCCTACCACAGCACCAACGATCCCCGACTGCTGACAATTAGAGACACAGTTATTATCAGGAGTCTTAGGCCATAAACACCGAAGACAGGCCCTTGCTTGTTTTAAACTTCTATAGTCAAAAACTTGCAATTGTCCTTCATATTGGTAAACAGAAGCTTGAACCAGTGCTTTATTTAATAGCCAACAACAGTCGTGCAAAAGAAATTTAGTAGAAAAATTGTCACAACAATCAACAACAATATCGAATTCAGCTAAAATCTCCTTGGCATTGTCTGGAGTAATCTTCTCTCGAAGAGAATCAACTCGAATGAAAGGATTTTGAGCTACAAGGGCTTCTTGTAAAACTGAAGATTTAAACTTTCCGACATCTTCACAAGTAAAGCAGACCTGTCTATTAAGATTGCTATATTCAACCTTATCAAAGTCACAAATTGTAATCTGCCCAACTCCGCCAGCAGCAAGATAAGTTCCAACAGGATGTCCAAGCCCTCCGGCCCCTACAATAAGAACACGACTATTCTTTAAAAGGTCTTGTCCCTTATTTCCAATTTCTTTTAAATATATCTGCCTACTATAGAGCTGATCTTCAGTCATAATAAATTATGCTTCCATATGATGATGGGAATGAGTTTCACTACCATGTGAATGTTTAGCACATTGGTGACAGGCCACCCACTCTGGCGACTTATCGATATAGTGCTCTTTTTTCCAAATAGGTACTCTGGCCTTAACTTCATCAATAATAAATTGACAGGCCTTAAATGCTAGCTCTCGGTGACTTGTACTTACAGCAACCCAAACTGCTACATCACCAATTTGCAAATGCCCAACTCTATGAACACAGTAAGCATGATGAAAATCAAAGAGCTCCTTTGCTTCATCAATAATCTTCTGTCCTTCTTTAATCGCCATGGCTTCATAACTTTGATACTCAAGAGAAGAGACCTTATGTCCTTCGTTATGATTTCTTACACGTCCATCAAAGAATACAATTGCTCCGGCCTTATCATCTTCAACTTTAGAAATAAGTTCATCATGAGTAATTTTTCTACTGGTCATTTCAAACATTTTAACCTCCCGCCACTGGTGGAATTAAGGCGACTATATCAAGTTCATTAAACTTCGCATCAAAAGAGGAATATTCTTCATTGATTGCGACTTTAAGATTTTTCTTATCTATCTGTAGCCCATAGAGATTCGTCAGCTCCTCAAAAAGTTCGTGAGTATTAGTAGAGTTAGTCTCAAGAAGCTCTTCACTCTTGCCACAGGCCTCTCTAATGGCCGCAAAGTATTTCATCTGTAATTTCAATTTGAATCTCCTGCAAGTTCAGATAATGCTACCTGATATTCTTTAGGGGTATTTATATTATTAAGTGATTTCTTATTTAAAGGGGTAAGTAATTCAATATGAGAGTTCATTAAAACTTTTCTTGGACAAGGCTTACCTTGCAGAAGGTAATTTCCTAATCGAACCTTGGCCTTTGGCTCATAGATACTGCAAAGAGGTTCTGGCCATTTTCTTTCGTCGTTATGAAAACAGCTAGCAAGCCTAAAAGGGTTTCTTCTCTTTAATAGATCATTAATGGTCTGATCATTAATGAAAGGCATATCACAAGCAACGACTAGCCATGCTACATCCGAATTAAATTCAAAGGCACTTAGTAAACCGCCAGTTGGCCCATAATCAAGAAACTTATCTTTGATCGTCTCAAAATTAAAGTCATATTCGCTTTGACTATCTCGACATGAAATATAGGTTTTTTGAAGTTTAGAGTCGAGTAACTCATAGAGGTACTCAACTTGAGATTTTCCATGATAAACCAACTTGCCCTTATCGCTACCCATACGAGTTGATTTTCCTCCCCCAAGAACAAGTCCATACACTGGTGTATTTTCAATAATTTCTGCAAAGAAGTTTGATAAGAAATTTAATATTCCAGATAGGTCATCCCGGTGAAAATAAGGAAGATCACCTATTTCAATAGGTCTATCATTACTTAATCCTACAACTGCAAGCAATGACAGAGATTCATTTGAGCGATATTCTTGTAAAAGAGCTCTATCTTCATCACTGCCTGTGTAAATGAAAACTTTTCTCAGTAAGCTCAACTTATGGCCTTCAATAATAACTGTATCGCAATCAAGATATAGGTTTTTCAAAAAGAATCTATCTTCAATAGGGTTACTAATGAAGGCAAATTCTGTATCTGAGTTAATTGATACTTGGAACGCTCCCGACTTCTTGGCAATGTAGGTGTCTTTTCCCTCTTTATCCATCTCAAAGCGATGAGCATCATGCTTAATATAGCCGACTCTCCTAGATTTTGATAATTCAGTAATCATTTTTGAGATAAGTGTAGTCTTTCCACTTCCAGAGTATCCACAAACACAAATTTCAAAAGGATGAATCAGATAGTTATTTTTGAAAGTCACTCTTACCACCTGTTTTCTTTACTAAATGACAATTTTGAATTTTCATCTCATGTCCAAAGGCCTTACACATATCATATATAGTGAGTGCAGCAATTTGCGCTCCCATAAGGGCCTCCATTTCAACTCCAGTCTTACCGGATGTTTTACAAAGACACTCAATAACCGCACACTCTCCGACTAGTTCTATATCTACTTTAGAACCTTCAATATTAATCTGATGACAAAAAGGAATGAGTTCACTCGTTTTCTTCAGTCCCATAGTGGCGGCGATGATCGCCGTTTGAAATACTGGTCCTTTTTTGGAAATGATATCGCCATCACAAAACTGATCACGAATAACTTTTGGAAGCCAAACTTCGCTACGAGCAACAGCAGTTCTACTTGTTATCGTTTTGTCTGAAACATCAACCATACAAGGTTCCCCTGCTTCATTTATATGAGTAAAATGAGACATCACTATCCTCCAATTTGATTCATTGGTTGAGAGACATCATAAATTCTCTCTATTGGTTTTAAAGACATAGTCTTATGAAGAAGATCACTGATCTCATTTCTATCTTTACCTCTTAAAGAATATCCCTCATTCATCATTAAACAAGGTCGTAAAATGGCATCAGCAGAAAGTCTAAGTCTTGAACAACCTGTACAGAAAGGTTTCGACTCAGAAGCAATAATTCCGATATTTGCACCATTACTTAGAGTGAAATTAAAAGAAGTAGAGTCAATCGGAAGAGATATTGGAGTTATACTTGAGAATTTCTTCAATCTTTCGATTATTTCATCTGCACTTACAAACTTCTTCTCAAAGCTCTCTCTTGCTTCACCAATTCTCATCAGTTCCAAAAATCTAACTTCAATATCGTAGCGTCCAGAAAAATCAATAAAGTCTTCAATTTCTTTGTCATTAAAACCTTTCATTAAAACAGCATTAATCTTCACATTAAAACCAAGCTCCTTGGCCATAAAAATAGATTCTAAAACTTTTTCTAGGTGGGGAGATCCAGTCATCTTTTGAAAGCCCACTTTATTTAAACTGTCTAAACTAAAGTTAAGGTGCTTACAGGTAGTATTTTTAAGTTCAGGAAGTAACTTGGCCATGTGTTGACCATTTGTCGTTAGCCCGAGTTTTGAGAGGTTTAATTTATCTAAACCTCTTATAATTTCTAATAGATCAGACCTTAGAGTCGGCTCTCCACCAGTAAGACGAATTTCATCAATCCCTAGATCAACTAAGTGAGTTGCTAGAGAAATGAGCTCCTGGGAGCTAAGAAGATTTTTCTTATGCATAAACTTAGGATCATCTGGCATACAGTAAATACATCTAAAGTTGCAAGCATCTAAAAGAGCAAGTCTTAGTTTATGTATATGACGGCCATGCTGATCTACAAGCTTAGTTCTTGATTGTTTCATTAGTATCTAGTCCAAGGGTGAAAGGCAAAGACCTCACCATTTAAATAAGTTTGAGCATCTTCGGGCAATTCCAAAAAGCCATCACTTGTTGCGAGACTCGCGAAATCCCCAGATCCATTTGAGCGCACAGGTGTAGCAATCAGTTGTCCAGAATTTGAGATCTCAATATCTACAGCACTAAAGAGTGCAAAGTCTTTTTTAAAAGTAATATCAACTGCTAACTTAGCGTATAATTTCTTAGAACTTATTCCAAAAGAGCTCTCCAGTGAAGGAACAACATACCTTCGCATACAAACTAAAGCTGAAACAGGATTACCGGGCAATCCGAAAATACATTGCCCTGCACTACCTTTTGCAAATAGAAGTGGCTTACCAGGTTTTTGCTTAATTTTATGAAAAACGACCTCTGCAGCGAGATCATTCATTACAGTATGAACAAAATCAAACTTACCCATTGAAACGCCACCTGAGAGAATAATAATTTCATGATTATCAATAATACTCTTCAGCTTAGAGAAAACTTCAACTTCATCGTCTAAGAGATGAAACTTAGATATTTGACTACTAGGAATTCCTTGCTCATTTAGCGAGCTCTCAATTCCATATGGATTTGATTTCCATATTTGCCAAGGTTCACAAGTAAGACCTGGTTCAATAAGTTCATCTCCTGTACTTACAATTGCAACTTTAGGAAACTTCTTAACGGCGACTTCACTAAGTCCCTGTGATGCTATTATAGCTATTTTAGGACTATTAAGGATAACTCCACTTGTAAGAAGTAATGATCCTTTTTGGTAATCGCTACCACGTCCATGAATATTGTCATTTAGAGAAAAATTCATTCCATCTTTAATCGTGACTTTACCATTTTGTAAGTCACAATTCTCATATGGAATTACACAATTACAGTTTTCAGGTAAAACTGCTCCAGTCATAACTTCTATTGCATCATCTTCAGACTCTAAACGAAGGGCCTTCATTCCGGCCTTTTGAATTCCATTTAGTTTATAACTTCGCTTTGAGTTAGATGAAAAAGATATCGCAATTCCATCCATTGCGACCCTATCAAATGGCGGCTGTTCTCTTGTTGCATAGAGGTCTTGGGCCAGAATACGGCCATGAAGCTCATTAACGGAAACCAGTTCAGTTGATAATTTAAACGCATGCTCTCTAACCATTTGGTCAGCAGCTTTAACACTAATCATATTTCTCTCCAAGTGGGAGACACATTCGTTTCCAAATGTGCCGTATCGTCTTAAGTCCTTAGAAGTTTCCGTAGGTTTCTCAAGATAAGAAATAACTAAATTTTAATCGAGAGTTGAAGCTCTCTTTTTATCGTAAATAAAATCGTTGCGCTTTTGCTGAAGTTGCACATGACATTGTGTACAATTCATCAAATTTCCATGCCTTGGCACCAACTCTTCCCTTGCCCCATTATCTATATGACAAATAGCACAGTTTTTACGATCTTGTATTCTGTGCGGAATATACGGAGGCCCGATAGGGTTCGCTCTGTCTATCTCAGGGTGAGCGAAGTACTTTTTAAAGTTACTTGGCCTAAACACGGTATCAACTGTAGCTCTTACGTGACACTGTGTACAGTTCATTTGCTCTTCATGCAGCACATTTGGCCCGTGCATCTTACCAATTTGATGACAATTCATACAACTTGTTCTGTCATTGAAGCCATCCTCAAGTCTATGCGGTATTGTTGGAGGAGCACCATCATAGAGCCTATTAAGCTGTCTTTTTTTCAGATATTCTTTTCTATCTTTAAGCTTCCTATTCTTACCACTAATTCTTATATCAGAGGCCTTAACCAATCCATCAGAGTTAGAAGCTGCCTCAGAAGTATCTTTCTTTTGGCAGCTTAGTAGTAAAAAAATAAAGAGAAACGACCATGCAATCTTCATGCTTAGGCCTTCTCTACACTTACAGCACATTTCTTATAATCTGGCTCAAATGATAAAGGACAATAATTATCTAGAGTCACGTTATTGATCATCTTATTTTCATCAAAGAAAGGAACGAATACTGACCCTCTTTGCGGAACAGCTCTTTCGTTAATCGATGCTTTTAAAACAATGCTACCTCTTTTAGAAGTTACTCTGACGTCGTTACCATTTGAAATACCCAACTCTCTAGCATCTTCTGGGTGCAGCTCAACATAGGCTTCTGGCATTGCCTGATGAAGTTCTTTCACTCTTCTAGTCATTGTTCCAGAGTGCCAGTGCTCAAGGACACGTCCTGTACATAGCCAAAATGGAAATTTATTAGTTGGTATCTCTGCGGCAGGCTCGAATGGTCTAAACCAAATAACTGCTTTGTTATCATGTTTCTTGTTACCGTAGAATGAGTACTCTTCTCCCGCTTTAACGTATGGATCATGTCCTTCACTATAGCGCCACCTTGTCTCTTTCTTATCAACAACAGGCCATCGCAATCCACGAGCTTCTTTAAGATGAGAATACTCAGCAAGATCTTTACCTACACCAACTGTAAACTTTCTATACTCTGAATAAAGTCCTTCTGCTTGCTCCTTATCAGATTTCCATGGAAAGAGTTTTCCATATCCCATTCTTCTTGCCACTTCAATAATTTGCCAAGAATCAGGTCTCGCTTTACCTGGAGCTTCTACAAGCTGGTTCCATTGCTGCGTTCTTCTTTCACTATTACCAAAGCAACCTTCTCTTTCTACCCACATCGCTGAAGGAAGTATAACGTCAGCGATTTCAGTAGTTGCTGTAGGATAGATATCAGAAACAACAATAAATGGTTTATTCTTTTTTATTCCTTCCAAAAATTTCTGTCTATCAGGAATTGTATGCATTGGATTTGTAACTTGAATCCACATTGCCGTAACATCTCCATCTTTTAACTTTCTAAACATGGCCATAGTGTGCATTGATGGTTTCTCTGGAATTGTTCCAGCTGGAACTCCCCAAATTTTTTCAGCAAATGCTCTGTGTTTAGCTTTTTTTACAATCCTTCCACCAGGAAGACCATGAGTAAGGGTACCAACTTCTCTAACAGTTCCACAGGCCGACGGCTGTCCAGTCAAAGAGAATGGACTATTACCTGGCTGTGAAATTTTCCCTGTAAGCAAATGAATATTATAAATTATATTATTCATCCACGTTCCTCTTGAGTGTTGATTCACACCCATACACCATAGACTCATAACTTTTTGTTTCTTATCGCCATAAATCTTGGCCAACTCTCTAATTTGAGATGCTGGAACACCAGATATTTTTGATGCGTATTCAGGAGTATACTTACTTATATAACTTTTAAATTTGTCGAAGCTGATAACTGTCCCAGTTATCTTAGGAGGTTTAACACCTTCAAGACCATGACCAATGTTAGTAGTCCCCTCTTTGAAGAGAGTGTGTTTTTTTACAAAATTCTCATTAACCCAACCATTCTTTATAATTTCATTACAAATGGCATTTCCAATTGCAAGATCTGATTGAGGCTTGAACTCAAGATACATATCAGACATCTGAGTTGTTCTAGTTCTTCTAGTTCCTAAATCAATAATCTTAACCTTTGGATTATTTCTTTTATAGTCTGTGATTCTCGAAAATAAAACGGGGTGCATTTCCGCCATATTATTTCCCCACATAACATAATTGTCACTTGTTTCGAAATCATCATAGCAACCCATCGGCTCATCTTTACCAAATGAAGTAATGAAACCAACAACTGCTGAGGCCATACAAAGTCTTGCATTTGCTTCAAGGTTATTGGAACCCATTCCACCTTTCATAAATTTCATAGCGGCATAACCATCTTGTAAAGTCCATTGTCCAGAACCGTACATAGCACTCTTTTTTGGACCAGCTGCTTTAAACTTCTTTGCAATAAGATCTAGTGCCTCATCCCAACTCGCAGTTTCAAACTTTCCATTTTTCTTAATAAGTGGTTTCGTTAGTCTATCTTTTGCATAGAGAACTGCAGGCAAGTGATAGCCTTTTACACATAGAAAGCCTTTATTTACTGGAGATTGCTTATCCCCTGCAACTGCAACGACCTTACCGTCTTTAACACCAACCATTGTTCCACAGCCAGTTCCACAAAAACGACATGGGGCCTTCTCCCATTTCATTGTAGGGTCATTTAGAATATCTTCGCCATGTGTATCTGCGGCTATAAGACCTGGAAAGAAACTAATTCCGGCCATTGCAATAGCATACTTTGTTGCTATATCTTTTAAAAAATCTCTTCTTGATAAAGTCATAACTATCCTTATTAATCTATACAGTCTTCCATATTAGTAAAAACAACTTTGGCACTTAATACCCCAGGCCATCTCTCTAAGGCCTCAGTTAAGGCCCTATCTTCTTCTGCTCTAGCAGTATCTGTGGTTAGAATGAGGTGATTTATTCCAATTTGTTGAACTTCAATTCCTCGAACATCGATGAATGAGTTCGCAACTTCTCTTTCGGTGCCAGCACCAACTTCTAAAACAACACCAGATATAGGCATATCAGTCTCCATTTCTTACGTTTATGTGAGATATATTAATGCATTGTCATGTACTTAAACATGATACAAATCATTCAAATTACGATTTAAATAGTAAATATACCTACAAAATGGACACAAAATAGGATTGTATTCAAAATAGAGAATAAATTAAGGTAGAGTCTAAAAACTATGTTTGGTTAAACCCACTGCTACCATTGATATTTAGTAAAAGAGTCGTGTAATTGCGACAATTATGGTTTTTTTCCTTATTCTGTAGATATCGGCCCTATTGTTATAATTGTCAGATGAAATATTTCTTATTAATTTTTCTTTTTTTTATTCCGGCCATAGGACACGCCAATAGCTTCTCCTTCACTATTGGTCCTGTTGAAATTGCTCAAGGACGCTCATCAGTTAATCTTAGAGATTTTAAGCTAAAGAAATCGAAGCACAATAAGCTTGTCAGGGCCAACTTCGTAAAAGACTCAGTTCAATGGGTCAGAGATAAGGAGAATCTTCTTACTCCTCGTGCACGAATTGGCCTTAGATTAAAAGAGTCAGGAGATATCTTCATCAAATATGAAGGTCATAATATTATCCCAGTATCTAAAAATGATCACCTCTACAGCGAAGTCTATGTAAATCTTTTCTATCCAAAAGATATTGAGATCTATAATGGAGCAGCACTTATTGAAAGAATCAGTATGTTTGCCAAGAAAAAGAAAGCGACAAATTCAACGTCGACTTCTAATATAGATTATTCATGTGTACCTTTTCATTTAAATATTACTGGGCTTGATGGAGAATACTTTAGTGTTGGTTGTCGTCTCGAAAAGACAGGTCGATTTGGCAATGAAAGACCAAGACTTGTAGTAAGTTTAGTTACTACCAATTACTTACTTGCAGATGGATCAGACTCTCCAATAAAAGTTTTTCTCCAAGACAATTCAAAAGTATCGATTCCTCTTCTTTCTAAATCTGGATCAAGCTTAAAGGTATCTTTAAGCGCAAAACTACCTAAGAAAATCCCTCGACTTAAAACCGCTCTAGGATTTGGTCCATACTCACTTGATGCTTCAAAAACCCACTCTGCTAAGAAAGGAACCTTAGCACCATCACTAATGATTTATGGAAAGTATGACTTATATGAAAGCTCTAGCTTACGCTTTTTTGATGCCCTCGTTTACAACAAAACTTTATTCAATAATTCAGGTATATACTTTGCTTATACACTGGCCACTGCCTTTGACTCTCGAGTTGAACTCATTCCTCTATTAGGGGCCCAAGGTCTTTCCTTTAAGTATGACTCGTTTAATGACCTAGAGCATCAATTCATCTTTCCGCAAGGTTTCGAAGTCGTTTACAGGCATGCTTTTGGCCTAGAAAACTATACGGCATCTTATGGAATGTTTCTTTCAACTTCTAGTAAGACTGATTACGAAAATATATGGATAAGAATGGGAAAGGGATGGTTTTTAGAGCTCAACTATATTAACTGGAAACACAATGACTCTCGTGCAACAATGTGGGGACTGAGTGTCGGAATTCCTTTTCTCACTTTCTTTTAAATCTATTGCATAAAATCTTTATAATTATCTTTGATATAATTTCTAAGCCACAGATGTGATGATGAGTTATCTTTACTCTTGTGCCAAATCATTTGATGCCTAAAGGCCGGTATCTCAAAAGGTACATTTAAAACCTTTAACCCATAGAGCTTTGCAACTTTCTTTGCAAAGAATGTTGGTACAATAGAGAGAAAATCTCTTTGGCTTACTAACATTGGAATTGAGTTCAAATAGCTTGTTCGAATTGTTATATTACGCCTATGTCCCATTTTCTTTAATAGTTTATCTACATCACTTCCGGGTTTTTCAGTTGGAGTATAGAGTACATGCTGAGCTTCGAGGTAAGTTTTTAATGAAATATTCTTGGTATACCTTCTCGAAGAATTACTCGCTATGAGACTAAAGTGTCTCTCCCCTAGAGTTTCGATTGTAAAGTTATTAATCATTTCCAAATTTCCAGCAAAGCTTAAATCCACTTCTGAGCTTATCATTCTCTCAAGAAACTCTTCAATAACTATACCTCTAAAAGTCATGTTTACTTTTGGTGCATCAAGCTTTAGCGACTGCATTAAACTTGGAAACCAAGTAAATGAATCATATGACGTTCCTGATAAAGTAAAGTGCTTATCTGACTCATGAGGGCTCCACTCAGAACTCTTAAACAGAGTTTGCTCTAGATCCCTTAAATGAGACTCAACGAAGGCCGACAACTCCTTACCTTTTTCAGTCGGTGAGTAATGCTTTCCTGTTCTTACAAATAAGTCATCTCCAAGACTCTCTCTTAGTCTCTTTAAAGCATGGCTTACAGCAGGTTGCGAAAGTCCAAGATTCACTGCTGTTTTACTCATACTATTAGTTTTATTAAAGTCATTTAGTACTACCAGTAGGTTCAAATCAAAGTTTCTTATATTCATAAGTTTTATACTCCATATAAAATATATTCATTTTATTTATATATCTTTTTACACTAAAATCAAATAGTAAAAGGAGAATATATGAATACTTTAATCATCAATGGCCATCCAGACTTAGAAAGTTTTACTTCTCAGATTGCCAATAAAATTCATCAAACAAACCTTAGCTCGTCAAAGAACTGCGAGATTATAAATCTAGCGAGTCTAGAATTTAATCCAATTTTTAAAGGTTTTTCTGACAAGACACCACTAGAGAAGGACTTGCAAGATGCTCAAAATAAAATACTTTGGGCCGATCATATTATTATAACTTCTCCAATTTGGTGGTCCACTTATCCTGCACTTCTAAAGGGATTCTTTGATAAGGTTTTACTTCCCGACTTCGCTTTTAAATATCATAAGGGCAAAGCATTACAACAAAAACTTCTAGTCAATAAAACGGCAGATTTAATACTTCTAAGTGATGCTCCTAATTGGTATCGAGTGTTTCTGCAAAGAGACCCTGCTACAAAAATACTTAAAAGAGATATTTTAGGTTTTTGTGGAATCAAAGTAAAAAACGTTAATCGGATAGGAGAAGTTGGAAAACTAGATTCTAATGCAAGAAAGAAGATACTAAATTCTTTCTAGCTACTATATTTATCCAAATCAACCTTTAAAAGCTCGCCCCATCTTGTTGTGTAGTGGGAGCTTTTTTTCTTACATAGAGTTGTCCAAAGAGGATCGATTCCACACGCTAAAGACTTGATAGTTCCTCTACCTTCTCTTTGATTAATCTGGTCTAATACTGACATCAGAGCGTCTGTTTTAAGGTTATCACTTCTCTCAAAAAAGCTTAACTGGCACATATCTTTTTCAACGAGAGAACTAAGAGAGACCCCTGCTTTTTTATAGATAAAGCCAGGCTTATAAATTCGATCTAAAAGTTCGTAGGATTTTCTAATCAAGAAAATTGAATCTCCAGTAGGCGCCATAAAACTCATGCTCGCCTTATTAAAGTACTGAGGAGTATCGGAAAAGGGGTTTGTCGTAAGCCATATAGTAAGCGTCCTCGTTCTACTATTTTGATTTCGCATTTTCTCACTTGCTCTTGAAATATAATTAGCAAGGGCCTCTCGCAACTCGTGCTTACAAATTACTCCGTGTCCAAAAGACTTTGACGAAATAATTTGCTCTTTCTTTTTCAATGACAACTCTAAGTCAAAGCAATTGATACCTCGTAATTCGTCCTGAACTTGTCTACCAACTTTGGTAAGTAGCTTTAGAATCTTTCTTTCATTAGAATAGTTTTTAAAATCAAGACCTGTATAGATTCCAAGATGCTTTAACTTCTCGGCCGAACGCCTTCCAATGCCCCAAATATCATCAATAGATATTCTCCTTAATGCCTCATCGATATACTCTTCACAAGTAAGATCCAACACTCCCTGTGCCTTGGCAGATTTTTTAGCATGATGATTGGCAACCTTAGCTAGAACTTTTGTATGGGCGATGCCTACGCTAACAGGAATGCCGATTTGCTCAAAGACTTTCGTTTTTAATACTCTACCATATTCATCTAGACCCAAGTGCTCCATTCCCGATAAATTCAAGAAGGCCTCATCGATTGAATAGATCTCCATCTCAGGACAAAGTCCTCCTAAAACATTCATAATTCTATTTGAAATATCACCATATAGAGAATAGTTAGAAGAAAAGGCAACACCCTTATGCTTTTCGAGCTTGTCCTGTAACTTGAAAAAAGGCTCCCCTCTCTTTATTCCAATATCCTTGGCCTTCTGGCACAGGGCCACGGCGCAACCATCGTTATTAGAGAGAACAACAACTGGACGATTTTTAAGCAAGGGATTAAAAAGCCTCTCGCACGAAACATAGAAGCTATTACAATCAACAAGAGCAAATACTTTCTTCACAGGCTACGTCTTACTAATGAGTGAATAATATGAATAACAACACCCCATACTTCAAAACGTAGTTCATCTTTAATTACAATTGGATTGAACTTTTCATTTTCAGGAGTAAGGATAACTTTCTCATGGTCACGAAAAAATCTTTTAATACTAAACTCTCCATCGACTATGCCAAGAATAATATCACCATTTCTAACCATGACAGAACGGTCGATAATAAGTAGATCGCCACTAAGAATGAGAGGCTCCATACTTTGGCCCTCGGCCTTAACAAAGAATGTAGAATTTGGTCTTTGAACAAGCAGAGAGTCTAACGAGAGTTTACCTTCTAAGTAATCATCGGCCGGACTAGGAAATCCACATGAAACATGAGTTCCAAACAACTTTGTAAACAAGGGAGTCTCTAAATCCAAAAGAGAGTAAAACCTAGGTATATCCTTCATGAAATGAGGATATCACAAGAGGACAACTTACGCAAAACTTACGCAAACACACCCATAACCAGTTAATATTGCTCAATCGAATAGACTTCATAGGCAATTGTTTCATAAGGGTGAGACTGT
This sequence comes from Halobacteriovorax sp. HLS, assembly GCF_004006665.1. Taxonomy (NCBI): domain Bacteria; kingdom Pseudomonadati; phylum Bdellovibrionota; class Bacteriovoracia; order Bacteriovoracales; family Halobacteriovoraceae; genus Halobacteriovorax; species Halobacteriovorax sp. HLS. The sequence goes on from NZ_QOCL01000003.1 coordinate 702,250, forward strand.
TTCATAGCCCCAATGACTGAGCTAATAATCTCATCCTGACAAACCATTTCAAGCTTAACTTCCTGGACTGACTCTAATAGACCAACGCTTCCAATGAAGGCATCGCTCCCTTTTAAGGGACGAAACTGGCCTACACCCACAGTTTCAAAACAGCAGCTATCATAATTTCCTATTCTTCCCGCACCTGCTTTGAACATAGATTCTTTTAATATTTCTTTATGATCGATCGGTACAAAAACAATAATTTTCTTCATAAAAGCTCCTAATAAGTAATATCTTACAGCAGGATCTATCTTTAAAACAAGGCCAGGAAACAAAAAAACAGAAACTTAGCAATGAACTAAATTCACAAGAAATTAATTTATATAGTAATAAAAACAAATGCTTACTAAAAATTAGTTAAGTGTAATCTTGTGAAATACCTAACAGTTTCTTACATTGGCCAAGTATAAGCAAAAAATATTTTACAAATCTAGACGAATTCTTAACACTAATAGAACAGGAAAAAAAATATCATGTTTTCATGGAGGAACATAATGAGAAAAGGAATTCTGGCGACTCTAGTTGCTATGCTAGCATTCAGTGGACAAACAATAGCTTGTGATCAACATGGTCAAGGTGGAATTGTTGAAGAGAACTCTCTTCATATCCCAGCTGATGCAAAAAATGTTAATGGAATGACGAAAGAAGAGTTCAACTCAACAATCGACAAAGTATCTGCTATCTATGCACCAATTTTTGCTGAAAGAGGAAAAAGACTTCTAGTTGAAAGAAAGTGGGAAGACGGAACTGTTAACGCTTACGCTCAACAGACTGGTAATACTTGGAAAGTGTCAATGTTTGGTGGTCTAGCAAGACACGAAACAATCACTGTTGATGGATTTGCAACAGTAATCTGTCACGAAATTGGTCACCACATTGGTGGACAACCTAAGAAGAAGTCATGGTTTGGTTCTTCATGGGCATCAAACGAAGGTCAGTCTGATTATTTCGCAACATCTAAATGTTTAAGAAAGTTCATGGAAAATGATGATAACGCAACTATCGTTGCTAATATGGACATTCCAGAAATCGTAACTAAGACTTGTAACGAGAAATTTACTAGTGAAGCTGAAGTACTAATCTGTCAAAGAGGTGGTATGGCAGGTCTTTCACTTGGTAACCTTTTCAGAGCTCTTAGAAATTTAACTACTGAATTAAAGTTTGATACACCTGATACTTCAACTGTATCAACTACAAACCACAATCACCCAGCTCCTCAGTGTCGTCTAGATACTTACTGGAGTGGTGCAATTTGTGATAAAGATGCATATACTGACGTAAGCGATGCTGACTTCGCAGTTGGAACTTGTGCAAGAGTTGATGGTTATGATTCAGGTGTAAGACCAACTTGTTGGTTCAAACCACCGAGAAGCTAAACGCGTGTGATATATAATATCAAAGAAGGCCTACAGAAATGTAGGCCTTTTTTTTATTAATTTTACAACTTTCATAAAATTAATATTATTTTGTCCTAAAGCAGCAACTACTAAATATAAAAAAACATTGAATTTTGAAATCCTAAAGGTAGTATTATTCAACCCAATAATTTATGGAAATATATGACAGTTTTTAATTATAAAGAAGATCGCCTACCTGTTTTAATAATCTCAACATACTTTTTAATAGATATTCTCATTTATCTAAATGTGCAAAGCATTGGCTTTCTCGTATTTTGGTTCTTTCTAGGTATATGGCCAAAGGGAAATATATGCTCGTGGAATCATCATCATCAGCACTGTCAGACGTTTAAGATACCACTTTTAAATAGAATTTTAGAACTTATGTACGGACTTCAGACAGGTGTATTTGGCTTTACATGGGTTCTTCACCATAACCTAGGCCATCACTTAAATTACCTTGACCAACATAAAGATGAGTCGAGATGGAAAGATCTAAAAGGCCAAACAATGGGAAGGCTTAGATATACGGCAGAAGTATCTGTTACAAGTTACGCGAGGGCCTACAAGGTTGGTAAGAAGCATCCAAAGATTTTAAAGAAGTTCATATGGATGGCAGCAACTACACTTACTCTAGTTACAGCTCTTACTTTCTACAGACCTATTCCTGCTCTACTCGTTTTTTGGATACCAATGATTGTATCGCTTATTTTAACGGCCGATGCAACTTACTCTCACCATACTGGTCTAGATACTCAAGACCCTGTTAAAGCAAGCCGAAATATTGTGGATTCTGTTTGGTATAATAGACTTACAGGAAACTTAGGTTATCACACTGCCCACCATATTAAATTCGGTCTTCATTGGTCTAAAACACCTATGCTGCACGAAAAGCTCAAAGCAGATATTCCACCAGAGTGTTACGGCAAGCCAATGTTCATGTTTAGAATTCTTGATTGGATCTCTAAAGGAATAAGTACGATTAGGCCATTTGGGTTACTTAAAAAGGCCTAAGAGGAATTTTGATAAGGTCAGTACATTTTGACCTTATCAAATGAATAAAGACTAGCTTAATTTATTGTCGTCATTTTTTTCAGTATCATTCAGACCTTTTTTGAAGCTATTCACTCCTTGTCCTAGGCCCTTAGCAAGCTCAGGAATCTTCTTACCACCAAATAAGAGTAAAACAGCAAGGCCTATAATAAACATCTCACCTGTACCTAAACCAAACATATTAACTCCTTTTATAATTTATATCTTATAGATATATAACAAGTTGATACCTATAGTAAATAAACCCTATCCATAAAACTAAGAATTAATTCTAAGTTGTCCAGACAAAATATCTAGGGCAGCTTTGGCCATAAGTGTGAATACTAAAGCTCCTGTGGCCCATATTCCTAGGCAAACGAAGAACTCTCCCACTGATGGAGTGTATTCAACAATAGTTCCAAGTGGTGAAGGAACAAAACCAGGTATAATAAGTCCCATTCCTTTTTCAATCCAAATCCCAACAAAACCGATAGCACATGTAGGAATAAGTACCTTATAGTTATTAGAGTGCTTTGGACTTAGGAACACATAAGTTGTCCAAACTCCAAAAGCTATCGCCGACCAGATATAAGGAACCAATAGATTATGTCCGTGAAGACCAGTAAAGAGATACTGAGCAGATGCAACGTGAGCACTGTCAGTATAGAATTCTTTAAATACTTCACAAAAAAGAAGAAATAAATTTAGCGGATACGCAACACGTGCAATATTCTTTAATAATTCAAATACAGATTCCTTAACCTTCATATGGTCATAGTACTTATTAATCGCAAAGAAGACGAGAATAAGAAGAGCTGGACCTCCAGCAAAGGCACTAATCAAAAAACGAGGAGCTAAAATCGCTGTGTTCCAAAATGCTCGTCCACCAAGTCCACTATATAGAAATGCGGTTACTGTATGGATAGATACGGCCCAAAAGATTGAGATAAAAACAAAGGGCTTGTAATAATTCTCAGTTGGTTTCTGATTCTTATAGTATTTATAAAGAAGATAACCAGGTATGTGCATATTAAGAACGAGGTAACCATTAAGAACTATAACATCCCATGCCAGAATAGACTGCGGGAAATTGAGTCGTCCTATGAATGGAATAACATGCCAGAAACGATCAGGTCTGCCCATATCAACCATAATAAACATCATACACATGATAATTGCAGATAGAGCGAGAAGCTCTCCAATTATAACAACTTCTTTTACTGCCTTAACTTTAAAAACATAGGCCGGAACAACTAGAAGAACAGCAGCAGCAGCAACACCAACCAAGAAAGTAAAGTTTGCTATATATGCACCCCAACTAACTTCATCAGATAAATTTGTCACAACGAGTCCATACTCAAGTTGTCGAATATAGAAAAATAGACCTATTAAACAAGTAACAAATAAACTACCAATCCATATTTTAAAAATCTTGCCACCACTAAAGGCAGCTATTAACATTCGTTTCCAAAAATTTAAATACTCAATCATAACTTTCCCTTTAATCAAAGTAGTAGAAAAACTGAGGAAGTGTATTAAGCTCTTCTTTTAGAACAAAGACTCTCTTATTCTTAAAGATTTGATTAACTTCACTTTCAGGGTCTAAGATATTACCAAACTTACGTGCTCCTGTTGGACATGCCTCTAAACAAGCAGGATATTGTCCACTTCTTGAGCGATGTAAACAGAAAGTACATTTTTCCATAACACCTTTTGGTCTTATTCTATTACTTAGATATGATTGCTCTGTATTAATCTTAGCTCTATCAATTGTAGGTTCTTTGAAATTAAAGTGTCTCGCTTCATACGGACAAGCTGTCTGACAGTATCTACAGCCAATACACCAATCGTAATCAACAACAACAATTCCATCTTTCTCTTTCCAAGTTGCTTCAACTGGACAAACTTTAGTACATGGAGAATTATCACAGTGATTACATTGAACAGGTAAATAGTATTTCCCATCTTTTGGAACAGATTCACCTTCATAGAATAGAGAACCTTTTTCAGGGTTCATTGTTCCAATAGGCATCTCTAAAACACGTATATAACTTCCAATCTCTTTTGGAATATTGTTTTCTTCAGCACAAGCTGTTACACATTTTCTACTTCCATTACATGTAGAGAGGTTTAGACAGTATGCATACTTAACACCATCTAGCGGTAAGTGATCACCGACATTGACATCAACTCCATACTTGGCCTTAGTTTCTTTAGCAATTCTTTTAAATGCTTTCTCTTTTTGCTTAGGAGTGAGTTCTTTATAATGCTTTTGAAAGAACTTCTCAAAAGAGAAAGCGTTGACACTCTTAACAGGTGCAACAGTTATTGCAGAGGTACCAAGGGCCGTAGTTATAAAAGATCTTCTCTTAATCTTTTTATTTAAAGCATTAGTAAAAATATGCTCAATTCTATTATCACTTTTCTTGTCATCACTCATTAGTGACCTCCCCCATTATGCTTCTTTCCCTGCGGATGAACTGGTCCAGGATCAGCCTTCATGAGTCTAAATTTTGGTTTGTGTGGGTTATGACAACTTGTACAAGTAGACTTATACTTTTTACCGCTCCAACTCCCTACCATTTTCCCATGAATCCCAAGTTCCCAATCACGCTTTTTTTCACCATGACACTGGAAGCACTGGCGATAACTTTGATCAAATCCAATTTTCTCCCCAGTATGAAGAACTAATTGATTTCGATCACCTTTATCATGGCAAGAATAACAATTCTTAATATTATCATGGTGCTTAAATTCTAATCTTTCATGTGGAGTAGCTAGAGGTAATTCATTAATCTTATCATGAGTGAAATCTCCATGACATTTCATACATGGAAAGTTCTTTATAGACAGTCCCCTACTTTCTATCTCAACAAGATCATCAGCAATAACAACACTGGACAAGAGTACAAATGCAATAGTGATTCTCTTTATTATTTTCATTATTATCCTAAGTTATGTCCCAAGACTTTTTCACGATTAACGCCTAAAACTTTTTTGGCAAGCTCTTCCATTAACCATTCATCATAATCTTCTTGATAATGGTTCTGGGGAAACTCTACAGAATAGGCCTTTACAGACCCCATATACTTTTGAGTTTCTTCACTGGCCATAAAGATTTCGGCCACAAACTTCTTTCCGTGTGGAAGAAGTGCTGCGTATAAGCTAACACCTGAAGTAGTGAGCCCTTGTTCCTCATCAATATTCACTGGCCCATCAATATTGATAAAAGGCCAGTGCATAAGTAGGTAGATTGCTGATATCTCTTTTGCGAATTGAGGTTTTACACCCTTGTCTTCATCGGCGAGGATAAAGCCCTTGTTTTCGGGCATATCCTTAACCGCTTGAGAGATATCAGTAATAGTAATTTGCTCATCTAAAACGAGATGTTCTTCACTCATTATTTCTCGTACCTTTTCTTAAAGTCTTCAGCATTCTTCTTTCTCTTAGCTCTTTCTTTGTCAGACATTTTACCTAAGAACCACTTGTGATTTTCTTGATTAAGAACTTCATCAATTACTTTCTTAAGATTCTTACCATCTTTTTGAACTTTAGCATCAGAGTCTGCCATTGCTTCTTTAGCAAGTTTCTTAAGCTTAGGAATTAGCTTTGCATAGAAATGCTTTGCAACTTCATAAGTACCATGCCAGTGAGTATAGTCAGGCCCCATCATGGCCGCACCATGACGTGCTCTTCTTCCTTCGTGGTGCCAGATCTCGAACCAAATAAAGTCTAACTCATTAGAGAACTTAACTGGGTTAAGAAGTGGTTGAGCTGCTGCCATAAGCTTTAAACCTGGCTTAGCAAATTTTTCATTATAAAGTTCAACTAAGGCATCATACTGAGTGTAGAAGTTGTCTACATAGCTACCATTGTGACAACTGAGACAAACATTTTTCATGTTCTTTCTTCTAGTTTTCCAGTTAATATGCTGTCCAGGAAGACCTAGCTTCTTATCTGAAACTTCAGGTCTAATTGAAACCGCTGGTCTATTATTCCATGAAATTCTTAAACCAACATCGTGAGTAACAGGCATATCTTTAGTTGCAGACATGTGACAAGTAGCACAAGTTGGTGCGGCATTGTAATCTTGCCCAGGAATCCATTTACCATTGTCCATATTCATCTTGTCTTTATTAGCGTAGTAAGCAATACCGTGCTTAGACTCTTTATAGATTTCCATTTGAGGATGATCTGGTCCCATGTGACATTTACCACAGTTTTCAGGGTTTCTGGCCTGCTCAACAGAGAACTTATGTCTTGAGTGACAAGCTGAACATGAACCACGTGAACCATCTGGGTTTAGTCGTCCAATACCTGTATTTGGCCAAGTTGCAGGGTCAAGCTTTCCGCCTTTAAGAACCTTCACCTCAGAACCATGACATTGCCAACAACCATTTACAGCTGCTGCAGAGTTACCTTCAGGGAATGCAGGTGTTACAAATCCACTATTACCTTCAACAACTTCAGCAAGAACATTATCAAGAGAACCTAAGATCTTCGCAGCTTGTGCGTGATGTGACTCAGAGAACTCCTTAACTTCATGTGAGTGACATTTCGAACAGTCTTTAGGAGAAACGATGATTGAAATACGTTCACCATGATGCATAAACTGATCTTTATCGGTCGCTTGTGCTTGGTGACATTCATAACATCCAACCTTTCCTCTAAAGTGCTTTGAAGCACCCCACATCTCAACAATAGCAGGCGATGTCTTTTGGTGACATTCCATACATTTCTTTGATTTGTTTGAAAGTTTGTCTAATTTTCCAGATGCCTGGACCTGTAGTGTGAGCAGCATCACTGCTACGAAATAGAAGATTCTTTTCATAAACATCCCTTTTTAAATATCTATTAAACTATTATAATTTTACTATTTTATCGGTCCATAATAGTCTAAAAGTAATTGTCATGGAAATGTAGAAGCCATATAAATATATGATATATATCAGCTAAATTTCAAAATGTTTTTCATTTCATGATGTAGCTCATACTTTAACTGAAAATATTGGTCATAATGTCAAAATCGAAAAAAACATAGTTCAAAAATCAGAACTTTTATAGGATTTCTTGTGAAAATATTCATTTTAATAATTACTACTATCTTTACTTCATCTTGCCTTAAGGAAGATTTAAGTTATGAAGTCTATAGGAGTAAAAAAGAAATATCATCAACTACACAAATGAGTGCCAATGCAGAAGGAATTCAAAAAGAAAATGACAGCTCTCTAAAATGGAGCGCACCACAACAGTGGAAAGAAAAAGAAACGAATAGTATAAGAATAGGAAGTTATGACCTCCCGAGCATTGGTGATAAAAAAGCGGAGCTTTCTATCATCATTCTCGCAGGTGACGGTGGTGGTATAACACCAAACCTAAATAGATGGAGAGGTCAGATTGGACTTGAACAAAGTGACAAAAAAACAATCGAAAGCACTCTCGAGAAGATCACAGGAAAATTAGGTATTTTTCAATTCACACAAATCACTAATCAAGATAAATCAATTCTTGCAGCTTTTATTATGAATAAGGGAAAAACTATTTACGTAAAGGCCACGGGACATAAAGATGTTCTAGATAATCAGAGAGATCTTTTTCTCGAATTCATAAAAGGGATTTATGAAAGTAAATAAGTTTTTAAAATCTTTATCAGATACTAGGATTTTTTTCTGGGCGACACTATGGCTAATAGTTCTTCTCTTCGTAGGGACTATTGCTCAAAAAGATATTGGTCTTTACCAAGCACAAGAAAGATATTTTTCATCATTTATTATTCTACTTGGAGGCTTTCTACCAATGCCAGGTGGTGCGATTACAATGGGTGTAATCTTTGTAGGATTATTATCAAAACTTATCTATAAAACCCCTCTGACAATCAAAAATTCAGGAATTGCCATCACTCACCTCGGTTCTTTTCTTTTACTAACTGGAGGACTTTTAACTGGTCTATTTAGTTTTGAAGGAAATATGGTAATCCCTGAAGGTCAATCTGTTAATTTTTTCAAAGACTATCATAAATTAGAAGTTGCGATTATTGATACAAGCCCAAAAGATGAAGATATCACCTATGCTTTTTCTCAAGGGTATTTAAAAAAAGGTAATAGTATTTCTATAGATGAAATTCCATTTAAAATAACTATATTAGATTACTGTAGAAATTGTAACATTCTTCCAATCACTAAAGAAGTTGACGAGAGTTTTCAAGGCTTTGCAAAGAGATTCGAACTTTCTGAAAAAGAATTAGAAATAGAAGATGGTGACAATAGAGCGGGAATGCTTATACAAATTGACGGCTCAGATAACGACGGAAAATATTTAAATGTAGAGTACATGCCTGTCGCTCAAACAATTAAGGCAAATAATAAGATTTACAAAATAGAACTTAGACATAAACGCTATAGACTTCCTTTTGAAATTGAGCTTATTGATTTTGATAAACAAATGTACGCAGCAACCTCTATGGCCAAGAGCTATAAGTCTGTAGTCAGATTAAAAGATGGAAAGTTAAAACAAAGAACAGTGATTCAAATGAATGAGCCTCTAAGATATAAAGGTTACACTTTTTATCAATCCTCATTCATCGAACAGGACGGTTCACAAACAACTATACTTGCAACAGTTAAAAATATAGGAAGAATGTTTCCGTATATTTCAAGTATCATTATTTGTATAGGACTGCTCATTCACCTGCTTTTAAACTCTAAGAAACTTTTCACTAAGAGAACAGAATGAAATATATAACAGCAGCTATACTTCTATTATTATCTTTCAATAGTTTTTCAAAAGTAAATCTAGCAATGGAGAGCTTTGGAAAAATACCGATTTTACATGAAGGAAGAGTTAAGCCTCTAGACACATTTGCAAGGACTAACCTTCTGATGGTTTATGAAAAATCTAAGCTAAAAGAGCTTAGTGCTATCGAGTGGTTGGCCGAACTTATTTTTGATCCAAATGTCGCTTACAAAAGAAGAATATTCAAGATTAGAAACTCAGATACTGTAAAGGCCCTAAGTCTTACTGCAGATAAAACTCATAATTACACTTTCATTGAAGTCTCTACTGCCATTAATAATGAAAGTAAACTTATCTCAGAAATCTCAAACATAGAAAAGAAACTGAGATCCCCTACACAACAACAAATTTTTGAACTTTATTATAAAGTTTCGACAATATTTGAAATTTCACGTTCAGTTTCACTAATAATTCCACAGTTTAAAATCCCTTCAAAAGATTATGCTCAGAAGCTTGATCTTCCTTTTGGTACTTCATTGACTTACTTACAAGTTTTAAAAAGAAAAGCAATTTTTGAAAAACTTGCTGGAAAAATTTATGAAAACACAAATGGATTCGCACCACAAGAACATGCGCTTTTAGCTCTTGGTCGTAGCCTAGAAGTTGTTGCATCTGATACTTACACTAAGATATTTAGAATCGTACCTCCACAAGTGGGAAATAAAATTGATAGTGAATGGCATTCTCCTTGGCAAACAGTACAAGGAGGACACGGCAATCCTTTGACAGCAAAATACTTCGAGAAGTGGGCGAAAATGTACACGGCCTATATGGCAAAAGATATTGATGCGTTTGAAGAGTTCAGTTTATCAGTATATGAGAGCTCAAAAGAGCTTAGCAAGCAAGTCGTTAACTCTAAAAAGCTTGACTGGGAGTTTAACTACAGCAAATGGGATCTTTTTACAAAATCAGTAACATTATACATCCTGGCCTTCCTACTTCTTTGTTTTAGCTGGTTATTTTGGAAAAAGATCTTAGAAAAAGTTTCTTTCGCACTAATGAGTTTTGGCGGCGTTCTTCATGGGTTAAATCTAACTTTAAGATGTATCATAATGGATCGTCCACCTGTAACAACCCTCTATGAATCTATCATCTTTGTTGCCTTTATATGTATCTTTGGCGCTATTTTAATAGAAAGAAAGAGAAAAGATGGACTTGGAACATTTGTTGGTACAACACTCGGAACGATTTTACTATTTGTTAGCTTTGGTTATGAAAAAGACGGCGATAGTATGGGAATGCTGGCCGCTGTTTTAGACACTAACTTTTGGTTAGCAACTCACGTAGTAACAATCACCATTGGATACGGTTGCGCATTTGTTTCAAGCATACTTGCTCATGTCTATCTATTTCAAAAGTACATCAAATATCAAAGATCTGATGTGTCCTTTGATATTAAAGACACATTAAAGAATATGCATGGCTCTGTTCTATTTGCTCTTTTCTTTACAGTCTTAGGGACAATTTTAGGCGGTATCTGGGCAGATCAGTCATGGGGAAGGTTCTGGGGCTGGGATCCAAAAGAAAATGGAGCAATGCTTATTTGTATGTGGCTTCTTTGGGTTGTGCATGGGAACCTGACAAAGTATTTTAAAGATATTGAATATGCATTTTTAACAGCTCTAACTAGCATTATAGTTGTACTAGCTTGGTTTGGTGTAAATCTCTTAAACGTAGGTCTTCACTCCTATGGATTCACTGAGAGTATCGCAACAAATATTGCTCTTTTTACAATTATTGAGTTAGTAGTTTGTGGTGGGATTTACGGGGTTTTAAAGTTTCAAAAAAAGGAATTAAGCGGAAATTAATATGAAGCAGATACTAATTATAATTACTGTCACTATTACTATATTTGGACTGGGGTATTTTTTGGACTCATCCTCTATTCCGACTCAAGTCAGTATAGAACAAGAGCATGATGAAATAATTAATACTAAAATTGCTCTTCCACAGTTTAAATTCAATGATCTTGAAGGGACTCAACAAGATATTACAAAATTCCAGGGAAAGAAGATTATTTTAAATTTCTGGGCAACATGGTGTGGACCTTGTAAAGAAGAGTTTCCAGAGATGCTAGAAATCTTAAAAGAGGATAACAACACAGTTCTAGTAGCAATTTCTAACGATGCAAACAAAATTGAAGTTCAAAAGTTTATAAAAAAACTTAAAACAGAAGCAATTGATCTAGAGAGCGAACGCGTCTTTATTGGATTCGATCCGAATAAAGAGATTTCGTCAGAATTATTTAATGTACTAAGACTACCTGAGACATTTATTATAGATTCACAAATGAATATTATTCGTAAAGTGATAGGAAGCTATCACTGGACCAATAAAGATATGCACAAATTTATTAAAGAAATGAACTAACATACGGAGTAAATATGAAAAGAACAATTACAGCTCTCTTATTTCTATTATCATTATCAGCACTGGGATTTCCTCCAGGCTATGCAACACAGGTAGCTAAGATTAAGGACGACCCTAAGGCCCTTTTTAGCGGTACAGTACAAGAAGTTAAGATGACTAAGACCTATACTTATGTACAAGTAAAGAATAAGAACTCTTCTGCTTGGGTAGCAACCTCACCTACTAAAGTTTTAAAAGGTGACAAGGTAGAGTTTCTCAAGGGTCAAGAGATGAAGGACTTTCATAGCAAGGCCTTAGATAGAAAATTTCCAAGCATCTACTTTACAAGCTATATAAAGGTTCTAGATAGAAAGATTTCAGAGAAAAGTGCTGTAAAAAAAGGTTCTGTTAAGAAATCTAAACACACTATTTCTGATATCTTTAAAAATGCTAAATCTCTAGATAAGAAAAATGTTGTTATCAGAGCTAAAGTTGTTAAGTACCTACCGGGAATAATGAAGAAAAACTGGCTTCATGTGCAAGATGGTACTGATTACGAAGGAAAGTTCGATCTTGTTATCACAACAAATGACGTCGTAAAAGAAGGACAAATTGTTGAATTGAAAGCGACAGTTGCTTTAGATAAAGACTTCGGTCACGGCTACAAATATCCTATTCTTCTTGAGAATGCTAAAGTCATAAAATAATAAAAAGGCCCACTTAATGTGGGCCTTTTTTTTTGCTTTATTCTTTTTTAATGTACCCACCATCTATAAAGACGATCACCTACACTTCTATCTCTTTGAAGTTGTGACATACATTCAGAGTAGATTCCAGCAACTTTCTCATCCATCTTCTCTTTAGCTTTATCAAACTTCTTCTTCGCTCTCTTTAGCTTTCTTTCTCTTTGTCTCTCAGAGTCATCTTCGTCATAGTCAGGAGCATAATCTTCCCAAAGAACTTTGTAAGAATCATTATCATATGAAATGGCCTTACATTCTTTTTCTACTCTCTCTCTTTTGGCAGCTAAATGCTCAGAAGTGCTATAGTTAAAAACATCATGATAATTGTCATCAGAACTATCATATAATTTTTCAACTGGTGCTGAGTCTTCCCAGTTATTATGAACTAGTACTAAATTATCTCTGTCTATAGTAAAATCTGGAGCTGATACACTTCCGTAATTAGCAACTCTCTTATATGGCTTATTTCTCTTAGGAAATGGATGCTCACTCTTATCTTCAGAACTATAATTTACTGTAATCGGTAACTGTTGAGTTGGTCCAGCAGAAACTAAGTAGTATAATGACCACAAGTCTGGAGTTTGCATTCTCATACAACCATGACTATCAAATGCTCTTATAAAATCATTCTTATCTGGGAATGGTTGTGCGTGAAAACCAATACCAGTGTAATCATTTGATGTTGATTTACCTTTTAGAATTCTGATAAATGGAAGACCTGCAAAGTATCTAGGCTTTTTTCTATTTTTAATTGTAGTCGACTTATCTAAGTAACCATCCTTAAATCTAGGTGTTAATAATGAGAACTCGTCATTTAATACGGCTTCATCAAAACTTCCAACACCTAAAGGGAAGATCATTTTGATATTACTATAAAGATCTTTAACTATGATTTTTCTAGATTTAAGAGCAACATCAAAAGTCAGCTTTGTACTAGAAAGCTCTGTAAATTTCTTTGGTGAAACTGTGAAGTTTTTAACATCATCATTCTTGTACTCTACAATGATATTTTTAAACGCAATATCATCTTCACTATACTTAATTAGAGCAGTCATATCTAATCTAACAACTCCGTTTTTCCATTTTGGAGTGTCGTTGAAAAAGAGATTCAGAACTTCATCAACTTTTCCTTTGTCTGAGAAGTATTCTTTCTTTCCTTTTTCTAGTTTTTCATAGATATAATCTAAACCTGGTGCAATCGTCGGTAGATGCTTAACAACATCCTCTACCCTAACTCCAATAACTTTATTTTCAGCGCTCTTAGGTAATTGTAAAGATTTCCAACCCCAATCACTTCTAGATGAAAAAATAGATGCATTTGCATCAGTTATAACTACTGATGATACTGGCCCTGCTATTGTTCCAAGAACAAGAGCAAAAGCAGCGAACCTTGTCGCTAATTTCATAAATCCCCCTAATTGTGTGTCGCGAGGGATAATGTAAAACATTACGCAACTAGTCAACAACAATTACGCACAGTGTAATAATTACTATCAAAAAAAGGGGCCCAAAAGCCCCTTTCTATATCTTGAAATATCTTTAAGAATATTTTCTACTTACCGTGTCCATGCCCATGACCATCATCTGGACTGTGCGCTTCACCGGCCTGGATATCAAATAGTTCAACTTCAAATACTAAAGTTGCTCCACCAGGTATTTTTGGAGGTGCACCGTGGTCACCATAGGCCAGACCAGAAGGAATAACTAATTTAATTTTCCCACCTTTACCAACTAATTGAAGACCTTCAGTCCAACCTTTAATCACTCTATTAAGTGGGAAGCTTACTTCTTTTCCTCTATCAACAGAAGAGTCAAAAACTGTCCCATCAATTAGAGTTCCGTGATAGTGAACTTTAACCGTATCAGTTGCCTTTGGCTTAGCACCGTCTCCGGCCTTGATAATCTTATAAGCAAGACCTGATGCTGTCTTAGTTGCACCTTCGCTAGATACGAATTTTTCTAAGAACTTCTCACCTTCAACTTTTACACCTTGAGAATGAGCTTCAACTCTTTTTTGGAATTCTTCACGAATTTTTGGCTGATAAACTTTTAGATCAACTTGCTCTTTAGTTCCTCTTGCAGCGTCTTTAAGACCTTGAGTCATTGCCATAAGTTCAGCATCGCTAAGCTTAAGATCTTTCATTCTTTGACCAAACATATAACCAACCGAGTAGAATACTTTATCGTTCTCAGCAGTTACTTTAACATCTTGTTGCTTATTACACCCTGTCATAAGGGCCGTCGCAGCAAAAACACCTACTAATAGGCTCTTCTTCATGATTACTTCCTTTGTAATATTAAACTTCCATTTAACTTTAAATCTTTATAATTTTACACGGCCATACCGATATAATCAAGCTTAGTTATGCGGATAAAGGTGCCTCTTTCTAAGTTTTTCTTTATCTGACTCACTCTTGGAGTATTCATAATTGTATAATGCTCCTTCCCAATCTCCGTACATAGGGTTTGGGAGTATTATATATTTACGACCAAAGTCGCCTCGGTGCTTATCTGCAAGAATATTTCTCTCATTAGTCCCTTTCTTATGAAAGACTTCTGAGAAATCAGCTAATGTATCTCCTACTAGCATCACGATATCGTAATTCTTTAAAACATCTTGCCTTCTTTCTTCTTTATTTGAAGTAGTCGTTCTTAAGAATATATCCTGTCTTTTAACCGGAAAGCCTACGTCTAGCATATTCTTGTAAGTTGCTTCTAGTCCTCTAATTTTTCTATTTGAGATATAGATTATTTTGACACCTTTTTTATGAACATAATTCAAAAAATCCACAGAGCCTGGTAAGGCCTTCGCTTGGGCCAAGTCAATCCACTTAAACCAGCTAACAGGCTCGTAAGTATGCTTATCAATGATATTTTTCGCCTGATATGGACTATTATCTAAAAGAGTTTCATCAATATCAAAAACAATGGCCGGCTTTTTGCGATACATTCTCTTTCTTAGTACATCATCAAGGTGGTTTCTTGCACTATTAAAAGCTTGGTAAGTTAAGGCCCTGACTTCGGCAGCGTTTTGAATCCAAAGGGTTCCCTGTTCGGTGTAAAGAGCGGGATTATTATTTGAATTGGTGCTACAACCTGTAATGATAATGGTTAATAAAAACATGTATACAAACTTCATAAACTCTCCTTAAAAACCACTCTCATCGAGTGCTTCATTCGCTAATTGGTCGCATAGTTCATTTTGTGGATGACCTGCGTGCCCCTTAACCCATATATATTCTATCTTGGTAAAAGACTGGGATACTTCATCTAAATCTTTCCAAAGGTCTACATTTTCAGGTGGCTTCTTATCTGCTTTTTTCCAGCCTCTAGATTTCCAAGAATGAATCCAGCTCTTCATTCCATCAACAACATATTTTGAATCAGAATAGAGATAGATATTCAAATCTTTAAAATCTGCTCTTTCTCTAATAAGCGTCTCCATTGCGTCAACCGCACCCTTCATCTCCATTCTGTTATTTGTGGTGCGAGTCTCTACACCAGAGGCCTTAAATAAAATTTCCCCAGTAGATAGTTGACCTACACAACCCCACGAACCAGGACCTGGGTTTCCTCGACATGCCCCATCACTAAATAAGGCCACATCAAATTCACTTTTAAGCTCAGTTGGTACGGGATATTCATCATTGCTTGAACTATGAGCACTATCTTCGTCTTCCCAATTTTCAATCTGGGATTTTAAATAATCTATAGCTTCTAGCGCTTGATTATTATCAGGGAATTTCGTCTTTAACTTATTGAAGAAATTAATAGTCTTCTTTTTCACTTTTAAACCTTAGATAACAATTTGGATTTATTAAAAGACAATTCTACCTTATTGATATCAACTAGCAAATATAGATTAGTTGGATTATATTACACAACGCAATACCACAATTAGTCGATTCAAAATCTGCTCATTTCATGTTAAATAGACGCTCTACTGGAGATATCTTGAAATCTAATTATACATTAAAAGTATTTAAAGAATATTTTAACTTTGCTTGTGCCCATTTTATGATTTTCAAAGATGGTTCAAGAGAACCTCTACATGGTCACAATTACCGAGTAAGCGTAAATGGACATCACGATTCACTTAATGGAGATATGGTTATAGACTTTCTAGACTTAAAACCAATTGTTAAAAAAATCTGTGACGAGATTGACCATAAATTAATTCTACCTAGTGAATGTGCTTTACTCGAAATTAATGAAACTGAAAAGCAAATTGAAGTAAAAACTCCAGATAATAGCTTTTTTAGTTTTCCAAAAAGTGATGTTTTAGTCATTCCAATAAAAAATTCTAGTGTTGAGAGATTAGCAGGTTTTATTGCTAAAGAAATAGAGATACAATTACAAAAGCTTTTTAATTTCCAATTTGATATTTTGGAAGTAGAAGTTGAAGAATCCAAGGGGCAATCTGTAATATACCGCCTCTTTAGAGATAAGGAATAAAAGAATGAACTTTATTGAATTAAAGTCGGGCTCCTCGGTTGAAGGAGAAGAAATCAAGGCCTTTAAGACTGAAGGAAAGGCCAAGAGCTATGTCTACCTTATGGCCGGAACTCATGGTGATGAAGTCGAAGGTGTTTACGTAGTTGAGAAGCTGTATAAGTGGTTAATTGAGCAAAGTGATATTGAGCTTGATATGGTTGTAATCCCGATCCTCAATCCTGATGGATACAGAAATGCAACGAGAGTTAACGCTAATGGTGTAGACTTAAATAGAAACTATGATAGTGGGACATGGTCTAGTGAAGCACGTGAAGCAAAGTATTACCCTGGAAAAGCACCTTTAAGTGAGCCGGAAAATATTTTTCTGATTAGTTTATTCGAGAAGTTTCCTCCAAGAATAATTTTAAGTTTTCATTCATGGAAACCAATGATTAATTATAATGGTGACTGTAAAGAAGTTGCAGAATTTATAGCAAAGTACAATAACTATATAACTTGTGACGATATCGAAGGACATCCAACACCTGGTTCACTTGGAGATCTAGGCCCTAAGAAATATAACAGTCCTGTTATTACTTTTGAATGTCCAGTTCTAAGTGATGAAAAAGGTCTTAAGGCCATCTGGCAAGAGAGTGAAGAAGGCTTAAAAGAATTATTTAAAACAGATCTTCTATAAAAAGTTTTCCCCTCTTACTAGAGGGGAAATATCTTAATTACAGCGAACTCATATCAACAACAAATCTATATCTAACATCTGACTTTATTATTCTTTCAAATGCAGTATTAATCTCGTCCATCTTAATCATTTCAACATCACTAACAATATCGTGTTCAGCGCAAAAATCTAGCATCTCTTGGGTTTCTTTTATTCCACCAATTAATGAGCCAGCAATTCTCTTTCTACCAAAAATTAATGGTCCACCATTTACTGGATCAACAGGCTCAATCGCGCCAACTATAACCATCGTTGCATCTCTTTTAAGAAGGCCAACATAAGGGTTAACGTCATGTCTCACTGGTATAGTATTTAAAAGGAAATCAAAACTATTAGAGCTTTCTTTCATGGAAGCTTCATCAGTAGACAATAGAACTTCATGAGCTCCTAATCTCTTCGCATCATCACCTTTTGACTTCGAACGAGTGATCATGACAACCTCTGCTCCCATGGCGACTGCAAACTTAATTCCCATATGTCCAAGTCCGCCAAGCCCAATAACACCAACTCTATCACCTTTCTTAATTCCCCAATGCTTTAAAGGGGAATAAGTAGTGATCCCAGCACATAGAAGTGGTGCCACAGCTTTAGTATCCAACTTTTCTGAAACCTTTAAGACGAACGCTTTATCTACGATAATACTTTGAGAGTAACCTCCATAAGTTTGTCCTCCAAGAACGACATCTTTTGAGCCGTACGTTAGTGTTGCTCCAGTTTCACAATATTGTTCAAGCCCTTCTGCGCATGACGAGCATGTTTGACAAGAATCAACCATACAGCCCACACCAACGAGATCACCAACACTAAATTGCTTAACATCACTACCGATCGCTGTTACGCGACCTACTATTTCATGGCCAGGAACGACGGGATAAACTGCTGGTCCCCACTCACTTCTAGCGGAGTGGATATCGCTGTGACAAACTCCACAGTATTCAATCTTTATTGCTACATCACTCGCAAGCAATTCTCTTCTGTCTATTTCAAGAGGAGCTAGGTTTTCGGTTGCTGAAGGAGCGGCATAAGCTAAAGTTTTCATATTTTCCTTTTGGTTAAAATTATCATTATAAAGGTAGCCGACTACAAAATGTAAAACAATAATATTGAGCTGAATTCTTATATGTCTAATGAATTGATGCTAAGTGATTGATTTCTTATCAAGGCCACTTTGACACTGTTTCTGCTGGCACTAGTATTGCACTAAATTACTCAAATACTAGTTAGCAAGGAAGTGTTAATGAAGAGAATTACCTCTACACTATTGATTTTATTATTATCTCAGATGGCAGCGGCTGAACAAGAAGCGTCATCAAATACAACAAGTGTTGAAAAAGTAGACACAAATGGCACTAAGCTTAGTCCCAGATTGTCCCTATCTTCAACTCTTGTAAGTAATAGAAGAGATATTAATAAAGACCCAGATGCTGTCTTCTATAATTCAACAAACTTTGGTTTATCGCTAAAGTCGAACAAAACTTATAGATGGGCCTTTGGTGTTGGCTTCAATAAGAATCTGACTGGTGAAAGAAAATTAGATTGGGGTGATGGTTCAGTTTCTGTTTCAAGAGGTCTTGCAAGACCAAATGAGTTTTGGAATATTTCAGGGAAAGTTTCAACAATTATCCCACTTGCGAAATCGACAAAAGCATATTCTGAGCTTAATGGATTAATTGGTATTCAGCCTGTAGTTTCTTGGGATGCTTCACAAGTTGGAGCAAAAGGTCTTTCATTGGCCTATATTCCAAAGTTCACTACATACTTCTATGAGCATGAGACAAATGTTTATGGTTCTTCAAATAACCAATTTAAAACGAACCACACACTATCTGTAGATTATAGCTTTACTGACAAATTATCAGCTAACTTTACAAGCATTTATATTAGATCTTGGACTCATAAGGGACAAAGAAGTGACAGCTTTGCCTTTGATCAAAGTGTTACATATAGCCTAAGCTCAAAATTTTGGACTTCCGTAGGACATAGTATCGGTGGTTCAGCAATTGGTCCTAATGGACAGAGTAATAATATCCAGTTCTATGATGAAAATCTTAGTACTTGGTACTTGAGTGCAGGATTAACGTTTTAAAAAATAATTTAAATATAAAGAAGAAAAAGAAAAGAAAAAATCGAAAGGAGAAATCGATGAAAAACAAGAAAAACTTACTACTTAACCTAACTTTAGCAGCGGTGCTATCAGCGTCATGTGCTAAAGAACTACCAGATGATCCAACTGATCACGTAAAGGATAATGTATATCCTGCAAGTCTATTCGATCAATCTGTAGTCGTTACAGTTGAGGGAGAAGAAAATGGTATTCTAGCCGTTGAAGCCGATGAGGAAATTCAAGGTGTATGGGCGCTGAATGCTAAGAAATATAGAAAGGTAGTAAATGTCGAAGGTGACGAACTCCTAAAAAGGTTTTTCAAAAATGTTGAACTTGAGTCTTCAACTCCTGGAGAAAAAATCAAGATTAACTTCAACCTAACAAAAGGTCACTTAGTTGCTTTTGTTGACAAGTCACATGCAAGCTCTACTTCTCCACACCTTCAAGAGCTTTCGGCAGGTGAAGAAAAAGGAACTCCTGTATTCCAATACTCAATTGGTTCTTGGGGTATTCTTGAAAAAGTAACAAACTCACTTGGTGAAGAAACAAGAACTGTTACTATTAAAGAAACTATAAGATCACAGGCCACTCACGTTTCAATCAACTCACTTGATTCAAACTTAGAATATGCCGGTATTAGAGGCCTATCAAAAGAAGAGCAAAAAGAGATTTTCTTAAAAGACTCTCTTCAAGCAAAATACTTTACAGTTAAAGATATCAAAGCGATTTCTCCAAAGCACAATATCTTTAACTCAGAAAAGTTTAAAAGCTTTACAGATGCGACTCTTTTAAAATCATTTTTAAATAGTGAAACTATTTTCTTCCACACAGCAATCAATAAAAAAGACCTTGATAAAGAAGAGCTTAGAAAGCTTAAGCAAGGACTACATAATACAGTACTAAAGGCCTGTACTCAAAAGGACTTAGAGTTACTTAAGTTTGAAGGAAACCTAGAAGACTGTGTAACAAAGGCAGTATTATCTAAGTCACTTACATTAAAGACTCAAAAAAGAGACCAGGAAGCAGATACAAAGGAAAAGCTTGCTACTATCTCTTTAGAGGATGCTCTTGAAGATGCAAAAGTTCTTTTAGTTAAGATGAGTCAAGACGATGAGTTAAAAGAATACTCACTTGTAGACCTTAAAGAAGAATTCACAAATTTTGACGGAAAAACTCTACTTAAAGTAAGTGAACTTGAAAAGAAAGAATACTTCTATCGTAAGGTTCTTATCGATGCGCCAAACACTTTTGAAGTTACATTTGCTGGTACTGCAACTGACGTAACATTAGTTAAAATTTCGTTTGAAGAAGACAAAATGTCTATCAAAAGAGCAAGATCTATTCTTGGAAAAGATGGTGAAACTGAAGTTGATGAAGAAGCACTACTTTCTTTCCCAGTTAAGTACTATAGACTTGTAAATGAAATAAATGGAAGAAGACTAGTTTCTCCAAAGCATATTGAAGCAACTCATACAGAAGAAGGCGCTATCGCTGCTGTAGACTTCTCTAACAACATGGAAATCAATGATCTAAACTCAGTTCTAGATTCTGATCTTGCTGCATGTTTTGTAGGAACAACTGAAACAGAGATCAATGACCTATTCGCAGGAAAAAGATCTGGTAAGCACATGATCAACTTCACTCTTGATACTTCAAGAGGAGTAAATACTCACAGATGTGGTGGTGAATCAGACGCAGGAGCTCAAGCAAACTTGAAATTCAAAGAAAGAGTTTCAATGATGGAGTATAAGAAAGACCGTGCAGAAACAACAGATCTAAATATTCCTTTTGACGCTCAAAAGAAATTAGGTTTTGGATTCTTCACAGGAATGAAAGTTACTGGACAAGGTTACTCTCAAGATACTGACTCGGAAAAGTCAAATACTTATCTTCCAAGTAGATTTGATATTAAAAACTGTAAGCAAGTTGAGTACGTACTAACTGGTATCCCATTAAAGGATGGTGGTAAGAATAATGGTACAACAGACCTAAGAAATAGACTTATCACTTCTACGCATAAAGTGATTAACGATCTAAATGAAGGTTTCTACAAAGCATTAAAAGGAACGGCACTTGATAGAGCAAACTGTACTACAGATGGTTCTAACAAGCCTGTACTAACTCTATCAATCGAAAGAGACGCTAATATTTCTGGAAACAAAGTAAAAGTTTGTAAAGACTATGAAACGAACGGAAATAAAGCAGGTTGTGAGAAGATCGTTCTACCTGTTGTAGAAAGAGCTGTCATGGGTGACCTTGATAAGAACTATGTTTACTATATGCAAAAGGCAACTTCATACCCAATCTTGGGACTTGGTGGAGCACATAAAAACCCTCTTACTGGAGAAGTTATTTCAGCATCTGTTTATCAGTATGGTGGAAATATGAAAAACGGTATTGAGTGGATGATTGAGTCTTACAATGCATTAAAGAAATGGCAAAAGCTGACTGAAGAGACTAGACAAGTCATCGCGCAACAAGCAACTGAAGCTGATGTTGCTGAAGCTAACGCTGAAATTGCAGATGTAGAGCCATCTACAAGTACTGCAGCAGAGACACACGCTAGTGCTTCAGAAAGTGCTGAGAGATTAATCAATAGAATTAATACAGAAAGAACTCTTAATAGAACTGCTTCTATTAACTTAAGAGACAGAAGAATTCTTGATTTTAAAGACAGAATTGCTCCAGCTGGTGAAGTAAAATTATCTGAAAAGTACAAGTCTCTTCTAGAAAAAAGAACTGCAAACAATATTAATCTTTATAAGCAAGCAATGCTTATGCAAGATATTATGAATGCGAAAAATACTCCAGAAGAAATCAACAAGGTTCTTCTTAAGCACGAAAACCCAATTGCTCACGCTAAGCACGAGATGATTGAGTCTTTAAGCTGGAAAACTGTTAACGGTAAAAAAGTTAAAAAAGATATCTGTCTTCACACAAGAGATGCATCAATTGTATCAAGTGTAATTAGCAAGCTTCACGATGACTACAATATCGATAAAATCTCAAAGTCTGCAAATGGATTTAACAAGATTCTTATCGATACTTGGAGACCAACTCTTGCTCATGAAATTGGACATAATATCGGTCTTAGACATAACTTTATCGCTTCGTATGATAAGTATAACCATAAGTTCAATGCTGCTGATACTTCTAAGAGAAGATACTCATCAGTTATGGATTATATGCTTGATGATCATGTAACTTACGACGGTCTTGGGCCATATGATGTACACGCAATCAGAGCAGGATATGCTGGTTTACTAGAACTTAACCCAACAAGTCCAATTGCTGCTGCTGCAAAAGTAGAAGTAGATGGAAAGAAATTTGTTAAGATCAATGATATCAAGAAAATTCTAGGTCTTGATGTATGGAAAAATCTTGATACTAAAGACGTAAAGAAAATTGGAATCAAGAAATATGAATTCTGTTCAGACTTAGAGGCATCTGTTGGAAGCACTCCTATGTGTGCAAGACACGACTGGGGAACTTCACCAGAAGAAATCGTTGACCATGTAATCATGTCAATGGAAGGAACATATGCTATTTCTAATATTGCAGGAGATAGTAAAACTTTCTCAAGAAGCCGTGGAGGAGCTGCTGCTCACTACTTCGGAAAGCTAAGATCAATGAACGAAGAGTTCTTATTCCAAAGAATTCACAATCAACCAATGTTCTTTGACTACGCAATGTTAAATGAAGAAGACCTAAGTAAGTTTGATGATGAAACAAGAGCATTTATCGAAAGAGATAAGAGCTTCATCAGTGCTATCTTTAAGTCATTTGAGTACTTAGAATCTAAAGTTAGACAACCAGGTGTTACTACAGTAACAAATGATGCAAGTTCACTACAGAGATTTGTACCATTTGTTAGACTTGAAGATGAATTAAATGCAGAAGGTCTTCCTACTGGTAACAAAGTACAAGTTACAAAGCTGATTGAAACTAAGGCCATCGAAAGTATTAACTTTGATAATGAAGGAGTTATCTCAAATGACTCTGCGACTTCTTGGTACACAGATTCAAGAAGAAAGGTTAAAGGAAGTGATATTGAGCGTGTATATGCACTACTATTCTTAACTGAGAAAGGTTCTAACTCATACAAGCACTCTTATAATAGTCTGGAATTTCCATACTACTTATTAAGTGACAGCTTAACTGAGAGAATTCAAAAGCTACAGTCAGAAATCTTAACTGATTCATTGACTCCAGCTGCTCTTATCGACGGAAAAGTAACTGAGTTAGATGCACCATTTACAACAAGAACAACTGATTTCTTAAGACAGTATGCTGCAATCACTAGTGCACTATATATGAATGTAGATGATCTTGGCCTTGAGAACCCAGGAAGAAGCTTTAGAGTTCTTTCTACAAGAGATGTAAATCAAGTTGGTCAAATTGGACTTCAAGAAATTGCCGGAGAGAAGATTTACTTCCCTTCTGCTGATGATGCTAATACTGCAAAAGAGATCTTAGTCAATGCAGTGGCCCTTAAGCACTTAATTGACTCAGGTGTTGAAGAAGGAATTAAGCAAGTTGTTTCTCTTAACCAAAACAAAGGGAAAGAGACTCTTTATGCGACTTCTGAAGTTGGTACGGTAAAAGAGATTAACAGTGTGATCGTTGGTAACCCTAACTTTGCAGGATTCTACAATACAGCAAAAGAAGAGCAGCTAGCACAAATTGCACAAATTAAAGCACAGATTCTTGCTATGATAGGAAAGAGTGAAGTTGTTGAGCAACCAGCGACTGCTGAAACTGAAGAAGAAGTTTCAGAAGAAACAGAAGTTGTGGCAAGTGCTGAGACAGAAGAAACAACTGAAGAAGTTTCTTATGACAAAGCAGCTCTTGAGCAATTAAAAGGTCAGTACAACCTATTTACAATCATTGCTATCAACAAAGCTTTAATGACAAGTGAAGGTACAATCGCTGAAAGATTAGAAAGAGCGCAAGAAGAGTTTGTAGCTCCATATACTAAGACACATGAGGCCCTATTTGACTTTGAAATGGAGTTAGCACAAGTAACTGTTCCAGTTCCAGCACCAGTGCCAGGAATGCCTCCAGTGAATGCTCCTCTTAATATGGAGTATGTAAATGGTAAGCTTCAGTTGTTTGACTTTGTTAAAGCAATTGCAACAGATAAGCTAGAGCGTCCATTTGTACCAGTGAGCCAAATTGGTGATACAGAAGCTCAATTAAGAGCAGAGATTATGGCCGTAATTAAAAGAGAATGTGTTGAAGGATGTGATCCTCAACAAGCTCAAGCAAAAGCACTTACTCAACAAATGGTAAATGGTTTTGAAAAAGTAAAAGGAATCTTAACAACAATTGCGAAGGCCAACCCTATTGATGCGGCGATCTTTGCAAATGCAGATTCAGAAATTGAAGTAACTAATCCGAACGTTAGAGCACATATCTCAAGCGTTACACCAAACTCGAAGCTTAGTTTAAATACTGGCGTATCGATTGGTAGTACTTACAAAGAGCTTGTAAATAATGCTAAGTTCTTAGAGCAGCTATACTTCATGCAAACAAATAATTAAACACGCTTTAATGAATGGGCCTCCTTCGGGAGGCCTTTTTTGTGCCCATAATTCTCGTCAATTTTTATCATTTATAGGAAGAGTTTTCTTCCCGAGAAAACTCTAAACATCTAATATTATTGTTTTAATAAACTCTCCAGAATTTATTCATCTTTTGGTGTTAATATTGTTCATCTTAAAGCCGTTACTATGCTTGTTAATCATGGCCCATGAATGGGAGGAATAAATGAAGAACGAATACTTTAGTGAAGAATTCTTAGATGACCAAAGAGCTATGCTACTAAAATTAAAAAGTGACATACTAAATCATATGAGAACACATGAAATTGAAGATATTAGTCCAGATCCAGATCAAGTGGTCGAAGAAGTAGATAAGAGCCAGGTCTATACCTCTCAGCGCATGAGTATGGAGCTAAGAGAGAGAGAGCTAAAAAGGCTCCATGAGATAGATGAAGCACTCTACAAGCTCGAAGAAGGCCAATATGGGCTCTGTGAAGAAACAGGAGAACCTATTGGTGAGAAGAGACTACAAAAAATACCTTGGGTTAGACTTTCAATAGAGGCCCAAGAGGACTATGAACGAAATAGGAACACTTTAGCTGCCTAAGGTGATTCTCTATCCTGGTATAAAAAAAGGCCTCGCTTAGTGCGAGGCCTTTTCTATTTGAAAGTAAAATTTTAATTATGCTTTTGCGAACTTGATAACTTCAACTGGACAAGCATCAGCTGCTTCTTCAACCAATAATCCGTTATCTAAAGGAGCACCTGGTCTGATAATACAAGTATCGTCAGTAACTTCGAAAACTTCTGGAAAGATAGCTTCACAAGCATCACAGACAATACACCCATCTTCAATCCATACTTTTGAAACAGCAAAGTTCTCTTTAGCAGCTTCACCACTACCACCAGCTCCAGCAAACTCTCCAGCAAACTCCGGATTAGAAGAAATTTTTAACGCTTTATTTGAAACAGGAAGTGCATCAGCAATAAAGCTTCTCTTAGGGTTAGTGAAAACTGGTTTTGGATAATTTAATGCATTTTCTTCATTGAAAGTCTCAGCTAAAACAGTTGCACTTTTATAAAGATCTAAGAACTTTTGACCTTTAAACATAAAGTGATGTGCAATACCTTCCTTAGAAGACATAACCTCAACTTCAACAGATGCATTAGCAATTCCCTCAGCATTCATTAAGTTCTTGAGATCTTCACCAAAGTCTAGGTCTCTTGCGAATGTTGAAGTCGCAGTATCATATGATCTTGTTAAGTCTACTTGAGTCGGACTTCCAAAAGGGTTAAATAGTCTAATTCTGATATTGTCGAATTTCGCTGGCTCACGTGAGCTATTCCACTTAAATGAAAATGCAAATCCTGACTCACCATTAGCAGTCTTTAAAATTGAAAGCTTCGGTCTCGCAAAAAGAAAATGTAGACCACCAGAAAGTAAACTTACTACACCAATAGTTACTACTAGTCCTACGCCAGCAAGAAGAGCAATCCCCATAGCAATGAAGGTTGTATTCACTAAAATCTCCCTATATCAGTACATCTTGTTCATTAGAACAATTTCATTAATCAGTATTTACCTTATAATATAAACACTTTATGAGGGTTAGCCAACCAGTTTTAGAAATCTTGGCAGAGTTTTTTTACACAAGCTTAACAGAAAGACCAACTCTAACCCTCAAGAGTTCGTCCTCAACCTCACATAGCCCTAGTAGCTTGTCATTGTGGTAAACCCAATAAAGACCATTGGTCTTTTCTTTGCGTAGCACCATTCCATTGGTGAATTTGACCCCTTCATCTAAATCTAGAGATATTTTGTCAAAATCTAGAAAATCATCAATGGATGTAGACTTTTCAAATATTTCAAACTCAGTATCCCTTAATGGCCAGTTATCTTTATTTAATGCATTTTCACATCGAGCGGGACCAATTGAGGAGCGAACTAGCTCTTTGAGAGTTCCTCTAGTACCAAGTTTTTGGGCAATATCGTCAAAGAGTACTCGAATATATGTTCCAGAACTGGCCGTAACTTCGAAGCGAACAATATTATCTACGACACTGAGCAATTTAATATTATAAATTTCACGCTCAACTGGAGGCTTCTCAATAATGACCCCTTCACGGGCCCATTCATATAGTGACTTGCCCTCATGCTTAGTTGCTGAAAAAGCAGCAGGGCTTTGCATATACTTACCTTTAAACGAGCTAATAATAGAGCCTAACTCTTCTTGAGAGTAAGTCCTAACTTCGTGGTGAACTACTTGTTCTTGATCACCAGTAAAGTCCCCTGTTGGTGATTCAACACCAAGAACACCAGTAGCGATATATGTCTTAGGATAGTGAGCATGAACATAATCATTGAACCTTGGCCCAAGACCAATGGCTATTAATAGAACCCCTTCAGCGAAAGGATCAAGGGTTCCAAAATGACCTATTTTCCCAAATCCTTTTGGAAGATGATATTTAAAGTGCCTTACTACATCAGAGCTTGTCATTCCTACAGGCTTGTAGACATTAAAAACTAAAGGGCCAAATAAAGGCCCCTCGTTATACTTATTTCTATTTCGAGATCGACTCACGAAATCCCCTTACCTTCTTCACTTTCTTGCTTTAGAAGATCATCAATCTTCTTTTCATCTTCAAACTGAGAGTCGTAAATAAAAGTAACAGTTGGGGTATGTCTCATTTTTAGAAATTTAGACAAATAAGTTCTAAGCTTTCCAGATAAACCATCCATCGCCTTTTTTATATCCCCTCTTTTAGTAGGATCAAAAGTATCCCAATAAAGGGTCGCATGAGAGTTATCATCAGAGAGCTCTACACGAGAAAAACTAACAAAAGTTAATCTCGTATCAGAAACTTCGCTTCTAATAAAAGTATTAGAAGCGTTTAATATTTTTTCTAGAAGAATACTTTTCTTAGAAGACAAGCTCTACTCCTGCATCTCAGACATAGCTTCTTGGGCCTCAAGAGCCGCTAGCTCTTTTGCTTCAGCAGCAATCTTCTCTTCTTTAGCTACATCTTCAAGAGTTCTCTTCTTCTCAACCAGCATATATGCTTCGAATTGATCATTAACTCTAACATCAGTAAAGTCTTCAAGTCCGATACCACACTCAAAACCATTTTTAACTTCTTTAACATCATCTTTAAATCTCTTAAGAGACGACATTTTCCCATCAAACATGATCTTACCGTTTCTAAGTAAGCGGATATTACATCCAACTTTAATCTTACCGTCAATTACTGAAGAACCAGCAATTAAACCAATCTTAGGAACAGAGAATGTATCCTTAACTTCAGCTCTACCGATGAACTCTTCGATTGTGTCAGGATCAAGCATCCCTTCAATAGCAAGAGTAACATCATTTATTAATTCATAGATGATCGAGTAAGTTTTAATATCAAGATTCTTCTCTTCAGCAAGTCTTCTTGCAGTAGTATTTGGTCTCATATTAAATCCTAAGATGAAAGCCCCTGAAGAATCGGCCAGCATTACATCATTATCATTAATAGCTCCAACTCCACCGGCGATAACTTTAACTTCAACTTCCGTATTAGAAAGTGCAAGTACGGCCTGCTTAATTGCTTCAAATGATCCTTGAACATCTGATCTTATAATTAAGTTCAATTGCTTAGTCTCGCTACCTTCAACAGCGGCCGTAGCAAAGAAGTCCTCAAGAGAAACTTTTGCTTTAGGCTTTTCAGCAAGCTTCTTTCTCTCAATTGCTCTGTTTTCGCATATCTTCTTAGCTTCTCTTTCATTTTTTACGACATCTAACTGATCACCTGGACTAGGTGCTTTAGCCAGACCTAGAACCTGAACAGGAGTCGATGGACCAGCAGAGTTAAGCTGATTACCAAGATGATCTGTTAGACTTCTAGCTCTACCAAAAGTTTCTCCAACAACAATTGAATCACCTTTTTTAAGAGTACCTTTTTGAATAAGCATTGTAGCAACTGGTCCACGACCTTGCTCAATCTTAGATTCTATACAAACACCTTCAGCGCCACCTTCATCACTTGCTCTTAGCTCCAACATTTCTGTTTGAAGGGCAATCGACTCAAGTAGATTATCAACACCGTCACCATTTAATGCAGAAATAGGTACGAATTGAGTTTCCCCTCCCCATTCTTCAGGGTTAATCCCAAGCTCAGCGAGCTCTGACTTAATCCTATCTACATTAATTCCTTCTTTATCCATCTTGTTTACTGCAACAATCATAGGTCTATCAGCATTTTGACAATACTTAACAGATTCACGAGTTTGAGGCATTACACCATCATCAGCAGCTACTACTAGAACAACTAAGTCAGTAATATCAGCTCCACGCTGTCTCATAGAAGCAAAAGCAGCGTGACCAGGAGTATCTAGGAAAGTTAAAGTCGAATCTTTAACATCTACCGAATAAGCTCCAATATGTTGAGTAATACCACCAGCTTCACCAGCAGCAACTTTCTCATTTCTAATATAATCAAGAAGAGTCGTTTTACCATGATCAACGTGACCCATTATTGTAATAATTGGATTACGAGTAGGAAGTTTACTTAATTCTTCTTCCGATAGGCTTTCTTTTCCAATTACTTTATCTTCATCAAATGAATCATCCTCAACTTTATAGTCATATAAAGCTGCAATCTCATTAGCTAATTGAAGACCAATATAGTCTCCAGACTTAACAAGTAAGTTCATTTCAAGACAACCATCGATCATATCTTTCAATTTAACTTTAAGCTTTCTTGCCAGTGTGTCAGAGGTTGCAAAGCCATGAATCTTAACAACACGCTTCGCTTCTTTTACTTCAGTTATTTCTGTACTTTTAGAAGGTCCTGAATAAGTTCTCTTTCTCTTAACTTGAGTGTAGAGAGGACGACCAACGCCACCAACTCCATAGCTCTTAAGTTCAAGGTCGGCCTTTTCTTTTACAAGGGCCTGTGCTTTATTAATAGTCGATTTCTTTCCAGACATCATAGAAGCGAGTGCCCCCATTCTTCCTTTAGAAACTTTCTTTTCTTCTTCAGTCTCCCCTGCCGCACCAGATTCTTCTTTCTTTGCAGGTGGGATATAAACTGGAGTGAAGCGATGTGGCTTATCACCAGTAGACTCATCTTTCTTTGCCTTACTCGGAGCTGAAGCAGGCTTTTCTTCGGCCTTCTTAGCTGCTGGTCTCGAAACAACTCTTAAACCAAAAGAAGAATCATCTTCAGCAGGTTTTTCAGTCTTCGCTTCAACGCTTGTCTCGTCGGCTTCAGAAGTAGGTGTCTCAACAGCTTCTTTCGAGCCGCTTGCCTCTACTGTATCCTTTACTTGCGAAACTGATTCTTCAGGAGCAGCAACGGCTTCAACAATTTGCTC
Organism: Halobacteriovorax sp. HLS; assembly: GCF_004006665.1. NCBI lineage: Bacteria > Pseudomonadati > Bdellovibrionota > Bacteriovoracia > Bacteriovoracales > Halobacteriovoraceae > Halobacteriovorax > Halobacteriovorax sp. HLS. The sequence continues at coordinate 732,778 of NZ_QOCL01000003.1, forward strand.
TTCAACTTTTGGCTCTTCTTTAACCGTATCATCTGCTTTCTTTCTAACAACAGTCTTGCGTCTAACCACAGTCTTTTTCTTAGTAGCATCATCAGTTCCAGCTTCATCACCAGCAGATTTAGCAGCAACTTTCTTCGTTGCTTTCTTTGTAGAAGCTTTCTTTCTAACGACCTTCTTCTTAGTAGAAACATCTTTCTTCTCAGAAGTAGCAGCATAGTCTGCTCTAATACTTGCAACCTCATCATCAGATAAAGCTGTCATGTGGTTACGAACGGCAAGACCCTTATTCTTTAGTTCTTCAACTAAATCAAGAGGACCTTTGTTCAATTCTTTTGCCAATTCAAAGATTTTCATAGGCATTATATGGACTCCCTATCCTTATCTACTTCAGCTTAAAAGCTGCAAGTTCTTCTCTTAGTCTTCTTTCAGCATCAGAGAATTTATCTTGAGAATCATCATCTGATTCATTCTTATTTATTAATCCGTGATAAGCAGGAACTGCAGATGCAGATACAAGCTCTTCTTCATCTTCAGCCTGAAGCTGAATTTCACCACCACTGATAGCTTCAGTAGTCGCAGAAATCATCTCATTAGCCTGCTCTTCAGTGATTTCTAGAAGATCAACAAGTTGCTCAGCATCAGCTGCCGCAACATCACCAACGGCCATGAATCCACTTTGAACAAGTACTTGTGCATACGTATCCGTAATAGAAGGTACTTGTAGAAGATTCTCAACAGATTTTTGAATTTTCTCTTGAAGCTTAGATTTAGAGATAATATTAATTTTATATCCGCTTAGCATCGCCGCTAATCTAACGTTCTGACCTCTTCTACCAATTGCAAGAGATAATTGATCTTCCTCAACAACAACATCCATTGTGTGATCTTCGTGATCAATTTGAATATTAGTAATTTCAGATGGCGCTAAAGCCGCTCTCGCAAATGTATCAACATCATCAGACCACTTTACGATATCTATTTTTTCACCCTGAAGTTCATTTACAACGTTTTGAACTCTAGATCCTTTCATACCAACACAAGCACCTACAGGATCAATATCCTTATCCACTGAAATAACAGCGATCTTTGCTCTTTGACCTGGCTCACGTGCTGCAGATTTAATCTCAATAGTTCCATCTTGAATCTCAGGAACTTCAATTTCAAATAACTTTACAAGAAACAAAGGAGTCGTTCTAGATAGACGAATCTCAGGACCTCTATTAGTCATAACAACTTCAGTCAAGAAAGCTTGAATTCTATCACCTGGCTTGAAGTTTTCCCCAGGAATAACTTCTCTTCTAGATAGAACAGCGTCCGCCTTTCCAAGATCTACAACAATATTTCCTCTTTCATATCTTCTAGCGATACCAGTAATTAATTCGCCTTCTTTATGCTTATATTCAGCAAATAGAATCTCTCTTTCAGCGTCTCTTACTTTTTGAAAAATAATTTGTCTTGCAGTTTGAACATCAACTCTTGAGAAGTTTGGATTCTCAATCTTGATACCAATTTGATCACCAATTTCAACATCTTCATCTAACTCTTGAGCGTCAGCTAAAGTAATTTCAACAATTGTATCTCTTACTTCATCAACAACATTCTTATATTGAAAAATCTCAATATCATCATCACCGTCGTTATAACGAGTTTCATATTCACCTTGTAGTCCAAACTTCTTTCTAGCCGTAACTAAAAATGCCTGCTCAACAGCTTTAATAACGATATCTTTTTCGATACCTCTTTCCTTTCCAAGGGTCTCTATAACTCTTCCAAGTTCAGAAAACATATTCATCCTTCCTTTTGCTCTATTCTTGTAAATCAAGAGCAGGTTCTAAATTCGCTTTTTTAATATCTTCGTAATTAAGTTCAATTTTATAATCTAAAGACTCAATAGTAATTCCTACTTCACTAGCAAGTAATAGCTTACCAACAATCTTTCTCTCACCCTGTAGCTTCTTAGGCAGACCAGGGTAATTCTCCAGAGTCAAACGCTTCTTAGTCGCAACAAGAATTTCTTTATCTAGAGACATCTGAAAATGGTCAACAGTATTAAGGTGTCTAAACATACCCGGAGAAGAAACCTCTAAGACTAATTCATTTGGCATCCAATCGGCCTGCTCAACAATCGGAGTCATCGCCTTATCAACTTTCGAACAGTCCTCTATTAGAGCAGTACCTGTTTCAGGATTAAGAATAAAAATTCTCAACACGAAAGAGCCTTTTATGTATTCAAGGTCGTAGACTTCATAGCCTAACTCTGTACATAACGGAGCACATACTTCGTAAAACTTCTTTTCAATCCCAACTCGTTCTTCTTTTAAAACCATTTTTTCTACTCTAAATAATAAAAAAGGGAAGATTAAATCTTCCCTAGTTTCATTTTAAAAATTTGAAACTCGATAATCAAACGAGTACCTGAAGTAATCATTTGTTATCTCAATCTATTAATATCAGGATTTCAATTATTTGGCAACTTTACTTTAAATAAAAGACTTTTCCATGATATGGGCAGCTGCACCATTTGAGTAGAAGCTCTTTTGCTTATGAATAAGCTTAAATCCATCCTTAATGTAAAGTGCACTGGCGGCTTCATTACCTTCCTCAACCTCAAGAACGCAACGGTCTAGACCCATTGCTAGCAATCGATCACAACAATAACCAAGCAAATGAGACGCAACGCCTCCTCGTCTTAACTCAGGACCAACAATAATTTTCAATAAATGGGCATAGCGATCTTCAGAAAAGAGTTGAAACAACGCAAAGCATCCAACCTCATCATCATAAAATAAATGAAAATAGTTGAAATCAGTTAGGCCGTCCCATTTTCTTTCAGTCCATGGAAAAGGAAAGTAATCACGATCAAGTGCTACAATTTTTTTAAATTTACTAGAACATATAGCTTGTAAGCTGGAATCAAAAAAAATCATTGGAAATAAACTTGTCCACGCAGCTTTCGGTCAATACCAGAATAAAATATGCGCAATTTCTCGAGAAGATTCTCATCAATAGTAAAAGAATCTCTATTTCTTATAAACCTATCCCTTAAATGAAACTCTGATTTGATCATTAACTTCATGGTATTAGATAATTTTGTCGACTTATTGCATTTGCTAAAACCGATAGAGTTTAAATTATCTTGCGAGACATTTATAGATATGGGTACAGAATAGAGAAGCATTTTATGAAGTATCATTAACTTCTCTAATTGCTCCTGTCTTCTTCCAAGAGCACTATAGTCCGGCAAGAAAGAGTTAAACTCTTCATATTCACGTTTTGAGATTTTCAAACTGGTTAAGAGAAGACTTTTTTGGTCTAAGCATCTAAAGACAGATAAATCTTTTAGAGATTCATTTATATCGCTAAGATAGTAGACCTGCTCTTCTATCTTAAATATCGCCATATCTTTTGATTTGTCAGTTGTAGATAAAATAGTTGAGGCCAGAACACTGGCCTCAAAAAAGATAAAAATAATTATCAGTAGATACTTCATAGATCTAACTATACAGGAGAACTCAACTCAACGTTAGCGATAGTTTTATCATCAACGTTTTTTGTCTCCATATGGAATCTAATTTTTGTAAGAGGGTTAAATGTATATCCATCCTTACCTCTGATGATATACTTTCTCTTTTCACCCTTAACATTCTTAGGTTCTATCAGTTTTCTAAGTCTAGAAACACTTGTGTAGATCAATTTATCGTGAATAAGTGGATTATACTCATCTTTCCAAATTGATTTAGCCAGTTGTTCTTTATCATAGTAAGAGCCAGAATTCTTAGCTAATAAGAACAAGATCTCAAGTAATACAAATCTATGTTTAAAATCAATTGTTCCTAAGTTTCTCTCTTTAACTTTTCTGTTGTTACGATCTAAATAGAGATCAACACTCGAGTCGTTAACCTCTTCTATCTCAGAAGAAAGAAGGTTTGAAAGTCTCTTAAAGACAGTCGGATCAATGGACTCATTAGCTAAATTGAAATACTCAAGGGCCTTATCAAAGTCCCCCATATTCTTATAAACATTACCTTTACCAAGAAGAATGTAACCAAATAGGTTCCAACACTTCTTACTTTGCAATGTCTGATTCGCAAGTTTGAAAAACTTAAGAGAATTATCAAAGTCTTCTAGTTCAAGATAAACCTTAGCAGAGAATAAGAACATTGCTCCACTTAGATAGTCTTTCTTTAATATGGCCATTAACTGATTTAGTTGCCCTAGATAATCTAGCGCACCTTCATAATTCTTTCTAACGTAACAATTATTAGCTAAGGCAAGAAGAGTTTTAGCAAGAATATCAGGCTCATTTTCTTCTTTTGATTTTTTATAGGCCAATTGGAAGTTATCAAACGCTTCTTGAAAGTTTCCACCATAGTTCTTTACAATTCCAACATTATAAAAATATTCAGAATTTAAAGAACCTAGAACTTGAGTTAAGTCATCAACCAGCTCTTCAGCAAGTGAAATATATTTAGTGGCCTTTTCATCTTCTAATTTTTCAGAAGATATTCTAATTAAAAAGCCTAAAATTTTAAAAATAGAGAATGTATCACGTGGTCTTTCAGCGCAATTAAGTGACTTAATGAAGTTTTCTTCAGCTGCCTCTAAATCAGATTTATCGTAATGAAGCTTACCAAGTTGATAAAAGGAACGACCTATTTCTCTTTTAGATAAAGATTCTTCATTTGGAATAAAGTCTTCATTAAAATTGTAGAAAGCAATAGATGTTTCCGCTTCAGCGATTCGACCCATTTCCAAATTTTCATTCATCATAATTCGTCCCCTAAGGTAGTATGAAAAACCGCTATTAAATAGCTCACCTATTCAAGCACTTATAAAATAGGTCTGCAAGTTGATATCATAAAATAGCGCCACAAGTCAAAAAAACATATAGAGATTGTAATTTTTCTAATTCTAACTCATTGATTAATGGAATCTACGTTGATAAAGTGTGAAATTATTATAATAAGATAACTAACGTAATTTCGGAGCTTTATTCCATGGCCAATTTCAAACTCGATACAATAAGACACTCAAGCGCACATTTAATGGCCCAGGCCATATCGAGAGTCTTTCCAAATACCCATATTCAGTTTGGTATTGGTCCAGTTATTGAGCATGGGTTCTACTATGATATAGATATGGATCATCGCCTAGTTGAGGAAGATCTAGAGAAAATTGAAAAAGAAATGGCAAAGATCATCTCAGAAGGGCTAGAGATTGAAAGAAAGGTTATGTCTAGACAAGAAGCCTTAGATTTCTTCGAAAGCAAAAATGATGCTCTTAAGATAGATCTAATATCTAGCTTACCAGAAGATGAAGAAATAAGCTGCTATCAGCAAGGTGAGTTTATCGACCTTTGCCGAGGGCCACACGTTGAGAACACAAAGCAAATCCCACAACACTTCAAACTCTTAAGTATTGCTGGAGCTTATTGGCGTGGTGATGAAAAGAATAAAATGCTTCAAAGAGTTTATGCAGCTTGTTTTGCAGATAGAAAAGAGCTTAAAAAGCATTTAACTTATCTTGAAGAGGCCAAGAAAAGAGACCATAGAAAACTTGGTAAAGAGCTAGAGCTTTTTCACTTTAACTCAGTAGCTCCAGCCTCTCCATTCTTTATGCCAAAGGGAGCCTTTGTTTATAATAAGCTAATTGAATTTATGCGCGAAATTTATAGAATTTATGATTATCAAGAAGTCATAACGCCGCAAATTCTAGACTCCGAACTATGGCACACTTCAGGTCACTACGAACATTATAAAGACAATATGTACTTCTCAAATATCGATGAAAGAGAGTACGCAGTTAAACCTATGAACTGTCCTTGTCACATGCTCATGTTCAAACACTATAAGTATTCTTATAGAGATTTACCAATGAGATATGCTGACTTTGGAAGACTTCATCGCTATGAAAAAGCAGGGGCCGTTACGGGATTAACTAGAGTAAGAACTTTTTGCCAAGATGATGCACATATCTTTATAGATATGGAGAGAATTCAAGGCGAAATTTCAATGCTTATGGATATGTTCTTTACTTGTTATGAGCACTTCGGATTTACTGGAATAAAAGTAAACCTATCAACAAGACCTGAGAAGAAATCTGGTGATGATGCTACTTGGGATAAGGCAGAATCAGCTCTAGAAGAAGCCCTTAAAAAAAGTGGTCATAAATACTTTATAAAAGAAGGTGATGGTGCTTTCTACGGACCAAAGATTGATGTTGAAATAAGTGATGCAATTGGTAGATATTATCAACTTGGAACAATTCAGCTAGATTTCCAACTTCCAGAGAGATTTGGGCTAACGTACACAAATACTGAAGGTAATGAAGAAAAACCTGTTGTCATCCACCGTGCCCTACTCGGTTCATTAGAGAGATTCTTCGGAGTATACCTAGAGCACGTTGCCGGAGTATTTCCTTTTTGGCTCGCGCCAGAACAAGCGATAATCGTACCGGTTAACAATGATGCTCATCTAGAGTTTGCACAACAACTTCAAAGAGATCTATTCAACAAAGGTCTAAGAATTAAGATCGATGATAGAAATGAGTCAATGGGCTACAAGACGAGACAGATTCAACAATCTAAAGCACCTTATATGTTAGTAATTGGTGATAGAGAAATGGAGTCAAACTCAGTAAATATTAGAAAATATGGTGAAAAGAAGTCCGAATCTATGTCTATTGAAAAATTGACTGAACACTTCGTTGAGTTGAATAATCAATTCATGCCTGAAAAGTTGAGATCAAAATAGTGAAGAATATTCTCTTACTATGTGGTGGTGGTGGAAGCGAGCACGAAATCTCGCTTCTTTCTGCTAAATATATTTTTGATACGTTAGCAACTTGTGACGATTATAAAGTATTCAAAGTAGAGATTCTTCGAAATGGAGATAGGATCGATCAAGACGGTTATCTTTGTGAACTTAGAAAGGCCGGTGAAATTTTTTATCCACACAGTGAAGAAATTCACAAACTAGACTTCGCCATTCCATGCATTCATGGACCACCTGGTGAAAATGGCATCATTCAGTCTATTTTTGAACTAATGGGTCTTCCCTATCTTGGTGTCGGACCTGAAGCGAGCCAGATTTGCTTCAATAAAGTTTCAACTAAATTATGGCTAGATGCTCTTCAAATTCCAAATACTGAGTATATTTTTCTTGGTGAATTCAACGAAGTCAATAAACATAGAGCACAAGTCTTTTTCGATCAACATAAAGACATCTACATAAAAGCAGCAAGTCAAGGTTCATCCGTAGGCTGCTATCATGTCAATAAAGAAGAGTACTTAGAAAAATCCTTAACAGAAGCGTTTAAATTCTCTGATTTTGTCCTCATTGAAAAAACTCAAAAGGCCAGAGAATTAGAAATTTCAGTTTACGAATATGAAGGGCAAATTCATGCTTCACTACCTGGTGAGATAATATGTCCTGATGGGTTTTATACTTTTGAACAAAAGTATTCAAAAGAAAGTAAAACTCACACAGATATAGTGGCCAAGAATATTCCCCAAAAAATTTCTGACGAAATGAAAGATATGGCCATAAAAGCATTTAGAGGTCTTAAACTTAAACACTTATCTAGAGTTGACTTCTTTTTAACTGACGATGGGAAAGTATTTATAAACGAGATCAATACATTCCCAGGAATGACTCCGATTTCAATGTTTCCAAAAATGATGGAAAACAATGGTCACAAATTTAAAACGTACTTAAATAATATAATTCAATCTTCGACATAGACGAGGCGACAATGAAATTAGAACTCATAAACAAATCAAGCGAAACTCACTCAAAAGAAATTCTTCAAAGCTATTACAAAAACAATCTCATACCACCTGAAAAGAAAAACTACTTAACTAACCTAGAATCTTCAACTGGACCATTCTTGGCGATAGAAGGTTCAAATGGCACAACTCAATATATGATGGACGCCGCTTCACAAATCGCAACATTAGGACTTGGTTTTTCTCCTAGTGTTTTCTTTGGAACGGCCCACTACTTAGAAACCTGGTTAAATAACAAAGATGGTAAAGAATTTAAGAGCATTCGTGCTGCGTTTGAATCTTTCTTAAAAAGAAAATCAGGATTCAAAAATTTAGATTTAACTATTTGCAACTCTGGAGCTGAAGCAAATGAAATAGCACTTGGTTACTGTTACCGTTCAAGACATAACTTAGGCGCCAACAAGGTGCTTGCCTTCGAAGGAAGTTTTCATGGGAGGATGATGGTAACACTCTCTAGTACATGGAATAAGACCAAGAGAATTCCATTTGAGTGGCCAGAGCATGAAACTATTTACTGTCCATTTCCAGGCCTTGACACAGATGAAATCCTTGTTCCTTCTCCTGATGGATGGCAAGAGTTCTGGGAAAACTCAAGCTCTAATGAACTTGAAGTACCTGTCCATTGGTTACAAGATCCACAGGTAGCAAAGGAAGTTGCCTCACTATTAAGCGTAAAAGAACAACTTAGAACTAATAAAATATTTGCAATTATTGTTGAGCCTATGCAGTGTGAAGGTGGAGATTGCTATGCAAGCGGTAGATTCAACGAGGCATTAATATCGCTTGCTCATAGCTATCATGTGAAAGTTGTTCACGATGAAGTCCAAACAGGTTTCCACCTAGGAAAGGAGTTCTTCTGGCATCGTGAATTAAATATGAAAAACTCTAAATCAGAGTTATTATCGCCAGACTACGTAGTTTGCGCAAAAAAAGCACAAGTAGGACTAGTTCTTTCCCATGAAAATATATGGGGAAGAAATAAGTATGAAGAATTTCAAGTTGCCTCAGTTGTGAGAGGATACCTCCACGCGATTGCACTTGATCAATCTCAAGACAAAATTGTTGAACTAGAAAATACAGCTAGGACGGAACTTGAAAAGCTCGTTAAGAAATTTCCAGAAAAAATAACAAGACCAAGAGCGAATGGAATGGCTTTTGCTTTTGAAGTTCCTAGCGCACAAGACTCACTAGAGTTTATTTCTAAAAGATTCGATCATGGCCTTTTATACTATCCTGCCGGAGAAAAAACACTTCGTTTCAGATTAAATACTAGCTTCACAAAAGAAGATATTAAATTTCTTTTTGAACGAATTGAAGTAATGGCAAAGAGTATTTTCAATAATGAACAAGAGACATTTGTAACTCATATTGAAACTAAATCTAGAGATTCTGAAATAATTTATGAGTGGCAAAAGCTTCTTACAAAGCTTAAGTTAAATGCACTAAAGAAGAGTGATTTAAAAAGCTCTGAGAATCTAGACTCTATTCTAAAACTATTTAGCAAATCTTGTGACAAAGAATTATTTATAATTGATAGCTCAAATTTTGAAGACTGGCGTACACAGATAGAACAGATTCAAAAAGATATCTACGAGCCAACTCGACAGACTGATATAGGTGTTTTCGAAAAAAGTGCTCAACATAAGAACTCAGTTGCGATTGGTGTGAAGGAAGATGACAAACTACTAGCTATTGCCTTTAGCTCGCCCCTAGCAATCAATCCACTAGAAAGAGGTGTAAGAAAAGATCCATATATTGATAATGATAATGTTCTCTACATGATCGACTCAACTGTTACCGAAGCGTTACAAGGTAGAGGCCTTGGAAGAGTTTTAAAGTACGCTCTTACCGCTATCGCGATGACTAAGGAAACTCAAAGGATACATGGAAGAAACCGTGACCGCATGGCCGCAAGTATGTTAAATATCAACTTATCCCTCGGCGCATATGAACTGATGTATATGAAAGAGGATTACCCTGATTTTGAAGAATACAGAGATGTTTTCTACTATACATCTACTACGAAATGGAAAGAGCTGCCACTAAATCTAAGTAATGCTATACAATCACCTCTTTGTTCGAGTGACTTAACAGATTCATATATTGAGGAGCAGCTATCATTTCTCGTTAACAAAGTATGTCTATCTAACTTTGTTTCCCAGAGATTTTTAGATCAGTTAAGATCACTTACATCTTTGCTGCCAAAGACTATGCAGCATGCATATACGACTTCAGGTCAGTCTGAATGTGTAGATAAAGTGGCCAAAACAATTTGGTATTGTGCTGAAAACAAAGACAATCATATGATAACTTTTGCGGATCATTTTTTTGGAAATGGAAGCTTTTTAGCTAGATCTTTGAGCTATCAAAAGGATAAGTTCTTTAATGTTTCTCATTTAGCAAATCCAACAGAAGACACTATTCAGGACGTTCTTGACGAAGTCGAAGAGAAGCTAAAGCAAGGAGCAAAAGGTGGTGTTTGGATTGAGCCAATTCAACAAAAGACAATGAAGAGAACTCCAAGAGAATTTCTAAAAAAACTAAAAGTATTATGCGAAAAATATAAAACTAAACTTATATATAATGAAACAGCATCTGCATGCTATCGCTATGATAACTCAAACTTCTTTACTTCAAACATCGAAGAGCTTGCTCCTAATGCAGCAATATGTTTTCTAGGTGGCCAAGCAGGTCTTTGCTTTACTAACAAAGATATCTTCATAGATAAGCCTCTAATGCTAATTAGTACTTGGGATGGTGATGAATTCTCTCTATCGAACTTCAATTATGCTACAGGCTTAATTAATAGTGATCTTGAAAATTTCACACAAGTGAAAATAGATTTTACAAATAAGTTAACAGAAATTCTTTCTTCATATGATATTGAAGAAATGGAACTAGAAAATGGCGTTGGATACTTTATAGGTAATATTTCAAAATCTTTACAAAAGTTTTTTAAAAAGTCCAAAGAGCGATATATTGTGTGTCCTAGCTATGGGCAAATGAAGAAATTTCTAACTGAGACCGTCTCATGATTGACTACAACTTCCCTATCATAAGCTATGACCCTAAAGATTCTTATTATCAATGGGGTTTTAAGCATGGTAAGGCCTTTAGTGAGGGAATTAAAGAGCTCGTTACGATTAGACGAAAGTTAATGCTTAAAAGAAATCCGTCTTTAGAGGAGCATATCTCAGAACTTGCACAGGAACAGTTTACTGTGACTAAAGAGTTCGATATTAACCTATCGAGTGAACTTGAAGGAATAGCAGATGGCGCTGAACTCTCTCTAGAAGATATCGTTATTTTGAATAACTATACTGACTTTAGAGATATCCACCTTCCTGAAGAAGGCTGCTCAACAATACAAGTACAAAATGATGAATCTCTCTTAAGCGGTCAAACATGGGATATGCATCGCTCAGCAAAGAGATTTCTATGTCTAATAGAAGTACCAAAAACTAAAAGCAATCCAGAAACTCTAGTCCTTTCTCTTGTAGGTTGTACAGGGCTCATGGCAATCAATTCTGAGCAGTGCTTCGTTGGTGTTAATAATATAAACACCCTTAATGCAAGAGTAGGACTTATTTGGCCAAACTTAGTTAGAAAGCTAATGATGAACAATTCTATTGAAGGGATGCGTGACACATTAACCAGTGCTCCTGTCACCTCAGGTCATAACTATCTAATAAGTACCACTAAAGGAAGCGAACACTGGGAAATCACCCCCAATAACAAAGACCTTGTAGCAAAGCTAGATGAGAACCAAAAAGGATTTAGTTTTCATACCAATCATTGTTTAGGAGAGAATGTTCACCTAGAAGAAGACAAGAATAATGTAAGTAAGACTACGCATAAGCGTTATGAAATTTTGGATCACTCTGTAAAAGAGCTTCAGAGTTTTGACGATATGAAGTCACTACTTCAGTCTCATGAACAATACCCCGTCTCTATATGCACACATCTTGAAACAGGTGCCGATGATCCATCAGCAACATGTGGAGGTGGTATTGTAAACATGAAAGACGGAAAAGTAGTATTCTGGAGAGGATGTCCAGAGTATGACCAAAACTATATTGAATATTCATATCAATTTGACTTAGCGACTAAGTCCTTTAAAAGAGTTTAAAGTGAAAGAAATTCCTTTTTATGTAACCTGGACTAACCAAACAGGAGCATTAACTTTAGATATCGCCTCGGCCAAAGGCCCTCACTATATTACAAGAAATGGGAAAAAAATTTTAGACCTAAGTTCAACAAGCTATCAAGCAGCTTTTGGTCATTCTGATAAAGAAATAATCAAAGCGATCACAGACCAACTAAAAGTCCTTCCAATTGCATCCCCTAAGTTGGTATTTGATTTAAAGCAAAAAGTTACCCAAAAACTGTTACAACTCTTAAAGTTAAAAGGGAAAATTTTCTACACTGTTTCTGGAGCAGAATCTGTCGAGAACGCGATAAAGATTTCACGACAATTTAGTGGAAAAAAATACATTCTAGCAAGAAAGAACTCTTATCATGGAGCTAGCCTTGGCGCCTTAAGTTTAACAGGTGATTGGAGAGCTAAAGATCATTTAACATTAAGTAAGTGGACTAAGAGAATACCTGAACCTAAGAATGATCCACACGCAGTTGAATTTGAAAAGCTTATCAAAAAAGTAGGTGCTCATAATATTGCAGCAATTTGCTTGGAAACCGTGACCGGAGGCAATGGCGTAATAGTAGCTCCTAAAACCTGGTGGAAGGCCGTAGCAAGATTTAAAAAAGAGTATGGAATTCTAATAATTCTTGATGAAGTTGTCTGTGGTTTTGGAAGACTGGGTACTGCTTTTGGATTCCAACAATTTCCTATCAAACCAGATATTGTCTGTATGGCAAAAATAATAACAGGTGGGTACATACCATTTGGAGCCGTTTGGACAAATAGTAAAATTGCGAAGTTTTATGATAAACAGATTCTAAGCTGTGGACTAACTAGTTATGCACACCCACTGGGTCTCGCTGCGATGAATATTGTCATCGATAAAATTCAATCACCTGAGCATAATAGAAGATTTTCTTTACTTCATGATGAATTAGAGACATGGTCTTCAATTTTCTCTAATCTTGACCAAGTTAAAGAAGTTCGTCACATAGGACTTTTGATGGCAATAGAGTTAAAGACTCCCATTCCAACAAAGTCATTCCTGGATAAATCTATTCTATTGGCCAGTGTTGGAAATAATTTAATTATTGCTCCAAATTACGTAACGAAAAGTTCACAACTTAAAAAAGCATTAACAGCAGTTAAAGAAGTTATAGAAGGTAAAAATGACAAGTAAAGTTTATAAAGACGCTATGAGTGCATGTGCGGATATATCGTCTGGTTCTAGTATAATGAGTGGAGGTTTCGGCCTATGTGGTATTGCTGAAAATTGTATCGATGCACTTTCTAAAATGGACATCAATAATCTATCTATTATTTCTAACAATATTGGTAACTCTGGTCGTGGATTAGTTAAAATTTTAGTTCAAAATAAAATTTCAAATGCATATTGTTCTTATGTTGGTGGAAACCCTGACCTAGAAAAGCAAATGCTGGATGGTTCAGTTAAGGTTGAACTTATTCCCCAAGGTACATTCAGCGAAAGAATAAGAGCAGCTGGACTTGGAATAAGGGCATTCTATACACCTACAGGGTATGGAACTTTAATAGCTGAAGGAAAAGACGTTAAGGAATTTGATAGACCATGTATTCTAGAAGAGGCCCTTCATGCTGATTACGCTATCATAAAGGCGCAAAAAGCAGATCCGTATGGCAATTTATGGTTTAAAGAAACTGCGAGAAATTTTTCACCTCTAATGGCCATGGCCGCGAAAGTTACTATTGTAGAAGTTGAACAATTAGTTGGCCTAGGAGAACTTCGTGCTGAGGATATACACTTACCTGGAATATTCGTTCAAAGAATATTCCAAGGAACTAACTATAAAAACGATATAGAATTTCTTAAAACACAGGATTAAATATGAGTTGGTCAAAAATAGAAATGGCAAAAGAAGTAATTGAGCTTTTTAAGAAAGACTCATCGGTGAATCTAGGAATTGGTCTTCCTACTCTTGTTGCCGAACATATTCCTGAAAGTATGAATATAATGATTCACTCTGAAAATGGTGTACTGGGAGTAAAGGGTAGGCCTAAGAACAGCGAAGTGTCTGCAACATTAATAAATGCTGGTAAAGAGACTATCTCTATAAATGATTCAGCTAGCTTCTTTGATAGTTCTCTTAGCTTTGGAATGATTCGAGGTGGTCATATAGATTACTGTGTACTTGGAGGTATGGAAGTCGATACCGAGCGTTCATTGGCCAATTGGATGATTCCAGGTAAGAAAGTCACAGGAATGGGTGGCGCGATGGATTTAGTGAACGGTTCAAAGTGTGTCATTATCATGATGGGCCACTTTAATAAATCAGGCGAATCAAAACTTAAGAAAGTATGCGAACTTCCTTTAACAGGACTTGCTGTAGTTGATATTGTTGTAACAGATTACGGTGTTTTTAAACCAAATGGAAATAAGTTTGAAATTATTAAATTGGCCAGTGGTATTGAAAAAGAAGATTTGAAAGAATTAGATTTGTACGAAGAGAAATAAAAAAGGGGGCCCCTGCAAAATTGCCCCCTTTCTTTCGGCTTCCTGCCTCTACGTAATTGACTTCCTGTCAGTTACAAATAAATTATAACCCGAAAATTCAAAAAAATAACAAAAATCTTTTCTAGGCAATTCTTTCCAAAAATTAGAGCAACTTTATAGAGTTTAGTTGACAAAAATATAAATACACCTATGCTTAATATATACAATTTTTTATACCTAAGTAGTGTCACGATGAGCCCATTCAATAAAATATATCATTCTATTAGACGTGTATTTCGTCCTAACTTATATAAAATACAATCATTCACGTTTTATATACCATCTCCACCTCCAAGAAAGGTTGGTTACAGAGAGAAAGAGTTTGATAAGTTATTTTATAATTTCATCAATAATGGTTACGAGATACTTAACTTTAAGACTCAGAATAATTCCGGAACATCCCACTCGGGTATGTGGGTAATTTTTATTGTCCGCTCTACAACAGGTAGTACAGCAGCCCTTGATCTTGATGATGACATTGAGCTTGGAGATGACTACGAAAAAGAAGTTATAGAGGGTCTATATCAAATTAATGATAATAATGACTTTATTTAGCAAAAATTTTATATTTGGATTTATCTTATTACTTCTTTCTAGTTGTTCACTTTTTATAGAGCTCGATCAACCAAAAGAAAAAATTGTATTCAACAATTTAAATAATCAAAAGTATTGCAAAAAGAAAGACTCACTCGTATTAGCATCGCAGTCTGGTTCAGAAATGAAAGAAGTTAAAGATCAACTTCTTTCATATGCTAATAAGTATAAACTTTCACCTATAGAGGTTTTTACAAGTTGGGCCCTAATTCAACTCTATCTTAGGCCAGATCAAGTATCACCTAGCTCATCACTTCAGTTCATTGATACCAATAAAGATGATTTTGATTATTTTTCTTTCAATGAAAAGAAGTATAATGGCCGTCTTTACTTTGAATCCCTACAATCACTTCTTAAGAAGTATAATTCTAAGAGATCGTTAAAAGAAATTGCACTAATTGTAGACAAAGTGATTTCACCATTTCAAGTAATCGATAAACAGCTCTCGAACTTCTTATATAAGAATCGTCAAAGTATATCTGAAAACAATTCATCGAAGAGTATCTATTTTAAAGGCCATCAAGTTTTACGAGAAGGTGAGGCCCTTAGAAGTTACTCAATGGAAAATCTTCTCAAAAATGTAAAATTAAAAAAGAGAAAAGCAAATAACTTTCTTTTTACAGAAAAAATAGGAAATGACACCTACGTCAAGTGTAACTTTGATCTTAATATCTATAGAAAAGGTATTTACTTAATTGAAGATAATGATGGAGAAAACTCTCATCCATTTGCTATAACCTATGCTGGTCAAACCTTCATGGCGATGACGTCGCAACTTACAGACCCTAAAAAGCTACATAAGAACACCTATAATTTTAATTCAACTTCAACTCAGACACATAAAGCTATATGTAAAGTCACCAGAGGAAATAAACAGATCACTATGATATCTTCAAGTGGTAGAGATTCCGGTCAACACTTATTTAATTTACTCGATTATAAAATTTCAAGTTCAAAGAATAGAGATGAATTGATTGAAATCCTTAATTTCCCACGCTACTTATTTCTGTTAAACCCTAAAAGAATGATTTATGAATCTAGTAGGTCTAGCAGCTCGCAAATTCAAAGTTTCTTAGACACCGGGTTTCCAATTTATCACTATCAAAATCTAGGAAATATTTGGGTCAGCTACCAAATAGATGGTAAGAGTGGCTTAATTTTAGATGGTAGGCGCAAGAGCTCACTGTCATGTTTATAATTGAAATATTCGGTAATGCCTCTCAGTCAACAGTAAAAAAACTTACAGTTCAGAAGTTAGATTATTCACTTACTCTGCTCACTTTTTTGAGAAATAACTCTATACCTGTTGCCAGCAGCTGCAATGGAGAGGGTGTATGTAAAAAGTGTCTTGTAAACACTGATATTGTTAGTTGTGAGCTAAAAATGAGTGAAATTAAACAATGGCAGAATAAGACTATTATTATCGATTACTTATAATTTTTCCTTGCTAACCCCTGTAAAGCTTCTTTAGAATATCTGTAAAGGAAATTAAATGTTGCTAATGAAGGCTTTAAAATTTCTTTCTCTTTTACTTGTGTCAAAATCTGTTTTTGCAATAAGTATTTCTACATACAATATCAGAAATTTCGATAGTAACTCTCCTTTTTCTACAGATGTAGATAACTTAGTCGAAATAATAAAGAGTCTAGATAGTGAAATAATGGTATTCCAAGAAATTGTAGATACTGCTGGCTTTAAGAATCTAATTACAAGAAATACCAAATTTCAAAAGGTCATTTTTTCTAGTTGCGGCGGTTTCGGCAGACAGAAGCTAGCTCTAACTTACGATACAAGAAAGTATCGATTCCTAAAGTTAATAGAAGATACAGGCTTTTCAAAATCTATCAGTTGCAACAAAGGCGTGAGACCACTTTTAAAAGTTAAGTTAAGATCAATCCAAGACAAGACAGACTTTTGGGTTCTTATTGCTCACTTTAAGGCCGGTGCTTCAAGTAGAGATGTAGCATTTAGGAAAAAACAATTTTCTCTACTTACTAAAACCATTTCTAATCTAGAAAATTATATCATCCTCGGTGATCTTAACACCACTAGGATTGATAGCTCTGTTGGGGATTACTACTTCGAATTTGTTGAAAAGAATTCTTTATTAAGTTCCACAAATAGTATTCAATGTACGAGCTACTGGTCAGGTGGTATTAGCGATGGTCTTTTTTATCCAAGTAAATTAGATCATATTTTAGTTTCAACTAAGCTTAGAAGTATCTATGGTTCACATAAATTTTCGACACATTCTCATTGCAAGAAAGTGAAATGTTCTGTCTCTAACGCTCGAGAGCTAGGAAGTAGTTTTGAAAATGTAAGTGATCACTGTCCAATAAAATTAGATTTAACGAAAGGATTTTAATTTGAGATATTTGTCATTTGATATTGAGGCCACAGGTTTGGCCGAAAACGATTATATGATCGAATTTGGAATGATTCCATTTTGTGCTGTCACAGGTGAGATGAATTATGATCTTCAAAGAAATTGGTATATAAAGTGTCCTAGTTTTGAAGAATTGAAACCTCGTCTAGATCAATGGGTAATTGATCATAATGAAGAGCTGATTAATAAGGCCCACGAAGATGGACAAGAGCTAAGTGCATTTAAAAAGCTTTTTGAGGACTACCTAATGTCTGAAGAAGTTAAAGAATATTTTGGAAAAGACCAGGGAAATAAGATCGTTCTTTTTGGCAAATCCATGAATGCTATTGATCTTCCATTTATGAATAGAGATTTGGGTTGGAACTTTATGCGTGAACATTTTCACCATCAAGTTCTAGATCTATCAAGTGTCGTTAGAAGCTTATGTGATTTAAAAATTCTACCTGAGACTTGTCAATCAGGCTCAGGTCTTATGAAACATTTTGATATGGGAGATGTCGCTCACACAGCTCTTGAAGACGCAGTAAATACAGCGAAGCTCTATCTAAAGATTAAAGAGAGTTGTCTTAAATAGAGCTATTTTGCCTTGTAGCTAACAAATTTCTTTGGATTCAAGGCCTTTGAGTTTCTTCTAATTTCAAAATGTAGGTGTGGACCAGTAGATCTTCCAGTTGAACCAACTGTGGCAATAACTTGTCCCTTATGAACTTTTTGATCTTTACGTGTAAAGTTCTTATCAGCATGTGCGTACACTGAAAATAGTCCGTTCTTGTGGGCGATCACCGTAATATTACCATAGGCCCCTAAATTTCTCCCAGAGTACACAACAACACCATTATCAACCGCAACAATGTGAGATCCCGTACGAGCAGGAATATCTATTCCGTCATGATGACGTCCCCAACGACTACCAAAATTTGATGATACTCTAGAACTTGATGGAACAGGCCACATATAACGACCAGATGCCATATACTGAGCTGTACTAGCAGGCATTCGATATTTTTTAGCTCCCAAAATTCCTCTTTGAAGAGGAACAAAGAACCATTCTCCAACCCTTAGTTGTTTACTCTTATTGGCCTCTTTTAGAGTCCATTCTTCAGTTTTAAATTCTTTAGCTAACTTCTTATATGTATCACCTTTTCTAATCTGTACATATTGGCCACTGCCCATATGAGAACATGATATTGTAAGAAGTCCGAAAGCCAAAATAATGGCAATAAGTCTCACTAATTCCCCCCAAAATGGCCTTCTATGAACTTATTAACTCAGTTGAGAGATAAATTCTTGCCACTTTGGATAATCATCGGCAGATTTTTCCAAAAGGTTTAATGGTCCTATGGATATTTTATTCTGATCAATGGCCGAGCAATCCGATCCGATAGCTTCATCATGTCCTTTGTAGACGCCACCAATCCAGTAGTAATCTCTATTTCTGAAGTCAGTTCGTTCTTGAATATCTTCAGAATACTTTCTAAAGCCTAGATTAGTGATCTCTACGCCTTTAATCTCTTCTTCTAATACGTCAGGGACATTAACATTTAGAACGGTCATAGGCTCAATATATTGGTGTACGTTATTTAGGACTAATTTCTTAATAAAATTGGCCGCTGTCACAAAGTATTCGTCCTTTGGAGGATGATTAGACTGAAAATCCATCGTTGAACTAACGGCAATACTTGGAATATTTCTAAATGTGGCCTCTCTAGCAGCAGCAACTGTTCCTGAATAATAGATATCTTGACCTAGATTTGCTCCTCTATTGATTCCAGAAATAAATAAATCTACTTTTTTATCTTTTAGAACACTTGCTAGACCCATGAGAGCACAATCTGCTGGGTAACCACTGCATCCATAGATATTTTCACCGATTTGGGCCAGTCTGAGTGGATGATCTAAAGTTAAAGTGTGTCCCGTAGTACTTCTCTCTTCAAGAGGTGCAACCATAGTTACATTAGCGATGTCTTTAAGTGTTTGATATAGAATATTAATACCTGGCGCATAAACACCATCATCATTACTAATTAGAATATTTAATGCCATTATGGACCTCCAGATTGGTCCATAATATTGCTAAAATTTATGAATATGTAAAGGAGCTAGAGAGAAAGTTCTTGTAAATAACGGACATGGTCTTGCATCTTAGACAAGTCCACATTTCGATAACAAACTTCAACTTTATTATTAATTGCCATGGAGATTATATCAAAATCAAAGTACTCAACAATTGAGCTAAAAAGATTACTGTCCCAATCTAAATTAAGTATAAGTAATCCACTCTCATCAAGAAATAACTTAGAGAATGTTGCGTGAAGATTAACCGAAAGATTGTGAAGTGTAACTTTATTATGCGCGTCTAATAAATCAGTGAAAGAGAGATTAATACCTTTTAAAAGATTTGAAGATGAAATATTGGCCATATTCTTTGAGTCAGACTGGTAATGCCAAATATAAGACATTCCAAATGACTCGTAGAAACTCGCGCTCTGATCGTCAGAAAACTCTAGAATAATATTTTCTTTTTTACATTTTGTTTGGGCAACTTCGATAATACTTTCTATAACAAAATCTGCTTCATTTTCAAAAAGTAGATAAATCTGATCATCATGGGAAACTTCATCTAAAAGCTCTTCAAAAATATGCTTTTGTAGAAAGTTAAAACTACGAACTCTAAAATCAAAACTTAAATCCTTAAGTCCACTTTGCTTAAGTCTTTGTACTGTTCTTTTATCGTAAATGCCTTCAACACGTAGTCTACTGTCCATTAAAATATTTTACACTAAACATTGTTTAAAAAATGCTTTTGGGCAAGAAGTACCGACAGATTCAGGATGAAATTGATAAGTAGTTATATTTTCTGAAAAACTTGCCAATAATAAACCCTCAGAGTCGGATAACTCATAAGAGAAAATACTAGAAACTTCATCTGCTACTATGGCCCATGAGTTGTAATGCTGTACTAGAAAAGACTCTCCTTTTAGAGAGGTATTTAGAATTTTATGATCATTAAAGCTAATTTTCCTTTGCTGACCATGAATAGGATTTTCCAATTGAGTAATAGATCTATCTAGAGCAATATGAATGAGTTGATGACCTAGGCAAATACCAAGTAAGTGTATTTGAGACTTTCTTGCAGCTGCAATTAGCAGTTTTGTGAACTCGGTAAAACTTGAATATTCATTAACTATTCCAGGTCCTGGACCTAAGCAAATAATATCAAATTCTAAATAATCAACTTTTGAAAATTCTAAATATGAGACGACTTCTACATTTTGAGTAATGCATAGGAATTCGTTGTAAATATTAAAAGTGAAGCTGTCAGCAAAGTCGATAATAAGAACTTTCATTTTAGAATCCACTAAAATCTGAAAAACCATTAGAGTCAAAGTTCACGTAAAAATTAAACCTAATAGATTTTTTAATCTCAGAAGTCTCATATTTAATATCGGCTTTCCAGCAATTATTAGTAGGAATATACTGTAGCTGATAACGACTTCTCGTAAGTTCACTCTTATCAATATCATAGAAGTAATTGAGACCACCATAAAAAGTACTACTTAACTTGAACGTAGTATTTAGTTCAACATTCTTATTAATTGGTGTTGTAAAAGAGTCATAGTTAAAACCAACACCATAGCTTAAATTCTCTAATGTGTGAGAAGTACCCATTGAGATAAGATGCTCATTGGTTTTATGGAAGAAGTAATCAGATGCATAAAACGACAGTGAATCCAAGTTAAATCCTGTCGTCGTATAAAGTCTCGTAAGTCCTCTACTTAAGTCATTCTCATCTTCAGTGAACACATAACCTTGGGAAACATCGAAGTACGCTACCCTAGTATATTCAAAGTTATCCCTTAAGTGAGTACCATCTTTTAGAATATTAAATGTCTTCGCCTTCTTCTTAATTAATGAATTATTCCACTGTAGCTCTAGAGTATTTGAGATAGGAATCGAAGTACGTGAAGAAACTTGGTTTAGCTCAGTCTCTTTCTCTCTTATAGAGTCAATCGAATCAAACTGTCCATTTTCATTTTTGATTTGCTCCAAGAAACTACTATTGCCCTTAGTCTTTTGAGAAGATATATAATAGTGCTTTAACTTATAGATTTGCGAGTGCTTGTAACTATTACGTGATACTCGATATTTATCATCAGTAAAAGTTTCAGAAATTTTTGGAACGGTACCAATAAAGTTAGGAAAGTTTATGTCTTTTGTTTTAGTATCAATCTCTAAATCTTTAGACTTTTTTAAATCAATAGATTCAAGTGGAAGAGATTCATCATAGCTAAGTCCAAAAATCTTCTTGAGCTCAAATGAGACTTCACTTTCATATACAAAACCTTGTTTCGTAAATCCCTTATCGCGCTCTAAGTGGTTAAACCAATATTGCTGTCTATCTAACACTACGGATGTTTTAAAATTAACCGGACCAAGATATCCAAGATCCCAAACAAGCTTAGGCTGAATATTTAATCTATTTGCATTTCTAATATAGTTAACTTCGTTGATATGGTTTTGTTTAAATACATTGAAGTCAGAATTCCATTGAAAGCTAAGACTCTTTGTTCCAAAGTTAGAACCTTGCATTAAATAAAATGGAATAGTATCTAGACTGACCTTCGGTAAGGTCTGTACGTAATCATGATCAAATCCTTTTGCATTTTCATGTAAGAAGTTTCTCTTAAAGTCTGCCTCAGCACTGATATCAACAAGAGGAGTATAAATATTTACAAAAGTCTCAAGTCCAGAGTCCGTTGTGCGCATACGTTCATCGAAGAAGTCATCATAGTCTCTGACTATATCCAAATCACTCATACCACTAAAGTATGCATGATGGTTTACACGATTACCTAAGAAGGAATGATGCTCATAATCCCCGCTTAATCTAAAGTTATGCACGCCAGAAGCTTCAGTATCTAATTTCTCAGGTTTCCAAATTCTATCGTTAACACCTAGAGAATTGAACTCCATCCAAGTTTCTTCTCTAAGTCGATGACGATATTGCAATTCAGAACCAAGGCCTCTTCTACCTTCGATCAAAGGAGTAAAAGTAGCGTCTTTATTGTCACTGATTGCCCAAAAATAAGGGACACCAAACTTAACACCATCTTCAGAATCAATTTTAAATTGTGGAAATAGGAAACCTGACTCTCTATCTTTCTTTATAGGAAGGACTATATAGGGTACATACATAACGACAACACCGTTAACTTTTATATACGCACTTGAAATTTTCACATATTCATTTTTAGTAATATAAACTTGTTCACCGAGTATACTCCATGACTCAGGGCAATCTTTACAAGTAGAGTATTCGGCATTTTCACCGACAAAAACATTCTCAGATATTTTTGCCAAATACTTCCCTACAACGACGAACTGATCACTAACAAGTCTACCGTTATAAACTCCCAAGTAAGACGTGTTGAGGTTATATTCCATCTTAGAGCCAAATACTGTCATATCACTCGTAATGTATCTAACATTACCTAAAACTTCGGCCTCGCCAGTTTTAAAAGACACTGACGCTTTTTCACCATAAATAGAATTATTTTCGTGATTAATGATAACATTACCAACCGCTTCGAATTCGTTATTCTTAGTTTTACGGTAGGCCTTATCTGATAAAATCTGAACTTTATTTCCAAAAGAAAAATTTACTCGCTTCCCCTCTTGCGCAAATAAATTAGAGTTCCAAAGAAGGAAAACGACGAATAAGATATTTTTGAACTTCACCAATGAAGTAATATGAACCAGTGACAATCCATTGCCCTTTATTATCTTTAATTATAGTTTCTAATAAGTTCGTCCAATCGTTTACGATTGTAAGTCCAGACATATTAGATATATCACTTACTTTCGCGGCCTTTGGATGATCAAACTCGCTTACATAAATTGATTTCCATAAACAAGGAGCAGATATAAAAGTCTTCAATCCTGATCGAATATCTTCTATAGGTCTCTTCGAAAAAGCACAGATCAATCCTTCACTTTGCTCAAATTTCTTAGCAAGTAAAAGGTCTACCGACTTTCTAATTCCATCTACATTATGTGCACCTATAAAGATAAACTTAATCTTCTCAATTGTCACTTCTTCGATGCGACCTTTTGTCACAGTGCGCACATTTACATCTCTAAGTAAATCAATCTCTTTTCTAGAGATTTCTCTATCAAAGATTTTTTGAAATACAGTTGTTGCCAGAATCTGATTTCTCGTACTGAAATCATCATGTTTATGAAGAATATTCATCTCAAACAGATCAATATATGAGGTATTTTTATTAGTTAAGAACTTATGCTGCTCATTTCTAAGAAAACCACTTTCTAGAGCGGAAAAATGATAGGCTTCCTGTCTCGTAACTCCTAGTTTTTCATGTAGTATTCCGACAAGATCTCTCCCTAAGTACTCTTCATGGTCCCTAGATATTGAACAAACTAGTGTATAATCTGCATCGAGAAGATTAGTAGTATCTAATCGACCACCAAGGCCAACTTCTAGAATGAGATAATCAAGATCATACTCAAGCGCCATTTCACAGAAACAATAAAATAGAAATTCGTAATAGCTAAAAGATATGCCTAGATGACTTGTAGATTCAAATCTATCAAGTAAAACCGCATGCTCAACTTGTTTGCCAAGAAAGCGAAACCTCTCCGTTACACTTAAGACGTGGGGCGAAGTCCATAGCGCAGTCTTTAGTCCGTGAGAGCACAGGAGGTCATTAAGATAATGGGAAGTTTCACCTTTTCCATTTGTCCCAGCGACAGTTATGATTCTTGTTTTCTTAGATTTAAATAACTGATTGAAAATCTCAAAACTTTCAGTGATGCGCTCTAGGCCGGGTTTGAAAAACTCGGCCCCAAACTCTTTAGACAAGAACTCATCGAGGATAAGATCTTGCCTCTCATCGTAGGCCATCGCTTATTGCTTAGTGAAGAGCTTAATGAAATAGTGCAATTCATCTTTAAGCATATGTCTATGAACGATTCTATCAACAAAGCCATGCTCTAATAAAAACTCGGCTCTTTGAAACCCATCAGGCAAAGTTTGACGAATTGATTGCTCTATAACTCTTGGACCTGCAAAACCAATTAAGGCCTTAGGTTCAGCGATATTTACATCACCGAGCATTGCATAACTGGCAGCAACACCACCTGTTGTAGGATCAGTAAGAATAGATATAAAAGGAAGGCCTGCATTTTTTAAACGCTGTCTTGAAGCTGATGTTTTCGCCATTTGCATTAAAGACAAGATCCCCTCTTGCATTCTGGCCCCACCAGAAGAACAAAGAACGATAGCAGGTATTTTACGTTCATAGGCCAAGTCCATAACGTGTGCGACTTTTTCACCAGTCACCACACCCATAGATCCACCCATAAACTCGAAGTTCATTACACAAAGAGCGACATCTGAACCATTAATTTTACCTGTCCCACAAAGTGTACCATCGTTGTAACCAGTCTTTGCATGAGCCTCTTTAAGTCTTTGTTTATAAGATTTCTTATCATTAAAATCTAACGGGTCTATCGATGTTAAATCCATTAAATGATATTCAAAAGTATCTTCATCTATTAATAAATTAATTCTATCAACAGCTCTTAATCTGAAGTGATGATCACAATAAGGACAAACTTGGTATTGCTCATCAAGCTTATCGCTTTGAATGATTTCTCCACAATTTGTACACTTCTTCCATAAACCAGAAGGAGTGTTTGTCGATATTTTCTTAGAGCTTTTTAATTTAGGGTTTTGTACATTATCAAACCAACCCATAGGAATCTCCGTATCTAAAAAATAGCTAATAATGCGACAATAATGATAGACCTTTCACCGATATGCAATACCTTTCTACTACACATTGCAACAGTGCCTTTAAAAATTGGCTACTTAGATACAAGTTTATGAATCTCTCTAACCTTACAAGTTACTGAAACTACACTAAAGAATAACCAATGTTTTTACTAAACTATTTTGTTCTACAGTCCGATACCTATCTAAAGGTATTATTGAGACAATGAGAGAAAGTATTAAAAATCTATTTAACCTTATATTTAATTCTGCAAATAAAAGCTATATCCAGTATATCGTTTGCACATTAATACTCTCACTACCAACCTATTCGATGGATGTTGATAAGAGTTCTTGCCATCAAGAGTTTCAAACACAACTTCATAAACTTTTGCAAAATGATGAAGACACTAAAAACCTAGCTGAGCTCTCTTTGTCGAAAACATTTCAAAAATTGGCCTATGCCCATCATGCTCTTCATGAAGACAACTTAAGAACCCAAGAATTTAAAAATAACTTAAACTCAATAGTTAACAACGATAAAGAAGCGACTGAAGTATTAAGGAACTTAGAGAGCTTTAAAGATCACTATAAGAGAACAGGCGATAATTCGGATTCGACAAGTATGAATAGAATGTTCTCTAATAAGAAGTATCTAAAAGCATTGGTTACCTACTCTAAGACTTTACCCAAAAGTGATGACTCGCTAAAGATCAATGACTTCGAGCTTGAATCTGTTAGTAATTTTGATTTCTTTGATAACAAAGATCATGAAGATAGATATGATATTTGGGGTGCGTTTGTAAGTGATGTCGCGACAAATTTCTATACTCGTAGATTTGTAGATAGTAAGGGACAGGCAAAATACTTAGATCGAAAATTTCTTAAAAAGGCAATACCAAATTATGATACAAAAATGAAAGCTCTATTAGATAGTATCAAAAAGAGGCTTTCTTCAAATGCTATCAAGCTTAGTGATTCATGTAAAAATTTATTACTTGAGAATAACTCATCTAAGACATGTAACTTATTTAATCCTTTTCAACTAGACGACAAAGACTTGTCTCTTAATGTTAATAATATTTTGAATCACTATGCTCAAAAGAATGGTCCAACTTCTGTAAAGAGACAAAGTGTTCGCCATATTGGTGCAACATTTAAAATTGACTGTACTATTGAGAGTATAGATCCTAAAACAGGTCTTGCAACAATTAAAATGGACGCTGATTTTGGAAATATGCCTGATCTTGGGAACTCTCCTTGGAAGATTGGTGTGAATGGATCTCCATTAGTAAGTTTAAAAAATAACTCTCAAGTAAATGGTAGAGTTTTGACCAAATATTCACAAAGCTTCAGCTTTAATAATGTCAAAATAACTCCTGAAAATAGAAAAGATTCACAGGTCTTTTTGCAATTTCATGGTCCAAAAGACACCTTAATGTTTCAACCTGGCCAAGGATCAACACGAGTTGGAGAAGGTCAAAATAAATTTAGAAATGCATGTACTTTTCCAAAAGAGGAAGTGGCAAAGGCCCAAAAAAGTTTAACTCTTTCTAAATCCAATTTTTCATCTAAGCTCAGTGTAACTTTGACAGCTAACTCTGCTGGTATAAACCCTGCACCAACTAAAGATTCTTTAACTTGGGAGCAAAAAACAACTGATCAGCAAAATTGGTCTCCAATTGACAGTGCCACAGACACTGAGAGTGAAAATGAAAATATTTCAAAAACAGTAGATGGTGCACAGGAGCGTTCATTCAGAGTTTCAGTAAAAGACCCTAACTCTGAGGAAATTATTTATAGTAATGAAGTTTTGGTTAAACCAGAAATCGGCTTAAAGCTTACAATTAGTGAAGATAACACTTCTGTAACTGCGAGTGTTGCTGATACTTTTAAAGATTTGGATCTTTCAAATATTTCTTGGGAAATCGATTCAATAGCGCAAGAGAAAAAAGGTGCGACCTTAGCAGTTACGCAGACTAATAAAGATCAATCGATCACTGCAAAACTTATGCACCCGAGCGATCCAACATCAATAATTGCTGAGTCCAGTGAAACTTTGAGCGCTAAAGCTGTATCAAAGATTAATCCTTCCCTAGCAGTTGCTAGAACTAACGATAAAGAAGTTTTTACATTAAAAGCTTCGGTATCAGGTGTCGACGACCCTTCAAAGGGAAAATATACATGGGAATGTGAACCTAAGTGCGATTCAAAGTCAGGTGATACTGCGGTATTTAATCAGACTAAAGACCCTATTATTGTTACAACAACATATACTTTTGAAGATAAGGATATTGCTCCTTTAGTTAAAACTACAAATATTCCTGCTAAAAAAGAAAGTCGTAAAAAAAGTGATGATGAAGAGGACGACGAAGAAGAGGACGAAGAATGTACACAAGAAGACGCATTCAGTCCGGTTGTTTGTAAGGCCAAAGATCAAGAAGCACCTTTAAAAAAGAAGTATATGCCACCAATGCAGCAACCTCTCATACTTCCACCAGCGCCGGCCTATATAACACCTGGGTTTAATTAAAATACATAGCTAGTATCATCTGAACCGAGTACAGAGACTCGGTCACTACCTAACATATCAATTTCTTTAAAGAGTTGATCTTGAAAGTTTGGCTTAAGATGGCCAAGAAATATAGGTACATCAGCAGGCATCTTCTTTATTTCCTGCTCCATAGTACTAGGAGTATGGTGTTGAGAGTCTATCGCAACTTGCATTAGACTATTTGGAAAGCTCACCTCAGTGAATATTGCTTTTAAGTTTTTCTTAGTCTTGGCCAGTTCCCAGATTCTATCAGTAGGTCCAGTATCTTGAGTAAAAACGATACATGAATTCTTTTTTTCAATTATAAAGCCATGCCCGGGTCCTGGATGATTAACAGCAACAGGAGTTACCTTATAATCACCTATCTCTACTTCCTTTTCAGCTTCCATATCATTAAATCGAAGAGTTGGGTTAGCTGCATTTGGCAGCTTTGTGAAATCCGGCCAAATCTTATCATTGAGTAAGTGAGTCATAATGGTCTCTCTTACCTCTTTTACTGTATGAATTTCAAAGGGCCTCCCCTTTTGTCCAAAACAATTATCCGCCAAGAATGCTAAGTCAGTTATATGATCTAAATGAGAATGTGAAATTAGAATATTATCAATGAGAGTTTGTTCCGCAATTTGAATCCCACTAGCAACACTACCTGCATCAATTAATAGCTTTCCATCAATAAGATAACTAGTCGCTCTAAAACCTGGAGAAACGCCTCCGTGTCCACCTATAATTCTCACTAACATTTTTCTTCCTTAATAAATGTAATGAATATAGTTTAACTCGCTTTCTTCTTAGAATCTAGTCTATTCGGGGCGTACATTTTAGTAGATTTAAACCAGTTTTCGAAAGCTGTTACGACATCTTCACTAAATTGAGTTCCGCTATGGTCAATAATCTCTTGATAAGCAATCATTGGAGGTAGCCCTTTTCGATAAGGTCTAGTACTAATCATTGCGTCAAAAGTATCTGCTACAGAGATTATCATGGCTATGGTTGGGATTTCATCGCCTTTTAGCCCGTACGGATAACCCTTTCCATCGGGTCTTTCATGATGATATCTCATTCCGTCAATAACACGACTGAGACTGTCAACATTCTTTAAAATTTCATACCCTAGGCGTGGGTGATCTCTCATGATCAAAAACTCTTCATCAGTTAAGGCCGCTGACTTTTTAAGAATTTTATCTTCAATGCCAATTTTGCCAATATCATGAAGTACAGCAGACAATTTGAGATCATTCATCTCATCCCAAGTTAGGGACATTTGTTCACCAATTTTCTTTGCAAAATGAGCAACCCTCTTAGTATGTCCACCTGTATAGCTATCTTTCTTTGTAATTGTATCTGCCAAGGCCTCTACAACTTGGATAAATTGCTTATGAAGTTTTTCATAAAGATTCGCATTTTGAATGATTGGTGTTAACTGAACAGCTACAGCTTCAGCAAACTCGACATCTTCTGAGTTGAAATTTCTATTTAATGAATTAATGGCCTGGATGACACCTAATAATTCTCCATTAAAGACAAGAGGAACAACAAGTAATGATCTAGGATTCATAGCTTGTACATGCTCTATCACACGCTTGATTCTGATATCATTATCTTCTTCATCAATTTTTAGCGATGCTTGGAAATGAGCGCTCGAACCAACAAAAGTATTCTCATCAATTTGAACGGTTTCTATTATTTCATCGTGGTTTACAAAATGTGCATAAGAGAGTGTTTTATCATCCTCATCAAATGCATAGATAAGTACATTTTCACATTCAATAAGTTTTTTAATATGACTTTGGGCCTTTTTTCGAATATCTCTAATCGAAAGAGATCCAGACATTAAACGAGATAGCTTAAGCAGCCCTTCAAACCTACTTAACTTATGACCTTTTTCGAGATCATCTAA
This sequence comes from Halobacteriovorax sp. HLS, assembly GCF_004006665.1. NCBI lineage: Bacteria > Pseudomonadati > Bdellovibrionota > Bacteriovoracia > Bacteriovoracales > Halobacteriovoraceae > Halobacteriovorax > Halobacteriovorax sp. HLS. The sequence goes on from NZ_QOCL01000003.1 coordinate 762,458, forward strand.
TCCGTCATTAATTTCTTTTTTTATTTTTTGAGATTCATCTGTCACAATAGTCCCTAAGTCGTTAATTAGTAGCTATTATTTATCGACTTTTGAGAAAGGATCTTTAGACTTTCAAATCATTTCCGAGTTATTTGCTCATAGATGTCTTTAGAAGAATCTCCGAGTATTTCACTCAAAAGCTTTGCTAAGTTCTTTGGCGTTTGCTTCTTGTACAAATACTCATTGGCCAGCTCTGTAAGCTTCTTATTACTAATTTTGACTTGTTCTGTCTTATGATGAATAAGTAAAACAATTTCACCAACACTTTTTACTTCAGCACTTTCCCACTCTGAGGCCTTAAATCTATAAACGGTCTCAAACTTTTTGGTAATTTCTCTACATACTGCCACATCCGCGTCTGGCAAAATTGAACTAAGTAGCTTTAATGTCTTCTCAAGCCTGTGCGGGCTTTCAAATGTTACAAATGTTCCAGTCTGAGTTAATAGTGACTCAAAGAATTCTCTTTTCTTGCTATCATCCCTTGCCAAAAATCCGTAAAAAGTAAAAGGTTGAGGAGGTAATCCACTTAACTCTAGAGCTGCCGTAACAGAGCTAACTCCAGGAATAGATTCAATTTCAATTCCAGCATCAATACAAGCTCTTACAAGAGGAAAGGCCGGATCTGAGATAATAGGACTTCCAGCATCTGAGACTAATATATAACTTCTACCACTTTTAATTTTAGTAATATAATAATCAATCTTATCTTTAGAGTGGTCATGAAAAGAATCGACATCTTTATGAGATTGATCAATTTCATAAAGATCAAAAATTTTCCTAAGATTTCGAGTATCTTCGGCAAGAAAAAGTCTCTCATCCTGTAGTGCCTTCAATGCTCTTTGAGTAATATCTGATAAATTTCCTATCGGAAGTGTCACTAATTTCAATGTAGACAATTTTAATCCCCTATTACTTTTACCTAAAGATGACGCGGTGAAATAAATACCGCCTTAATAAAAAAATTCACTACTGCTAGAATAGATTAGATCTAACAAAGATTCAACGAGGAGTCGAAAATATGAGTTTAAAAGCACAAGTACGAACTGATTCATTAGGAAATATTACAGTTCACATGGAAGGTGGTCTAGATTTTGAAAATAGTATGCCTTTTAGAAGAGAGCTTTCTAGTTTAATGACAGAAAATCCACTATCAACGATTACTCTTGATTTAAATAGATTAGACTTTGTAGGATCTTCAGGAATTGGTGTTTTTGTAGAAACGATCAAGATCTTAAATGATAAGAAGAAACAAATCAAAATAGCTAATGTAAAAACAGAATTTATGAAAGTATTTAAGCTATTCGAATTCGACGCAATGGAAACAATGATAATGGAATTTGAAAACGACGATACGGAAAACTTAAACTTAAAGTTTGGTAACCGTCGTAATACCTTTCAAAATTAGAATCTGTAATTAAGAAAATTAAGATATAGAGGGGGTCTTTGACTCCCTTTTCTATTTGCGAATCGATTTAAAGAATTCATCCTAAAACCAAAGTCACTACTAAGTTCAGTCATCTCAATCGTTCTATTGTAAAAGCTCCAAGAGTCATCACTATTTTGGCCACCATTATTGGCCCCTGAGTCTTGGTAAGGAGAAGTACTATCATCTGGATAGTAATTATCAGGTCTTGCCTTAGGTTGCATTGGGGCATCATATCTTCTTTTTTTCATCGAATGGGATACAACAACATAAGTTCCAAAGATAATTCCTGCATATAGTCCTAATGAAGCCCCTTGAGCAATTGCTCGTCCATTTGTACCAAAAGCTAGTGATGCTGTACCTAGTAAAGCTCCACCGACAGTTCCATAAAGGGCCATTGTTCCAAGTGCTTTAACTCTTCCATCCATTTCGGCCTTAGCTTCAAAAGACTGCGCCATAAAGATAAAAGTTGCTAAAGTAAAAATAAGGATAGATTTAATTTTAAATAATTTCATATATATAGAATAACTGCGCTAAAGAACTCTTGTCAATTTAATGAGATGCATGAATTAAAATTAATTTTGAATTTAATGAAAAAATTTGTGATAGATAATTTGCTGACAAGCGCAAACGTAAATTCTGTTTACTTCCAATTCGGCCGGAAGATTTAACTTCTCCAATGACGATACCTCTGTGGTCAATACGTGCTAAATCAATTTGCCCCATCGACCGTCTTCTAAGTAGTAAACTAGATACTAATAATGCTGTGGCGCTCGAGTGAAACTCAATACTCGCCAATTTCTCTGCCTCATTTCCCTTAATGGTCGACACAAAATTCCTTAACGCCTTTAAAAGTTTTTCTATGAATTTCAGTAACGCCAAGTGCAGAGATTGCCTCTTTGTGTTTCTTTGTTGGATAACCAGCATGACTTTCTAATCCATACCCAGGATACTGTACTGAAAGTTTTTCCATCAATTCGTCTCTATATTCCTTAGCAATAATTGAAGCAAGACCAATAAGGACTGATTTAGAATCGCCTTTAATGACAAACTCTTCACAAAACCTTTTATCGTTTATGTTTAAAAGTTTATTTCCATCTATAAGCACTTTTGCACAATCCTTAGAGTTATCATAACAGCGAATAAAGGCCTCACTCATGGCCTTTAATGATGCACGTAAAATATTTATCTCATCAATGACATCATTTGAAATAACTGCTGTTGAATAAACGATGGAAAAATTTTGATTAATTGTAACTTCAACTTTTGAGTTAATTAAAGAATGATCAATTCCCAATTTTTTAAGAATTAGTAATCTCTTTTTTCGATTTAACTTCTTAGAGTCATTCACTCCTAAATCGAGTAAAAACTGAATATTATTCGGTGTAAGCTGATCTCCACGAACAAGAACGCAACTACCAACAACAGGTCCTGCCAAAGGTCCTCTTCCAACTTCATCACATCCTGCAACCATAGAAAAGTTACTATACTCAGTATCAAACATATTCACTCACTTTATAATTTGCAAAAAAAAACCCTCTTATAGAAAGAGGGCTCTTTTTAAAATTAATTTTTGGTAGATTACTTTCTATCGTAATCAATTGCAATTCTTGCAGACTTACCAGATCTTTCTCTAAGATAGTAAAGCTTACTTCTTCTAGATTTACCACGCTGTACAATTTCAATTTTCTCAACATTTGGTGAATGAAAAGGAAAAACTCTTTCAACACCCATTCCAGAAGAAATCTTTCTTACTCTGAAATGACCATTAAGATCTTTTTTACTTTTGATTGCAATGCAAACACCTTGAAAAATCTGAACACGTGACTTCTCACCTTCTTTAATTCTTGCGTGTACAGCTAGTGTATCACCAGTTCTAAAGTCTGGAAAAGTTTCTACTAATGGCGATAAGTGATCTTGTTCTACAATATCAACTAAATTCATGGGGAACTCCCTAATTCAAATGAGCTTTCTAGAGGAATGACGAAAGTGTCACTCTTGGACAAACTCTGTTACATGAACCCATTGGCTGAATATTATAGAGTTATACCCCAAATATTCTATTTTAGCTTTCAGTTCGAAAGTGACAAATTACCTATAGATTGGCAATGAGTCAACACTATTTTTTATCAATAATATCAAATACTTACTTCTGGTTAAAACGGTCTAAATAAATTGCGACAGCACTTCTCACTGAGAGGTGGTTATAACCATCAATATTTGCGCCCAATATTGGATCTAACATAAAATTTGCTTTTTCAAGAATGACTTCATGCAATCCCCAGCCTGTTCCAAAGAGTAGTAGACATGGCCTATCTTCGCTTTCCATTTTCTGCCTCAATTCTTTACTATTTCCATCAAAGCGATCAAAGTTTGCTCCAGTCACAGCAAGTAAAGGACTCTTATTTTCTAGTTCTTGAATCTTCTCCATTGCCTCGTCAACACTATTTACTAGAGTCGCAATTGACAGAGCATTTTGACGATCAGGGTTATAGGCCCCATTCTTATCATCTTCCCAGTGCCCAAGAATTTTCTTAACAAGTCCATGCTGGGCCTCTAGAGGAGTCACAATGAAATACTTCTGCACTCCAAAAGTCTTACAACTTCTTGCGATATCATGAATGTCCAAATTTGTTACCGAAGTTGTAACGGTGTCACCTCTTTTATTTTTAATAGGATGATGAACAAGTCCTAAGTATAAATTTGCCACTATTTTTCCTTATCTATTAATTCAGGTCTCCACTTTTGTGTCATAGCAACCTGTTTTTTATTTTTCCATTCTTGAATTTTTTGATGATCTCCACTCATTAGAACAGCTGGAACATCAAGTCCTTCAAATGAAGAAGGTCTTGTGTACTGAGGGTGCTCTAAAAGATTTTGTTCAAAGCTATCATATTTAGCGCTTTCATTATTTCCCAAAACCCCTTCACTGAAACGAAGAGCAGAATCAAGAATAGACATCACAGCAATTTCTCCACCAGAGAGAACGAAATCACCAATGCAATAAACTTCATCAACATACTTTTCAAGAAACCTCTCATCAATTCCTTCATATCTTCCACAGATAAATACTAAATCAGTGTTCGAATTACTACTGAAGTACCTATTTGAGAATTCTCTACATACCTTATTATTCCAAGTAATTCCTCTTGGGGCCGTAAAAATAACTTTCAACTCGTCTTTAAAATCCTCGGAATATCCACCTTGCTTAACAACACCATCAATAATCGCAGATTTTAAAACGTCTGCTCTCATTACCATACCTGGTCCCCCTCCATACGGAGAACTGTCAACGCCTTTGAAACCTTTAGGAGAAAAGTCAGAAATATTTAGTGTGCAAAGTTCAATTTTGTCACCACGAAGGCCTTGAAACATTTGACCAACAACTCCAACTTCTCTGAATTGATCAAAGAAATTTGGAAACATTGTAAGAATCCAGATTCTCTTGGACATTACTTCCCACCTTCAACATAAGTTGGAGGTGTTACTGTTATATAGCCATCTTCAATATTAATTTCTGGAAAGAATTGATCTATTAATGGGAGCTCTATGACTTCCTTGCCTGGTGATTTAATGACAAGTATTGTTTGTGCAGTATTGTCGTAAAAATCTTTAACTTTCCCAAGAACTTCTCCACTATTATGATCTCTGGCCTCTAGGCCAATAAGATCAACCAAGTAAAACTCGTCCTCATCTACTTCGGGGAAAAACTCTCTTGAAACCTTTACAGTAAATGGAATCATTGATTCAACTTTGTTTCTGTCGTCGACTTCGTTGAGATAAACAATAACTTTATTACCAAAGGAAATCGACTTAATGCTAAATTGCTCACCTTCACTTGATATAGAACTCTTAGAATTACTTGGAAAAAGCGTTAACTCTGTTCCTTTTTGTAAACAACTATCATCCATATTACTGAGAACAAAAGTAAAACCGCCCTTTATACCATGTGGTTTAGAACAAAATCCCATTTCAACTAATTCATTTTTTTCCATAGAAGACTTTTAGAATAGTTTCGCCTCCGGGTCAATATATCTAGAGTTTATTACTTCCTCTATTGCCCTATAGTAATAATCGATTTTATCTATCAAAACTAATGAGCGATAAATAGGCAACAAAACAAAGGAGAAGTTTATGTTAAATATAAGAGGAATTGACCACATTAATATGATGGTAAAAAGTCTAGAAGAGTCGAAACTATTTTATGAAAAAGTATTTGGTATGAAAGTTTTAGAAGAAGGTATCTCTCAAAAGAGCTCGAAGCCTTATCTAATTATAGGAATTAAGAATATCATATCACTATGTCTCTACGAAGAAGAGATTATAAATTTTGAGAACCAATCAATCTCTCACTTTGGTATTAATATCAAAAACTTTGATGAAGCTATAAAGATCCTACAAGAAAGTGGAGTTGAAATCCATTACGGAGGCGTCATCCAATGGGATCATTCACAATCTATTTATATAAGTGATCCAAGCGGTCATGAAATTGAATTATCTAGAAACTTTGCAGGAGGTTTATAATGTACACATACCTTGGTTATATATACATACCTGAAAACAAGTAAATTTTGGAGCTCAAGTGAGCTCCTTAATTATTACATCTATCAAGTGAAGAGTAGTATGAACTCAAGTCTGTAAGATCTCTTTTAGAAAGATCCCTTACCATTAAATTCATAGGTCCAGCATTTACTCTCTTGCTCGATTTAAAATCTAGGAACTGTTTTTTCAAATATATTTTTGCTTGTCCTGCCAAATCAGGATGAAGCGTAGAATCTCTATACTCATCTGGCATTAGCCCATTATCACCATGGCACATAGTGCAGGAAACTTTAACAATGGAACCATCTGCACGAGAGAATTCTCTTTCTTTATGAGCTAGGAGCTTACCTCTCGTTATTGAGGCAGAGTTCTCTGGAGAATTCATAATTTCACAGTGCCTACTAGCTGCAGATGAACTCGTAAGAAAACTTTTTAGATTTGCCATATCTTGTACACTTAAGTTTTTCGCTATTGAGTTCATAATTGAATTGATTCTATGTTTAGTCTTAAACATCGCCATATGAATAAGTAAGTATTTTGGAGTCTGGTCTGCTAAATATGGAATTGAGCCCTTTTTGATATTGTGAGGAACACCTTCTACTCCATGACAGCTTTGACAGCTTCTTTCATAAATACTTCTTCCTTGTTCTATGTCTACTGAAAGTGACAAGGCCTCATCAACAATAAGCTGTACCTCTGGCGGCAACTTATGAGCATGAGAAAAGTTTAAAAGCAAAATAAAACAAAGAAGGAATCTAAACATAACGAACCTATATTAAAGAAAATTTATGAGAGTATAGGATAAATGTAATAAGAGTAGTTTGGCAAAGAATTTAAAATCTAAAAAAAAGGCAAAAAAAAAGCTCTTCCGAAGAAGAGCTTTTTTATAAAATAATGGGTGCATCGTGCTATCCTAACACCAAGTCCCCCTGGCACTACTTTC
>NZ_QOCL01000004.1 GCF_004006665.1 Halobacteriovorax sp. HLS
AGGGAAAAAATAGGGCCTCGAGAAGCCTTAGAAAACTCACTGATGTCTTAGCTGTCTCAAAGATTAAGGAGCTACAAAGCCTACGAAGAACGCTCATGACATGGCGTGAGGAGATCTTGAATTATTTTGAGAATCGTATTACAAATGCGAGAACTGAAGGATATAACAATGTCTGTAAACAGCTCCAGAAGAGGGCTTACGGATATAGAAACTTTAATAACTATAGATTGAAAGTATTGAATGTCTGTTGTTAAGGGCTTGAGTGCAGAGCGTTCCACCATTAAGGGAGTAGAACCCTAAAAAGTTTTAATGAAAATGAGTAGGAGAGAAAGTTATTTAGAATTGGTCATGAGTTAGAAACAAAAAAGCCCGAAGTGGGTTAAACGACGGGCTCTAATATAATTCACTCCGAAGAGATCGTTACTTTAAATGGGGTGGCCGAAGGGACTCGAACCCTCGACAACTAGAATCACAATCTAGCGCTCTACCAACTGAACTACGGCCACCACAATGATTTTGAAACTCATTTATAGAGCTTTTCGACTAACGAGTCAATATCTGAGGTAAAAAATTACGCATTTGCCTTGCGTTAACTTTGACTCGAGTAATATTATTAATATAGAATGTTACTTAGTAACCTTTTAAAATCATTATTCTCAAGGACGGAGTTTATGAACAAAATAAAATTTATTACAACATTAAGTACTCTTTTATTAACTTCGAATGCTTGGTCATTGGGGATGGGTGTTTCTTCGTACCCAATGCTATCTGGTAAGAAGCTAATTTCTTCTGAATTTACTGGTATTACTTCTAGTGGTGGCGGAGTTGGTCTTCAGGCAAGATATACTCAAAAGCTTTCAAGCAAAGTAATCGCTGATGCAGGTATTGGTATTTCTGGTGGAGAAAGAGCAAATAGATTCTTTACTGGTGTAGATTTTGAGCTTTACCCAGACTATTCGAAGCAACCAAAAATATCAGTAAGAGCTGACCTTGAACTTGCTAAGGAATTTGGAGTTGGTAGAACTAAGCTTGGCATGGCGCCAACAATCTCTAAAGGTTTCAACTTTTGGGGAAGAGAAGCTTTTCCTTACTTTTCAATGCCAGTAGGTATTTCTTTAGATGGTGATACAAGTACATATAAGTCTACAGTAAGTGCAAACTTAGGGATTAATGGAAACTTACCAATAGAGAGCTACAAACATTTACAAGCTAATGCTGAATTACAAGTAGATGTTAAAGATTCTTATACTTCAATCATTGTAGGGCTTTCTTACCCATTACAATAATTCGCAAGGCCCATTTAGTTGGGCCTTTTTTAATTTATGACTCCAAAAATAGTATTTTCAGATTTTGATGGAACTTTAACTAAGGGCACTGAGTTTACCGCTCAATTCTTTAGTATCATCGAATTATTGGAGAGTAAGGGAATAGACCTAGTTATTGTGACTGGACGCTCTCTTTCTTGGGCCCACTTTCTTATAACTCATTTTACATATTTAAAATATGTTATTGCAGAAGGGGGAGGAGTTCTTGTCCGTAGAGATAAGCATGGAAACCCACTTGATATTCCATTAGTAGAAAAAGGAAATATAACTCATCTTCGAGGAGTAACTAAAAGTCTTCTAAAGAAGTTTTCTAAACTCAAACTAAGTGCTGATTCTTTTGGAAGACTTACAGATAGAGCGATAGAGTTGTCAGATCTTCTGTCTGATGTTTCTATGCTTAAAGATGTTAAGACCTTTTTAGATAAAGAGAAAATTGAATTTAGTACTTCAAATGTTCATTTAAATTTTTGGAGTGGGGATATATCTAAATATAAAGCTGTAAAAGAATTTCTTGATAAGTATTTCCCAGAAATTTCAGTTGAAGAGTGTATCTATTTTGGAGATTCTTTAAATGATCAATCTATGTTCAGATACTTTGAACACTCTGTAGGAGTTTCAAGTATTAACGAAATTCTCTCAAAATTAGAGTATAGACCTAAACTAATTTTAAATGGTGATGAAAATGATGGGCCTGATGGTGTATATAACCATCTTTGTACACTGTTAAAGTAGAAGGCAAGTTTCCTTACCTTCCACTCTTATTTTAATATCTTTCTTTAATAATATACTTAAGAAGTGCTACTGCTCCATTTTCGGAGTATCCACAAACTGTTGTAAGATTAGTGATAATCTTTTTAATTTGATTTCTATTCTCTTCTGAAAGAGGTGTGCGAACTTCTTCATCTTCAGAGCGAGTAAGTTCCTTTTCAAAGAAAACAATGTGATTAGAAAGCTCTTTTATGACTCTCTTTTGCTCTTCTCTAAAAGATGCTTGCAGTCTCTCTACAACATCAGGGAACACTTCTTTATAGACAATTTTTGTTCCAGGGTTATCCAGATACCACGCACCAAGTTTTGATATTAAGTGAGATCTAAACGACTCAGCATTTTCTTTTAAGTTAATACTCGACTCGAATTCTTGAATGAAGTAATCATCTGATTCTTCATATTTTCCAGTGATTGAATTTTTCATTCTTTCACCTTTGATCTGAGAATTGATATTTTCAATATACTTTCTTAAGAAATCTTCATATGAACGATCATCTACTAGACCCAAGGCCCCTCGTAGCTCTCTATCAAAAAGATCTAAGCTTTCTTCTTTAATAAGAGATATGAAACGAGCAGGATGGTGAAAGTCTCCCTGCGGAGTCATGTTGAGAAAGTCGTAATTATTCTTTTTCTGAATAAGTTTATAGAGATAATCAATAATTTCTACAAAAGTAATTGTTTCGTGCTTGTTGGTGATTTTATAGAGAATATTCTTGATATCTCTAGGGGAGATACCAAACTTACCTTCGTATAAGTTCTCAGACTCGAACTCGGCCCTAACATCATCTAGACCTTGAATAAGGAGTTGTTTTTCTTCAGAGTCTAGATTGTCCGGTAAAGTTCCATCTGTGTATAGTTTAATTTTCTCAAGTGGGTCAAGTGCTGTTACAATTTTAGCAAGTCTTGAGTCTTCGAAGTGTTTCGTTTGGCTAGCTCTTAGACGGGTCATTGTTGCAAAAAGACATAGGGCCTCAAGTGAATGAGGCTCGAAGACAGATTCAGTCTCTAGACCACTAATCTGTTCAAGGTAGATATTCATCTCGTCTCTAAAATTGAGTAAATAAGGAACTCTGATGAAGTTCATTCTACCTTTGAATGAGTTAAAATCTGGATGTTGTTTAAATGCAGCTAGGTGAATTTCATTACTTGTACCTAAGAAGAAAATATCTAGCTCTGTTTGAATTCCTTGGAGATTAATACTTCCCGTCTCCATAGTCATTAAAAGGTACTTGTAGGTATCTAAAGGTCTTTTAAGTAAGTCTGAGTATTCAAGAATCCCTCTATTTGCAAGGACAACTTCGCCTTGTAGAGAAAAAAGATTTAAACTTTGAAGTGAGGGAGGCAGACTTGCTAGTCGCTTATCCATCGTTATCTGCTGCATCTTTGCGTCAACATGTAACTGAGGCTCAATTGTCACTGCTCCAGAAGAATATCTCTTGGATATAACAAATCTTTCAACTCTAATATGTTTTAAAACTTCTGTATGCTTACCTTTATAATTCTTAAGTAGAGCATCATAGATCATCCTATTTCTTTTAGAGAGATCACTTTTAAAAAGATATGATTTTTCTACTTTTTTAAGTTCTTCAGGTGAACCTGCTAGTTTCTCAGAAATAATTCTTTGACGATACTCTTTCGGTATAAGCAGTAGTGGGTGATCTTTTAACTCGCTGCCTAGTATTGCAGAGATATCTTTATCTTCAAGATGGGCATAAGTATTTAAGTCTTTACTAGATTGAGTAGAGGCAAATCCTAGATTTCCTTTAATAAAGTTATCAATTGGAAAAATCCAACTAAATGAATAGAGAACACCTTCATCAGTTTTTGAATATGTTTCTGCACCTTTCATGAATTGTCTTACAAGACTTGATTTAGAAGATCCATTAGGTCCAACGAGAAGTATAAATTTATTATTAAAACCTTCTTGCTCAAAATTTTCTAAGTTCTGGATAAGGGATTCTTGTGTTTTTTGTTGTCCATAGACTGGTGGAGAGTCAGGATACTTTCTTTTAAAAACTTCATAGCCACCATCATCTGACTTTCCATAATGATTAACCATATCCATGAGATATTTATAAGTAGGTCTTGTTTCACGAAGTGGATTTTTCTCGAAGACATCCATATAGTCTTTAAATGATAAGACTTCGCTATGTGAGTCTAAGTTATTTGCTTCTTCCAACCAATCCATTGATCCCCCTGAAACTTTAATTGAACTAGATACTAAACTGACCTTTTGTTATGGTTCTGGCCCTTATATAATTATAGGCCTATGAGGGATTAATGTCCTTAAAAAAAGGGTTTATGAAAAAAGTAAAGACCGTTCTATTTACTCTATTATTTGTTTTGGGCGTTTTTGGTGTCATCTTGGCCACAATGCGCTTTAAAAATCACGCTGAGTTGAAAAGTCTTAAAAATGAAGTCGGCTCGATTCGTAAACTTGAAAGAATCTCAAAGAAGTTACTCGCAAAATGGACTTTAGGTGCCAATGACGAAGAGTGGAAGATCGCACAAAAATCCTGTCTAGATTTAAAAATTAAAGATGGAGTTGATTCAACTTATTCACGCTGTAATGCTCTATATTTTAATTGTTATTTAAAAGATCAAGACTATGAGCTTAAAGAATATGAAAAAGGAAAATTTTATAAAATTATTTCTCGTCAAACATCTCTAGAGTCAAACATACCTCACTTTGCTGTTAGAGTTTCTTTAAAATTATCAAATAAGTACTATGATTTGGATTTTGAAGACTCTTGCCGTGATGTGTACCTTCCTCAGAAAAATTATGGATATAAAACGAAGAAAACAACTCGAAATAAGTTCCTTTGGACTTGGGATAATATGAATAAGAATATTTTCTTAGATAAATTTCTGGTTTCTAATAGAGAAGTAAATGAATGGATTGAAACAACAAAGCAAGATATAGAAAAAAAGTTTCCACTCGAAAGACCTGCAAGCTCTTTAACAAAGAAAGAAATGAAAAAATACTGTGAATTTAAAGGGAAAACTCTTGCAAGTGCTAAGGTTGTAGAAGCGGCGACTTTTTATCCAAGTGCTGGTTCAGATCTTCCTGGAGGTCTTCTTTTAAAATACGATTATCCATGGACACGTAGAAAAAAAGACTCATTTCTTTATCAGTTAAGTGAAGGCAAAGAGATTGAACTGACTAAGGATCATTGCGAAAGAACTTATGTTCGTGATTGCTTTGAACTTACACCCTATGTGAATAATAAGACTTCAAGCTCTAGTTGGGCCGGTATTTTTCAAACATTAGGCGGAGTATTTGAAACCTATGACAATACGATAGAGTCTCAACGTAATATGAGGGCATCAAGCTTCTATTTTGATGCAAGAAATAAAGTTCACAGAGTAGGTGAAAAGATTTACTGGGATGGCCTGGCAAATTTGGATAAGAATATAGAGTGGGGAGATCACAAACCAGATGGTGTTAGTGGACGCAGTCTAGAAATTGGTTTTAGGTGTATGAAATATGTTCAAAATTAAATTCTTACTGATACTTATATTACTTACTTCTTGTCATTTTACTTATACTAAAAGTGAAAAAGAAGTTCTCTTTAGTTCTGAATTGATTAAGCAGTTCAGCTTCGAACATATAATTGATATTAATAAGAATTATATAAATAAGAGTTCAATTAATAGGCCGGTTGGAACTTGGGTGAGATTAATCGAAACAGAAAATATATGCCTCGACTATAGAATCGCCTCTTCAACAATCGATGGTGAGCTTCGCTTGTCTGAGAAAAATCAAAAATGCCAAGATCTGCCAGTCGGTGAGTATATTTCAGATTTAAGCTCTATTCGTAACTTAAAAATTGATTTTAAAACAGACACCGTCGAAGGTAAGAAGGTGCGCAATGCAAATTATGGTCTAACTTTCTCATACGACTATATAGGAGAGAAAAAAGTATATGCAATCCCAATGTTTAATCTAAAACGAAGTAAGTACTTCGATAAGGTCAAATATGAAAAGTATGACTCATATGCTACACATCGATGGCAAAAAGGACTTAGGATTAATCCTGAGGGAAGAGTAAAAATTAGAACGAGCTCTTGGATAGGGAGTTCAAAAAATGACTATATTCACAAGAAGATAAACTTTTGCCACAGAGTAGATAGTAGTTGTAATGAGGTTATTGAGAATACTTGTGACGAATGTCTAAATAATTGGATTGAAGTTGTTGATTATAATTGTCCTACGGGGAGCTCGAAAATTTGTGCACCTTTAAGTTGTGGACAAAGAGGAATGCCAGCTTGCCCTCGCGGAACTTTTTGGAAAGGCATAACGACGATGGTTGATCTTTGTTTTACTGATAGTCCAGCTGGTTATTGTGATGAGGGTTTAAGTACGATTTGCGATGAGAATAAAATCTTAACGTGTATTTAGATTTCTTTTCCTAGGAAGCGAGCTGGGATTTTCTCGAAATCACTACTTTTAATAAGCTCCATTTTCTCCAAAGCATATTGATCTTTATTTATATGGCAATCCATAGTGGCCATAAAGAATCGACTACATAATTTTGTAGGCGAGTGGATAATTGTCTTATCTGAAATTATCTTCTTTTGAGACTTACTATAGAAAAGTTCTAGGCGGCTTAGATATTTACCCTTACCTTCATTCTGAATTACTGGAATGCCGTGAATTTTTCTTGAAATCATCTCTGCTGATGAGCCAATTATTGCATCAATTGAATTAGGAGGAAGTCTCTTTATCATGGACTCGATAATGTCACTGGCAGAAGAGCACATATCTTTTATACAATTACTTTGAGTGTGAACGAGAAGAATGTAAGCGTTAATCTTCTTTCTTCTTAACTGCCTTTTCGCTTTAAGAATACTTAGAACAGGGTCCTCAAAGTAGAGGCCATTAAGTCGCTTTTCTTTGATAGCGTCCGTATTCTTATAAGTAGATATGGCCAAGATCGCGACTCTTACACCATTAATATTTTTAATAATATACGGTGATATATGTTTAGAAGAGTAGGGACCTTGTTTTTTTAGGTTGATAATATTGGTATTTACAAAGTTAACTTTGGAGTCATCTATGAATTTATCATCAATTTCTAAATACTCTTGCTCTGAAAATTGAATGGCATCGTAGCCAACTCTCTTATAATGAGCTAAAACATCTTTGGTAAAATTTTGAGATGAGTTAGGTTCGTTAATTTCGCCCGAATCAACTAAGAGAACTTGATCAACATATCTATCTTTTAAAATATTAATATATTTCTCAATTGTTTCACTTCCACCCACGCTCATTACTCCGGCCTGGTTAAAGTTCTCGGTCTGAGGGCTTATTGCTCCAGAGAAGAAGTTAGTAGAAGTTACAACAACTCTCTTAATATCACTGTCTGAGTCTATATTTGACCATTCGGGCTCGCTAAGTACTTTAGTAGGTACTTCAATAGTTGCACAGGCAACTGCTAATATAGCTAGAGATGAATATAGATATTTTTTTATCATTTAATAGCTTTTAATTTTTCCAAGTTTTTCATAGGCCTTAGTTAAAGCTTCGAGTATTTCGTCATAACTTTCAAGTGGGCTACAATGTCCTAAACTAATTCTAACTACTCCACGACCGACTTCATCAGTTACTCCCATCGCTTTCAGAACTTTCGAAGTGACGGGCTCGTTGTCAGAGCAGGCCGATGAAGTTGTCACAAAAATATCCGAGGATTCAAGTTCAATTTGAACAGCTTGTCCGTGAATTCCAGGAAATGCTATATAGGTTGTACTTGGAACACGATGAGATTCTTCACCAAGAATAACTACTTGAGGGAATCTCTCTTTAATTTTTGATTCGAACTCAAGTTTCTTAGCTTTGAGGTCCTTATACTTATGAGAGTTTTTTTGAAAAGAATTCAAGGCAACTGCTAGTGTTTCATATCCAAGATAATTTTGAGTTCCACCACGAATTCCCTTTTCTTGCCCACCGCCTATTACAAGAGCGCTTAGCTTTGCTGGATGTTTAGCAATAAGAATACCTGTTCCTGTTAGTGCACCAAATTTATGCCCACTCGTAACAGCGTAGTCTATATTGGAGTCTTTAAAATTGAACTCTTCTTTACCGATTAATTGTGTCGTGTCACAAAGATAGGGAATAGCAGATTCATGACAAAGATTTGCAATCTCTTTATATGGTTGAACTACACCTGTTTCATTATTTGCGGCCATCACTGAGATAAGCGCGATTCTTCCTCTAAATTCCGAAGTCCAATCAATAAGAGTTTTAATATCTACAACACCATTTGAAAGGGTCGGTAGAACTTTATATGTATAACCCTTATTTTCGTAATATCTAGAGCAATTGATAATTGCAGAATGCTCTATGCCCGAAGTAATAATGATATTCTTTCCATCATCTAGTGCAGACTCAAGCACACTATGAAAGACTTGTGTGATTCCTTCCGAGGCACCTGAATTGAATATAACTTGAGTATACTTTGCTCCAAGAACCTTAGCACACATTGCCCTAGAATTTTCCATTGCCGTTAAGACTTTAGTTCCTAGTCTGTGAATTGCATTAGGGTTGGCAAAAGGTCCTTCTTGTAATCTATTGATGAAGTATTCTTTTACATCTTCACAAATAGGAGCACTTCCGTTGTAGTCAGCGTAGATCATATCCCTTCCTTAGAGTCGTTGTGTGTGTTTGTTCTCTAGCTTAATTCAAGCATTTTATTCAAGGCCTTCAGAGAAAGTTCCGTTGTCTCTTTGTCGACTTGAATAATATTGATAGGCTTATCTTCCTTTATCGCTCTAAAACTGGCAAGTAACCAACGAGGTCTAACGCGATACATTGTCGTACAGAGACATTGGTAGGGTGAAAGTGAGATAATTTCTTTGTCAGGAAAGTTCTGAGCTAGTCTATTAACAAGATTTATTTCAGTTCCCACTGCAAAGCTAGATCCTGCAGGAGCTTCTTTTATTTTATTTATAATATATGCTGTTGAACCATTGTCATGAGATGCTTTAACAACATCATGAGAACATTCTGGATGAACAATAACAGTTGTTTCTGGTTTTTCTTTCTTTATTTTTTCAACTTGATTGGCAGTAAAGCCCTGATGAACAGAACAGTAGCCATACCAAAGAATAACTTTTGCCTTAGCAATTTGATCGGCGCTAAGTCCGCCATTTAGCATATTTGGATTATAGACCACCATATCTTCTAGTGCTATTCCCATTTGTGCACAAGTATTTCTACCTAGATGTTGATCTGGAAAGAATAATAATTTCTCACCTTCTTTAAATGCCCATTCTATAATTGATCTTGCATTAGAAGAAGTGCAAATGCTGCCACCTTTTTCGCCGACAAAGGCCTTTAAAGTTGCTGCACAATTAATGTATGTAATAGGGACTATTTTTTCATTTGTAGAAGAACTAATGAATTCCCAAGCTTTATCTATTTGCTCTCTATTTGCCATATCTGCCATTGAGCAGCCAGCGCGTAGATCTGGAAGAATAACTTTTTGGTGATCGGCCACTAGCATGTCAGTTGTTTCTGCCATGAAGTGAACCCCACAAAAGATAATATAGTCCTTATCCAGGCCAGCAGCATCTTGAGCAAGTTTGAGTGAATCACCAGTAACATCAGCAAATTGAAAAACATCATCTTGTTGATAATGGTGACCCAAAACGACAACTCTATCTTTAAGTTCTTCTTTTATTTTTTTCAGCTCAACGATAACTTGTTCATCTGAGAGCTCTTTTTCAGAAATTAAAGGTAGGTGGTCATTACTCTTTTCTTCAAATAGATTTAGCATTGCTTATCCAATTATTCGACAGTTTCAAAGCCGTTATTTACCCAGCCCATGATTCCATCTTCAAGGTTTGTTAAGTTCTCATAGTCTTCACCAAGTAAAAACTGACAAGCATTTAAAGATCTTTTTCCTGATCTACATTGCATAACGATTTGGGCTTCCTTATTAGGTAGAGCGTCTCCATGTAATTGTTCAAACTTACTAAGTGGAACAAACTTAGCCTGTGCGATATGACCTGCATCCCATTCATCTTGTTCTCTGCAGTCAATAAGTATTAAGTCTTCGTTGGCGTCCAGCTTTGCTTTAAGTTCTTTAGAATTAATAGATTTGATCATGGTTTCCCCTTATTTTGAATTGCCCAAATATTGTTCATTTTAGCCTAATTGTCTAGACGCACATTGATACGCGTCAAACTTTGAAAAAAAATGTCTAAGAACTTTGACGAACCGTGACTCATTTCTTACTATTTTAATATGTTAGATCTTTTGAAAGATCGTTACACACTGGAATTGGACTCCAGTGTATTTAAGGAGTGATTCATGGAAGTTATCACAGTGGCCAACAACAAGGGCGGTGTTGGTAAAACGATGCAGTGTTATCAGCTTATTTGCCATCTAGCGAATAAAGGGCACAGAGTTCTTGTTATCGATTTAGATTCTCAGGCAAATTTGAGTTCAACTCTAGGTGTTCAAATTCAAAGAACATTAATTCCAGAATGGTTAATCGGTGATGTACCAGCTGAGGATGTAGTTGTGCAAGCAGAGGGAGATGCTGAGTTCTATCAAAATATAACTCTAATTCCTTCAAGTAGACACTTGGCGAATCTATCAAAACTTTTAATCCTTTCTGAAAGTGAAATTAGAAGAGATGCTGGAAGAAAAGAGAGACTACTAAGACTAAGGCTGCAAGAAATAGCTGATAGCTATGACTATGTGGTAATTGATACTCCACCAATGCTTGGTGATGAGTTGATTATGTCACTAGTTGCTTCAAATAGAATCTTGATTCCAACTCAGGCACAAGATTACTCTATTGATGGTCTTGAAGAATTAATGGATACATTTGAAATTATCAAGGAAACTGAAAATCCAACTTTGGATTTTTCAATTATTCCTTCAATGGTTGATACGAGAAGAAAAATTGAGCAGCAAAGGATTGTTGAACTTTCTCAGTCTTTCAGTATCACACCTCCAATTAGAAACTTGGTACAAATGCAAGAGTCGATCTCTACGCGTAAGCCAGTATTTATGATGGGGAAGAACAGTAGAGGAAAAGAAGATTACCAAAAGCTTTGGGATACTTTAAATCTATAGTTTTATTTTTTAACACAAGGATGTGGGGATTATTTTATGGCAAAGTCATTTGCTCCAAGAGTAGCTAAAAAACAAAGAAAAACGATTGATCTCTCTGAGAATCTCACTCGTGATTTAATTAAACTTGCTGACGATAGGCTTTTAAAAGGCGCTAAGTTAGATGAAATTCTAATTAAAGATATTATCGTTAAAGAGCAGGTTAGAACTAAGTTTAATGATTCTTCGTTAAAAGAGCTTTCTGCAAATATCAAAGTAAATGGATTGATTCAGCCGTTAGTGCTTCATAAGTCTAAAAAAGGCTACACGTTAATTTGTGGTGAAAGACGTTATAGAGCGATGAGCTTGATCAATATGAAGAAGTGTCCATGCTTCGTTCTAGATAATAAGACCGAAGAAGAGTTGATGGCAATTCAGTTTTCTGAAAACTCTTCAAGAGAAGCACTTCATTATATTGATAAGGCCGATGGTATTTTAAATTATCAAATAGCGACTAAAGCAAGTGAGAGAAAGATTTGTTCTGCCTTAGGTATCTCTAAGTCGGAGGTTCATAGATCTCTTCTAATCGCTAGAATGCCTAAGAAGTTAAGAGAGGCGGCTAAAGTACATAATATCGAAAAATATGTATTACTTGAGCTAGATGCTCTAGAAAAGTCTCCACTTAAAACTAAGCTGATGAAGTCAGTGCTTGGCGGAGATATTATTAAGAGATCTCAGCTTAAAAAGGCCATATCTTCAGGAACTATTAATGCTGGTAAGAAGAAGGCCACTGGAGCTAAGAAAAAAGTAACCAAAAAGCCGGCCCTTCCTAAAGGATTAACGGCAAGTGCGTTTTTAAAGGCCATGAATATGAAGTCTAAGGACTTGAAATTAGATAAGAAAACTAAGGAAATTCTTAAAACCTTGGTTGAAGAGACCAAAGATATGGTCGATCAGTAAGAAATCAATAATTTTTAGGGGTCTTTTTGGACCCCTTTTTTTTTCCTTTTTAGATTATGGTAGAATTTTAGGGTAGATACAGCCTTCAGGGAGGAAGTCGTGTCGCTTAGAGCTAATATTGGTACAGTGCTTGCACTATTAATTGTAGATAATAATTAAACTACGAGAAATAGGACAAAGTATGAAGCAATCACTATCAATAGTTTTTACAGGCCGTCTAAAAGTTAGTCAGTTCATTTTGGCGCTAGCTTTAATGTGCTCAGCTAATGCTCAAGGACCTTTATCTAAAGAAGATAATGTAAAGCTTCTTACTTCTCTTAATCCATATGTAAAATCAAATTCTAGAGGACCTAATAACTTTGTTCCAGACGAAGAGGCTAGAGACCTTCCGACAAATATTGTTCTTTGGTACGAAAATATCTTAGTAGAAGATACTGCCGGAGTTATGAGATCAATGAAGGATACTTATGATCAATGGGAAAAAACCAGAGAGTATGCTGAGAATTGGAATATGGAGTCAACAGGGCTCTACGACATAAAAGGACAAGAAGATAGAGTTGCTCACTTTAATCGTCATATTCTTAAATATCTAGATAAGAGATTATCAGGTGAAATTAAACAAGCGGAAGAAGGTTCGGCGCTAGCTAGGGTTGGAACTGTACAAAAAGCTCTTAAACCACAAACAAATGTTGATATATCACCTAATGTAAAATTAAAGTTTAAGGCAAGAGTTCTTCAGGCCCAGGCGCTTATGTATGTTGATAATCCATGGGTTAATAACTCAACAACTATTAAAGCAGATGGAAGAATTAATATTAATGTAAATAAAAATATTGGTCTTCTTGGTCTTAATGCAAATTTAGATTATTCAGTTAATGAAGGTCAGTATGTAGCAAGCCTTAATAAGACTTTAACTAAAGAAATTACGGCCCGTGTCACATCTTCACAAACTGATAAAGAAGTTGCTTTTACTGACTTTGATCAGCAAACATTTGAAGTATTGTATAATCTAGCGTTCTAAGCACTCTCTCTTTCTTAGATTGCTCAAGGATGAGCAAGAAATTACTCAAAAAAAATATCTGTTAAAGCTTCCTTAGTAGTAGTAAATTTAGTAAATATATCATGCTAAAAAATGAAAACTATAAGGAGCTAAAATGAGCTTATTTGATGCCCCGCTTTTTAAAGATGCATATGAGCAACTTGAGGATGCGGCAGATGTTATGGGTCTAGATAGAAATATTCTAGAAAGACTTAAGTATCCTAAACGTGCACTTCAAGTTGCCGTACCTATTAGACTAGATGATGGTTCAGTGAGAACTTTTCAAGGTTATAGAGTTCAACACAATATGACTCTTGGTCCTGGTAAAGGTGGAATTCGTTTTCATCCAGGTGTAGATCTTTCTGAAACAGCTGCACTTGCAATGCTTATGACTTTTAAGTGTGCGCTAGTTGGTCTTCCTCTAGGTGGAGCAAAAGGTGGGATTGAAGTTGATCCTACAACTCTCTCTAGACAAGAGCTTCAGTCTTTAACGAGAAGATACTGTACAGAGATCAGTATGATTATTGGTCCAAACACAGATATTCCTGCGCCAGATATTGGTACTGATGGGCAGACGATGGCCTGGTTTATGGATACATATTCTCAGCTCAAAGGTTACACAATTCCTGGTGTTGTTACTGGGAAGCCAATCGCAATTGGTGGGTCTCTTGGTAGAGCGGAATCAACTGGTAAAGGTGTTGCATTCTGTGTGAACTTTGCATATCAAAAATTAGATAAAGTTATTGATAAGAATACAACTGTTGCTATTCACGGTTTTGGTAAAGTAGGTGTTCCGGCCGCAGAAGATCTTGCTGCTCAGGGTGCAAGAATTGTCGCTATCTCTGATGTGTCAGGAGCCGTTTATAATGAAAATGGTTTAGATATTGAAAAGTGCTCGCAATGGACTCAATCAGGAAAACTATTAAAAGATCTTGATGGCGTGAAGTTAATCTCTAATGAAGAACTTCTAGAGCTTGATGTTGATGTTCTAATTCCTGCTGCAATTGATGGAGTTGTAACTAAGGAAAATGCTCCAAGGATTAAGGCCAAAATTATTGCTGAAGGTGCAAACGGTCCTTTGACTAAAGAAGCTATTCAAATAATTTCTGCGCGTGGTGGATTTATCATTCCAGATATTCTTTGTAATGCTGGTGGTGTTATCGTTTCATACTTTGAGTGGGTTCAGGGATTACAGAATTTTTTCTGGGATCTTGATCAAATTAATTCAAAATTACACGATATTTTAAAAGATTCTTTTGATAACGTTTTTGAAACAGCGACTAAGTATAATACTGATATGAAGAAAGCTGCATTCATTGTTGCTCTTGCTAGAATTGAAAGAGCGATGAGATTAAGAGGATTATTCCCTGCTTAATAAATTCGTATTTATTTTTCTTATTATCCAATGGCCTTGTTTTTCTAAAGTAATTGAAAATAAGGCCATTGGTCTTTCTATGAAAACCTATACATTTAGAGAAGTTTGTAAATCAATGGGGATAGAGAATAATCTTCTTGAGTCGGCCGTAGGTATGACAGAAGTAGATTGTACTTCAAGAAAAGTTTCGATCCTAGATTTTTGTAAAAAAAGAAAGTCTTCTCAAAAGCCTCTTATAAGAGGGAGAGTTGATAGTCTTGATCGAACTAAAGCATTGTGCGAATTTGCCGAGTCTGTTGTTTTAAGAATAAGTTGCGATGATAAAAGCGTAGACTGTAAAAATAAAAAGCAAAGCTGTTTGAATCTAAGAGCTGTTTTTGCTTATGGCCTAGATTTCCATTACTCAAAGATAGACAAGAGTATTCTAAGTTGTTTTTATACCGCTTCAAAAGATTTAGGGCTTTAACAGTTCTATAAGATTACCCTCTCCGCTATAATCACCCTTAGAAATCTCTCCTCCCCAAACATTACAGTTACGATCAGGGTCTCTTTCCATATTTTGACCAATTCCTCTTACTAAGATTCCAACAATTTCATTCGTATCAGCACTGAATATAGCTGAGCCAGAGTTAACTGAAAAAACATCTAAGTCATGACTAAAGCTGGAGTCAAATATTCTTGTGACTGAACCATTGTCTTGATATTTCATTGCAAGTCCAAAAGGAAATCCTAGAATAAAAACTTCTTCACCAATTTCGACTCTATCCTTTGATAAGGTTAATGGAGTTCTATTTTCTACAACTCTATCAAGTTCAATAACTGCAACGTCTTTGTCCTTAGGAAAGTTAAATATATATTGAGTGGTATCTTTTAGTTCAAATATTTGCTCTTTTGAAATGATAAAGTCTTCTTGATTGTGGGAAGTTACTTTATAGTCAAATATAGCGTAGTAACCACTGATATCAACTTTACCGTTATGCTCTATACAATGACCGGCAGTACCAATCTTATTTGGACCAACAAGAAAGGCCGAACAGTTAGCAACTATAGTTTGAGTTTCAACAAATCGAGCATCACCACAGAAATTTAGAGACTCTACATAGCTTTGACCCAAAAGCTTAAAGCTTCCATCGTCTTGTGGGATAACATTTTCCTTTCTAACAAGTGCTGCAATAGAATTTGATAGTTTTTGGATGGCAACAGGTGCGTCAATAATTTCGTGCCTATCATCATCTCCTGAGATGGCAGCGAGAGCACTATTAAGTAAAAGAAAGGCAATTAAAAATTTTATCATGAGACACAATCTATCAAAAAAAGTAGGGCAGATGTGAAAGCTAGTAAAAATTATCTATTCTCTTCAATGAAAAATTAATACCTTATAAAGTATTTTACTTATCTTCTTTGCATTAATGGACCAGTTAAGGAGAAGTTTATGGAAATGATGATTAAAGGACTTGTTAGAAATAAAAATCTATATAGAACCCTCAATATCTTCTCGTACTCAACAAATGGGTTGCCGGGGCTAGAGATTCGAGTTGGAACAAAAAGTTCGAGAATCTTGAAAGAGAAGATTATCTATTTGAGTCGAAAGCTTGATGTGAAGATACCCATAAAGAGATATGTCATTTGCGTAGAAGAGGGGGAAAATTTCTTACATTCTAGCGAGCTTAATCACTTAGAGCTTCCAATTCTAATCCTGTATTGGTGTTTAGCGTCTCAGATTTCAATCTCAAAACTTGATGATTGCATATGTGGGGGAACAGTATCTCTAGAGGGAATTATTAGACCACTAAATATTGAAGGAGAATATCTAAGGTTTTTTGAAAATAGAGAAGGTGTGAAAGTGTGGAAAGTTATTGCGGGACCAGCTCAAATAGAGTGTCGTAATTTACTTAGACTACCAATAGAAGATTTAATTAATCTTCCACTGGTAGGTGATAAGCTTAAATCGATAACGTCTTAACGAGATTTATATATTGCGGAAGGTACTCTGTTTTCTTTTCTAAACACTCTGTAAAGGGTACTGCAACAACATTTCCATTTCGATAAGCAGTAACAAAAGAGTTTTCTCCTTTCATTAGATTCTTTATTGCTAAATAGCCCATTCCTGAAGCGATAAAGCGGTCAACTCCAGATGGATTACCACCTCTTTGAATATGACCAAGAATACAAACATGAGAATCAATTGAGTAATTACTTTTAAGATTTTCTCGGATCTCATGGCTGAGACCTTCTTTTTCCCCTTCAGCAACGATAATTATTGAAGAGTTCTTACCTCTTTTAACACCACGTTGAACGTCAGCAGCTATCTCGTCTATATTTACTTTTTCACTAGGGAGTACAACATTTTCTGCTCCTGTACAGACTCCTACGTGCAAGGCTATCGCAGGAGACTTTCTTCCCATAACCTCTACGATAAATGTTCTTTCATGAGAAGATGCTGTATCTCTAATCTTATCAACCGCATCTATTGCTGTTTGAACAGCAGTATCAAACCCTATTGAATAGTCTGTTCCAGAGATATCATTATCAATAGTTCCCGGAATACCTGCAACAGGAATTCCATGTTCAGAGTGAAGCTTGTAGGCTCCATTAAATGAACCATCTCCACCAATAACAACAAGAGCATCAATTTTTTTTCGTTTTAAAATATGGGCAGCTTCTTTTCTAATTTCTGCTTCTTTGAATTCTGGACATCTCGATGTCTGCAAGATCG
Source organism: Halobacteriovorax sp. HLS (assembly GCF_004006665.1). Taxonomy (NCBI): domain Bacteria; kingdom Pseudomonadati; phylum Bdellovibrionota; class Bacteriovoracia; order Bacteriovoracales; family Halobacteriovoraceae; genus Halobacteriovorax; species Halobacteriovorax sp. HLS. The sequence goes on from NZ_QOCL01000004.1 coordinate 17,248, forward strand.
TTCCACCATGTTGAATAATATTTCCAACACTCGATACATCTAACTTTTTAATATTACCCTCTAAAAGTCCTGCATATCCTCTTTGGATTCCATAAACTTCTAGTCCTTCGTTGATGGCAGTTCTAACGACGGCCCTAATTGCACAGTTCATACCTGGGCTATCTCCACCGCTACAAAGTAGGCCAATTGATTTAATTTCGCTCATAATCTTTCCTATGCAAAAATATTTTTACCACTAAAGTAAGAAGGAATTTCTTTTCCCATTACATATAATATTGTTGGAGAAACATCCATAAGTGCATGTTCACCAGGGTTAATTTTGTAATCACATTCTTTTAGACTTGGATGGAAAACACAAAAAGGCACTAAAGAATTAGTGTGAGAAGTGTGAGGAGAACCATCTTCGTAGGCCATTTGATCACTATTTCCATGATCGGCGGTTAAAAGTAGAGTTACATTTTCTTTTTCACACTTTTCTAATAATTTTTCTACACACTTGTCTAATGTTTCTACTGCTTTTACAGCAGCTTCAAAGTTTCCAGTATGTCCAACCATATCCGAATTTGCAAAATTAACTAGATAGAACTTAATTGACTCATCTTCTAGTTTCTCCAGTAGCTTATCTGTTACCTTGTATGCACTCATCTGAGGCATTTGGTCATAAGTACTTACTTCTTTTGGAGATGGGATTAAAAAGTGTTCCTCATTTGGAAATGTCTCTTTCTTACCTCCATTGAAGAAGAATGTTACGTGAGCGTATTTTTCAGTTTCTGCGATCTTAAATTGTTTCAGACCCAGTGATGAGACGTATTCCGACATAACTCCTGATAGCTTCTCTTTATCAAAGAGAATAGGAAGCTGGACTTCATCAGGAATGTATGGAGTCATACATAAGAAGTAATGTGGAATAAAGGTTCTTTCAAACTCTTTAAATTTAGGATCATTAAAACATAGAGATAGTTGAATAGCTCTGTCAGGTCTAAAGTTTATGAAGAAGATTGAATCCCCATCTTTCATGGCGCCACTTTTATCTAGTAGCGCAGGTGTTATGAATTCATCAAAGCGACCTTCTTGATATTCATTTTCTAGGTATTCAATAGGTGAGAGCTCGGAGATTTTTGCATTTGCTGTAAATGTATCATAGCAAAGTTTTATCTTTTCCCATCTTCTATCTCTATCCATTCCTACTGAGCGTCCTTGAATCGAAGCAAACGTAAAATTAGGAATTGTTAATAAGTCTTGAATATATTTTGCTCCAACATCTCTAGCTGTGTCTCTTCCATCCATGAAAGCATGAAAGAAAACTTCTAAATCACCCTCACTATTTAAGGCCTCAATTGTATGCTTAATATGATTGATATGTGAGTGAACTCCACCATCTGAGAGAAGACCCATTATATGGATACGTTTATTTGATTTTCTCGCGGCCTGCTTTAATTCTTTTATTTTTTCAAGTTCATGAAACTTTCCAGCTTCAATTGATTCATTGATTCTCACAAGGTCTTGTCTAACAGGTCTTCCGGCCCCTAGGTTCATATGGCCAACTTCAGAGTTGCCAATGACTCCTTTAGGTAATCCAACTTTTACGCCGCCAGCTTCAATCTTAGTAAAAGGATATTGCTTAAAGAGCTTGTCTAGATTTGGTGTATCTGCGGCCTTTATAGCATTCTTGTAATCACTATCATTAATGCCGTATCCGTCTAAGATAACCAGTAAGGCCCTATCACTAAGGTTTTTTATAGATTTCAAAAAGTTCTCCTGTAGTTTTAAACAGATTCTACAATATTAATATGTATAGGTAAGGCCAAAAGAAGTGTCAAAAACATTCGTCTTAGCTGAAGATTTCCATGACTTAATGCTTTGTGTAGCGTCGAAGTCTATAGATAGACCTTTAATATATTGAAATCGGTAGCTTAAGTAAGCGCTTAGTAAGAACTCAGAGTAACTAAGATCAGCATTAGCATTCGTGTTCATAATGAAGGAGCTATACGCAAATAGGGTAAATCTTCTATTAAACGTAGTATAGTTACTTGCTGTAAGGGAGTATGCCATAGAGTTACTTGAGTAAAATTCCCCTTCTTCAATTTGAGAAACCTTTGCTGAGTAAGATGGAGAAAAATAGATAGTATTCCAAAAAGGTGTGTAGGAGATGATCAGAGACTTTGTAATCCTTGCTGTTTGCTCAAATTCATATTGAAGTACTTCAATAGGAATTTGATAACTTAATGTTCCAGATTTTAAATTATAAATATATTCAGCACTAAGTTCCGTAAAAGTATTATTCTTTTTGTGTCCACTCATTTGATCAATGGGAGTATATGTCTGTCTATAGTCAAGGCCAAATCTTAATAGAGATTTCTCAAAATTATCATATCTCAAAGAAAATGCACCTCCCATAACTCTTTCATCAAGAGCAATTAAGAGAGGATCATTATATGTTAAATCACTAAAACGAAAGCTGCTCACAAAAGAGAAGTTTCCATAATGTTTACTTGAAAAGAGGACATCAAGATTTGCCTTGTTAAAGTTTGCAGATTTTTTTCCATACACTGAAGGGTCTAGAGTCTCGAGCTGAATATCTGTTAGGGAATTAACATTAGAGTTATATCCATAATCGTAGCCAAATTTAAATGTAAAGTATGGAATGGTAATACCTCTAATATATAAATTAGCAAATTGCTTTAAAGAGGTTTCCGCACTCGGATCAAGAGAAATTGACTTTAAGAAAATCATTCCAGCTTCAGTATGACCATCACGAATTAAACTATCAGCGAGTAGGTAGTTAATATTTTGAAGATCTGCCCCAGGATTACCTTTTGTAAATTCTTCTTTGGCCGCGTTGAAGTTTTGAATCGCCTCTTGATAGTTATCGAGCTTTGAACTTGTAAGACCTAGAAAGTACTTACTAGAAGCTAAGTCATAGCGAAAGCGCTCACAAACTCTAAAAAACTTATATGCGTGCATGTATAATTGCTTTTGAAAGTCTTTGTTATTCTCAAAGCTCTCAGCAATTGCGAGATAGGTCTTTCCTATTTCCATATAGACTTCAAGGGCCTGAGTTGACGGTACAGAGATAGACTTTAAAAGTTTATTAAGTGAATCAATATTCTTTTGTAAAATAATTTTCTTACCGTCTATAGGGTGAACTTTCTTAATTATATAATAGTAGACTCGCATCGCTTTGGAGTTATTGCCCTTTTCTAAATGTAGCTTTGCTAGAAAGTAGTAAGTCGGAATATGAAAGTTGTCTTTATCCATATTCATCTTTATAAGTTCAAAGGCCTTATCAAAGTCTTTATCTGTAATTGCTAGCTCAATCTTAGCTAGCCGAACTTCTTGGATTTCTTGAATAGGAGTAAGAGCAAATACTTGATTCGTTAGAAAGAGTAAAATTGCTAGTTTTAGAAAAAAAGCCATAAAGAGTCATTATTAAAGTAATTCTAATAAAAATAATAACTTAGTATCAATTTTATATGTACTGGGAATCAATTCCCTTATTTTATTTATAACAAGTAGTATCAGGTACTTGTGAGTTAGGTGACCCAAAAAGATGGAGGTTTTTTCTCAAGTATTTCGTTAAGTTTCCGATAATATGTTGTGATCCCTAATCACGGTAGAATCAACTAGAAGACATATCTTTAAACCTCAAGGAGAGGAAGATGAAGACCTTTATACTTACACTCTTTTTATTTGCATTAAGTTTGAGCTCTCTTTCTCTTGAATCAATTGGTCGCGTTGTAAAAATTCACGGAGACGTCCTAAACCATTATGAAGGTGCAGAGCTTTCGCTAAAAAAGGGTGATCATCTCTATGTTGGAGCGAAGCTTGTTAGTGGAAAGAGAAGTTTTATCAAAATTATGATGAAGGATGACACAATCTTTCAACTTGGACCTAATTCTGAGTTCTCATTAGAGAAGTTTGAATTCAAATCTAAGTCTGAAAGAGAGGCCGTATATAATTTGGCGAAAGGGAAACTAAGAAGCCTTTTCACTGTAAAAGCACCAACAAGGAGTCTTAAGATAAAGACTCCTACAGCTTCAATGGGAGTTAGAGGAACAGAAATTCTCTCTGATGTTTATAAGTTAGAAGGAAAGATCACAACAGATATCGCTCTTCTTTCTGGCTCTCTTGAAGTCCAGGCCAAAGGTGTAACTAAGAAGATCATGATGCAGCCAGGATTTGTATATAAATCTTCTCTTGGTAACTCCATTGATAAAATTGCTGTTAGAGGTGAAATGAGAAGAATGGACCGAAGAGTATTTGCAAGGGCCAAGAGCTCAAAAGATATTAAGAACGTTTTTCTAAGTGATGTAAGATCAAGTGTTGATGCTAAATTAACAAAGGGAATTAAGTTCGAAACGACTCCTGAAAAAACAAAAGAAGAGCAAATCAGAGTACCTGCAACTAACGATCTAAAGCCGCAGATGAATAAAGAAGAGTCGAGCAGGCCTAGTAATAAAATGAATCAACATATAAAACCACAAACAATGGATATCAAAACTCGGCCAGCAATTGATGAAGGTTCATCTATTAAATTCATGGATAAGAACAAATTGAAGTCAAAGTTGATTAGAGAAAATACTCTTATTAGGAAGACTCAATTTGATTCAACTAATTTTAAGATTGATCAAAGAAGTCTGCCTGCACCAAAGCCTATAGCCCCGACTGACACTAAGCCTGATGCAGGAACTATTACTGATCCTGTTAGCGGACAAACTAGCACCCCATAAGTACATAGGCCTTCAAATGAAGGCCTTTCGTCTCATCTTTGATAGCGACTAAATTCTTCACACTAATAAATAAATATAATGATAAATTGTCTAAACTTTAGTCACCGTACAGTTTTCTATACTCTAGTCACCTCATAAGTACTTAATTCTTAGTACTTAATTTTGGCACTCATATTGCTCTATTAATAAGTGAACAAAACTTATTCGTTAATACGGAGGATAGAGATATGAAACTTAAAACGGCTTTGCATTTTTTGGTGGCTGCCTTAATTGCTTTTGGAGTTACTTCTTGTGGAAGTGATAAAAATAAAACTGATTCTGGTGCGATAGTTAATACGACCCCAATTACTGGAACTATTAATGCTAATCCAGGTCAGGGAGCACTAACGAGAGATGAATTTTATAATGAAGTTGCTAATAATCGCTTTGATGAAGGAAGTGAGCCAGGATTATATTCATTTCCAAAAAACTCAACTTCAGGTTCTAACTTTAACTTCGATTTTTGTTGGGGTTATCAAGACTGTATGCAGCAGCAATTAGAAAAGTCTCAAGCTCAGGTAAATTATGCTTATTGGAGATTTTTAGAAAGCGACAGCGAAACAATTTATAGAAACTTTACGGCCAATGGTCTTACTTATACTGCACCGGCAAGTGATGATATGTTTGGTAATACTATGTCTAGTCTTAGATCAGGACTACTGACAATTATCAGTAACGCATCAAGTGTAGAGAAGTATGATTCATACTATGGAGGATTTACTAGAGTGACTTCAACAACTAGTAATGGGACAGTTGATATTTCTCCTTACTTTGGAGGAAATAACTCAAGCTATCAGCAGCGCTCAAAGGTCTTCAGATTTAGATTTAATAATAAGTACTATATTATTGATCTAACAAAATCATTAATTAAAAACCCGACTGCGGTTTACTAATAAAAAGGAGAGCAATAAGCTCTCCTTTTTTTTGTCTACTTTTTCCACTGCCTAGAATTTCCAAAATGACATATAATAAATTGGTATTAATTTTAAAAGGATTTAGAATATGGCCCAATTTAAAACAGATCTTCAAGATATCTATTTTAACTTATTTAACGTAAATAAAGTTCAAGATCATTCAACTGATCTAGGAATAGATGACCTAAAGGATATTATCTCTCAATTTAATAAGTTCACTGAAAATGAAATCTATCCAACGAGAATGAAAGGGGATGAAGAAGGCGTTAAGATTGTTGATGGAAAGGTTATTGTTCCTGAGTGCTTTCACAGTCCTAATAAGCAATTTTATGAAAATGGTTGGTATGCTCTAGGTTACCCTGAAGATATCGGAGGAATGCCTGCACCACATGCTGTTTCTATTACTTGCAACTCAATTGCGATTGGAGCGAATGTAGCTTTCTCAATGTATTACGGACTTACTAGAGGGGCCATGAATGTGATTCATCAAGTTGGTACACAGGCGCAAAAAGACTTATACGTTCCAAAGATGATGTCTGGTGAATGGGGTGGGACAATGTGTCTTACTGAAGCCGGAGCAGGGTCTGATGTTGGAGCTGCACAAAGTACTGCGACTCCGATTGAAGGTGGAAAGTATTCAATAAAGGGTGTAAAAATATTTATTTCTTCTGGAGAGAGTGATCTCTATGAAAATAATATTCACCTCGTTCTAGCTAAAACGCCGAATGCGCCAAAAGGATCGAAAGGCCTTTCACTATTTATTGTTCCAAGATTTAATATTGAAAATGGTAGTAGCAATAATGTTACATGTACCAAGATAGAAGAAAAGATGGGGATTCATGCTTCGGCAACTTGTGAATTAACATTTGGTCAAGATGGGGAATGTGTAGGAGAGCTCATTGGAGAAGAGTTTGCTGGTATGGCAAATATGTTCATTATGATGAATGAAGCGAGACTTCTTTGTGGATTACAAGGAGAGTCTCAGGCCAATTTGGCATATATGCTAACTGAACAATATGCCAGAGAAAGAGTTCAGTTTGGAACTGAAATCTGTAATCTTCCAGATGTCAGAAGACTACTTTTAAAAATGAGAGCGCTATCTAGAGGAATGAGGGCCCTAACTCTATACACGGGTAATCTCTTTGATTTAGAACATACTGATGAAATAGCGGCCAAAGAGATTGCTCTACTAACTCCAATTTGTAAGGCCTATTGTTCGGATGAAGGTTTCAATGTTGCAGTTGATGCAGTTCAGGTTCACGGTGGCTATGGTTTTTGTACAGAGTATGGAGTAGAGCAATTTATCAGAGACACGAAGATTGCAAGTATTTATGAAGGTACTAATGGAATTCAAGCAATCGATTTTGTAACGAGAAAAATTTTAAAAGATAAGGCGCAGACTTTCTTTGCTGTTGGTAAGAAGATTCAAGCTGTTATGGAAACTCCTGAAGCAAAAGAGTTTACTCATGAAACTTCGATGATTGGAAAGTCGATGGAAATGTCTGAGGAGATATTGAAAAGATTTTCTAAAATGGTTGCAGAGAAAAAGGAGTTAGATATACTTTCTCACTCTACTGACTTTCTCAATTACTGTGGAAATCTAGTTGTTGCTTGGATGCTTCTAGAGCACGCCGTTCTAGCAAAAAAAGAGATGGCCACGGAATGTAGTGAAGAAGAGAAGAAATATTACCAGTCTAAAATAGTCGACTTTAAGATCTTTTGTCAGTACCAGCTTGTCAAAAATATTGGTATAGGCAATAGCATATTAAATTTTGAAAATAACTTAATGAAACTAGAGCTTTAGGGCAATTAGTGTTAAGATGTGTTTTGTATTATTTTGAACTAGGGAAATATGGATTCATCAGAATTTGATACATTTATCGAGCAGTTTAATGAGTCAACTCATGGAAGCTCCGACTATGATAAAGATGAGTTCTTTGTTCGTATTGGTAATACTGGAATCTATGCTCCTTTGAAGTTTTTACAAAAGAAAATCAAAGGAATAGAGTCAACTTCTCTCATTTTAAAAAAAGGTTTTGTTTGTGACTCTCTAGAGTTATTTGAATTAGAAGCTTTTAGTAAATGGTTTGAGAAACAATTTTCAAGAAAATTAAAGCGTGCCCAGGCCAAGAAAATTTCTATTCTGGGTATGCCTGATAATAAATCAATTCTAGATGCTGTTGAAACAGTGAATAAATGTTACCAAATTCTTAGAAGCCAGCAGATTTTAGTGAATGGAAAGAAGCTGCCTGTGCAACTTGGAGAATGGTACGCAAAATGTATCTTTGGATTACATCAAAAAAAATCAACTTCTCAAAGAGGATTTGATTTTTACTTTGATGGAACAAAGAGGGTTGAAGTCATTGTTCACTGGGGGGATCATTCTTCTCCTAAGGGCGTTAAGATCAGAAAGAGTCTCGTTGAATTAAGTGAGTACTGCATTATTGTTTATGTGGCAAAGAACTTTATGATTAGAGAAATTTGTTTTCTAGATTGTGAATTTATAACTAGAAAGTTTTCCGGAAAAGGTCATACACTCTTTCTCAAAGATAGTGATATAGGACCTTACTTCTTTTCTAGATCAGATAAGCATACAGATAAGGTTATGAGTTCAAATACTTTATTGAAGTACTCTACGCCTAATATGGCGATGAAGCTTGTTGATAGATTTAGTACTGAGTAAAGCTTTATCTAATCTCGTATTTTAGCATCCTACATTCAATTCCACCGTTAAAGAAAACTTTTCTCATCGATGTTTGAAGAGAAATCGCCTTTCTTAGTTCAGGTTCACTAGTTAGAAGATAGCATCTATAACCTTTATAATTGGCCTTAAAGTTTTCACCGAGGTCATGGTAAAGGGCGACAAGGTCAGTTTCTTGGCCAATTCTTTCTCCGTAAGGAGGATTGGTCATAACAATTCCTGGAGCTTCTTCAAATGGCATTAACTTAGTGGCATCTCCTTGTGTCAGTTCAACTAAGTCATCAGGAAACAGAGCGTATCTCAGTGAGCTTCTAGCAATATTGAGAGATTTGTCTGATAGGTCATTTCCAAAGAATTGACCCGCTGGTAATTCGTCAACACGTGCTTGCCCTTCTTTGAGTAAGAAATTTGCATAATCTATTAACTTTTGATCAAGGTTTTCTTTTCTAAACCATAGGTGATTTTGAAAATCATAAACGGTACTTCCCGAAGATAGAGCATTTAGCTTTAACCAACTTCCAGGAAGTTTTGCAGCTTGATATAGAGCTTCAATTAATAGAGTCCCTGATCCACACATTGGATCAATGAATATATCTTCTTGGCTATTCCAGTCTGAGCTTTGAATCATTGCTGCTGCAAGATTCTCTCTTAATGGAGCTTCATGTCCTCTTGGTCTATAACCTCTATTACTTAGAGGGTTGCCACATAAATCAAGGTAAATTCTATTGTACCAACCCTTTTGACCTTCTATGCCTTCAATTCTTTGAAGAATGGAAATATCTGGCGAGTCTTTTGATATATTAGGTCTTGCCCCAACATTTTCTCTGAAGCTATCAACGATAGCATCTTTTAATCTTAAAGATTGAACCATAGAGTTTTTGAAAAACTTTGAAGCATCTTTATCAAATAAAGTTGAAATTTTAAATGTTTGATTTAGTTCAAATATATGATGCCACCACTTATCTTTTGCCATTGAGAAGTGGTCTTCGTCGTTGAAAAATTTATACTGATGTATTTCTTGGAAAACTCTACTTGCAAGTCTTGTATTTAAAATGAACTCGACAAGATTCCAACTCTTTGCTTGGAAACGAATTCCTCCCGTGAACTCTTGAAATCCAGATGCACCATATTCTTTAAGCTCTTCTTGAATAAGTTCTTCCATTCCTGTTGGGCAAGAAGCAAAGTACCATTTCTGATCTTTCTTAGATTGATATGGAGCGACCTTTTTAGATGCTTTCTTTTTTTCTTTAAAAGGTTTTTTAAATTTTTTCTGATCGTTCATTGTTAATTCCTGTCGTCCCAAAATAGTTTGGCCTTATTTAGAAGTTCTTTATAGCTGTCACTCATGAGAGGATTGAGCTTTCCTTCTTTGAATCTCTTTATTCTCCAGCGAGAAATGGATAAGAGCCCAAGTACTATGGCCGAATTTAAGTTCTCTTTTTCTATTGAACAAAGAGGTCTTATTTCTTCATAACCCTTTAAGTAAGAGTTAATTAAGTTCTTATTAATTCTATCCTTTTCAAGACAGGTTCCAGAAATAGAGATACCTAGGTCAAATAAGTATTCTCCATAGCCAGCCTGTTCAAAGTCCAAAATTACTGCAAGATGATTCGCATCAAATAAAGTATTATCGTAATAGAGATCACCGTGGATAATACCTTTTTCTAATGTTAGAGCATTAAAGGCATCTAGAGACTCTGGAAAGAAGTATTCAACAATTTCTTTAAAGTCTTCTGGACACCTATCAGTTTTAATATACTCAGCTATCTCAACACCACCGAAACCAACTTCGTTGTGAGCTCTCACTTTTGTTTCATCTACTTTTACTTTGTGTAGCCGAGCAAGTCCTCTTCCAATTTCAAAACAAGTTTGATCACATGGTCCTGGAGCAATTCCTTCAACAAATGGATAAAGCACTCCAAAGAAGTCTTTCCATGTGTAGACAGTTTTATTCTCTATCGTTGTAAAGGGAGTGAGGGATAATTCAAAATTTTCATTATGCAGTAGCATGAGGATATCTTGCTCTTTTTCAAGATCCCCTTGACCTTTGTCATTTGAAACTTTCAGTAGGTACTTACTGTCGTTTGAGACAACTAAGTAGTTCGAATTAGAGATTCCAAGTGATAAAGATTTAAGCTCAGATGCAGGACCAAGAGCATAGATCTCAAGTATTTCACTTGCGTCATTTATGCTTAATTTAGTGTAGTCTCCCACAGTGTGTCCTTTTTGCGTTGTGTCCTAATGTCGAATAGGCCACTTTTTATCTTTTTTCAAGTGTTTGGTCAATCTAATGGGTAAAGGTTTCTTGCTCCAACGGTCTCCTAAGTGTTATATTATTCGAGATTTTTACATAAATATTCTGGAGGATTAAATGGAATTTACTGACTACAAAGTAAAAGATATCTCTCTTGCCGATTGGGGAAGAAAGGAAATACAAATCGCTGAATCTGAAATGCCAGGTTTAATGTCTTTAAGAGCTGAGTTTGGAGCTTCTAAACCACTTAAGGGTGCGAAAATCGCTGGTTGTCTTCACATGACTATTCAGACAGCAGTACTTATTGAGACTCTAGTTGAACTAGGTGCAGAAGTAAGATGGTCTTCTTGTAATATCTTCTCTACTCAGGATCACGCTGCTGCTGCAATCGCTGCTGCAGGAATTCCTGTTTTTGCTTGGAAAGGTCTAAGCGACGAAGAATTTGATTGGTGTATTGAAAAAACACTTAAATGGGCAGACGGTACTTCTTTAAATATGATTCTTGACGATGGTGGTGATCTTACAAATATGGTTCACGACAAGTTCCCGGAAATGATTGAAGCAATCAAAGGTCTTTCTGAAGAAACAACTACTGGTGTTCATAGACTTTATGAAAGAGTTGAAAAAGGTACTTTAAAAATGCCTGCTATCAATATCAATGATTCTGTAACTAAGTCTAAGTTTGATAACCTTTACGGTTGTAGAGAGTCACTAGTTGACGGTATCAAAAGAGCAACTGATGTTATGATTGCTGGTAAGGTTTGTGTCGTTGCTGGTTACGGTGATGTTGGGAAAGGTTCAGCTCAGTCACTTAAAGGACTTGGTGGTCGTGTAATCGTAACTGAAATTGATCCAATCTGTGCTCTTCAAGCTTCTATGGAAGGTTTTGAAGTAATGCCAATGAATGATGCTGCTAAAATTGGTGATATCTTTGTAACAACTACAGGTTGTTATGATGTTCTTAATGCAAATCATATTGATATGATGAAAGACAATGCAATTATTTCAAATATCGGTCACTTTGATAATGAAATTGACGTAGCTCACTTAAATAAAAACTATGACAAAGTAAATATCAAGCCTCAGGTTGATCAGTATATTGCAAAAGATGGAAGAAGACTTATTCTTCTTGCTGAAGGCCGTCTAGTTAACCTAGGTTGTGCAACAGGACACCCTTCATTTGTTATGTCTAACTCATTTACTAACCAAGTAATGGCGCAAATGGAGCTTTGGGATAACTCTGATAAGTACGAAAATAAAGTTTATATGCTTCCTAAGCATTTAGATGAAAAGGTAGCAAGACTTCACCTTGAAAGAGTTGGTGTAAGACTTGATACTCTTTCTCAATCTCAGGCGGATTACTTAAGTGTTCCTGTAGAAGGACCTTATAAGCCAAATCACTACAGATACTAAACGCGTGCGGCATGACCTGCTTTTAGCAGGTCATCTGACGCTCCGTTAGCCCCTCGTATTTAAAGCAAGTTTTGTGAATAGGCTACAGGGGCAAATCACCCTGATTGGAAAATTATGAAACTATTTATTGGCTGCGATCACGCTGCATTCGAAGAAAAAGAAGAGCTTAAAAACTACCTTGTTGAGAAAGGTTATGAGATTGGTGATGTCGGTACTCATGAAAATGAAAGATGTGACTATCCAGACTTTGCTAGTGCCCTTGCTATAGGTGTTGCTCACGAAAATGTTAAAGGAATCCTCCTATGCGGATCTGGTATAGGTGTTTCAATGGTCGCTAATAAGTATAAGGGGATTAGGGCCGCTTTATGTAGAAGTACAACGGATGCTAGACTTTCAGTTGAGCACAATAACTCCAATGTTCTTTGTGTTGGAGCGAGAATCAATACAATGGAAGAAATCAAAGAGATTACGCAGGCATGGTTAAGTGCTGAATTTCAAAATGGACGACATGCTCATAGAGTAGAGATGTTCAATTCTATTGGTGAGGATATTTAATGATTACTTTAGAAAGAGTGATGTACGTATTCGTCTTTATTGTTGCTGTAATTGGTGTGGTTTCTTCTAATACAAACTTAACTTGGTATGAAGGCTTTTATGTAAAAGAAGATGGTATCGTTGAGTGGTTAACAGTTATTGGTCTTCTAGTTGGAGCTATTGCTTGCTTCTATAGAGCTAAAATCTTAAAACCTTTTCGAGCACCATTATTTATAGTTTGTACTATTTTCTTAGGTTTGATTTTTCTTTTTGGAGTGGGTGAAGAGATTTCATGGGGGCAGAGAATATTCAATATTCAATCTTCAGAATTTTTCTTAAAAAATAACTCCCAAGGAGAGACGAATCTTCACAATCTTGTAATAGGTGAGACCAGAATTAATAAGTTGGTCTTTGGTACGATTTTGGGGATTTTAGTTGGAACATATTTTTTAATTCTTCCTGTTTTGTATAGAAAGGTCTCAAAAATAAAAAATCTAATTGATAAGATGGCCATTCCTCTTCCAAAGAATTTTCATATTGTAGCCTATCTCATTCTAGTGGGGCTTACTGAATTGATTGCAGGTGGCAAAAAGGGAGAGATCCTAGAATTTGGTGGAGTTTGGATTTTTGTTCTAATGCTTTTTTCACCTCTAAATCGAGCTATCTTTTCTAGAAAATCTTTTGAAAGGTAATACCTGATAGAAATACTGCTGATTTGAAGAGTCATGACGAACTTATGTTTAAGAAGATAGAATTCTTAAATAGATAAAACAAGGACGTCTTATGAAAACAATCTTCTCAGTAGTATTGTTACTACTTTCTGTCTCTACGCTTGCAAGTATAAATGATTCAGATTTATCTCCTGGCCTAATAAATAAGAACTTAAAATCTCAGGACTATTTTAGAGCAGACTCTGTAGAAAGAGCTATTCTTAGACGTAACACTATTTCAGTAAGAGCTGTTTTAGTTAAAAATGGTAAAGAGCAGCTTATAGAAGGAGTTAAGTTTGATTTAACTATGGGCTCTAGGCAGAGAATTAGCTCTACACTTAATGAAGAGTTTATTTGGGAAGCTTGTGAGGCACAGAGCTCTTTTCAAGGAAGAGCAAAACTATCTCTTGAAAAGTTTCGTATTCAAAATAGAAAAGGTCGAGAGTACGAATTACTCTTTGATGGAACTTGTGGTGAGAGCTTAACTCTGAAGTTTAATTTTGACTCTCTTGGGGGAGAGTTCTTTGGAATATGGAATATCTCTAATAAAATAACTAAGAAGTTTAATGAAGAAGGTCTAGGTGATTTTCTAACGAGTAAAGTAAGAATTAGCTTCCCTGCTAATGGAGATTACTATAACGGAGTTGTAAATGTAACAAAGGGTTATCAATGGGATGTTGTAGGGCACGAAATTGGGCATGCGATTTATTCTAGAGCACGAATAGGTCGTAGTGCTGGCGGAAGCCATAGAATTGATGAGTGTTATTCCTCAGCTCTTGCTCTAAGTGAAGGCTGGGCAAGCTTTTTCTCTGCATGGGTTAGTGTTGATCTAGATGATGAAGATGCTAAATTTGAGTATATGGTACCTAGAAGGGCCCCTTTAGAAATAGAGCATGTTCCGGCCGATGTTTGTATCGGTCCAAAGAATGAGTGGAGAGTGTATTCATTCTTATGGGATCTGGTTGATTTAAATAATGATAATGAAAATATTAATATCGGATTTAGAGAGCTATGGGATATTTCGGCAGGAGTAATGCATAGAGATATTAATTCATTTAAGGATGCTCTGCTTAACAAAGGTCTAGACCCAGTTATTGTTAATATAGTTTGGGATCAAAATATATTAAATAGGTAAAAAAAAGCCGCTGTTAAAGCGGCTTTTTTATTATGAATTAAGTTTTCCAATCATCTTATAAAATCTAAGTTGTAAGACTGAAAAAAGAGCTTCGAAGATGATACCTCCGGCCATCTTAGATTCACCGTCTCTTCTTTCATAGAATATAATAGGAACTTCTTTAACACTAAGTCCTTGGCTCCAAACTTTATAATTAAGTTCAAGTTGAAAGATATAACCTTTAGAAATTATATTATCCAAGTTTAAAGACTGAAGAGCTTTTCTTGTGAAGCACTTGAATCCACCAGTTGTGTCATTAACAGGTATTCCTGTAACAAATCTTGTGTAAATAGATGCTAAGTAAGAAAGAAGTAATCTTCTAAACGGCCAATTAATAATTCTAATACCATCAATATATCTAGAACCAATAACGAGGTCATTTGTTTGAGCAGCTTCAAGTAGGTCTGGAACTTGCTTCGGATCATGTGAAAAGTCACAGTCCATTTCAAAGACAAATTCATAGTCTCTTTCTAAGGCCCATTTAAAGCCAGTTACATATGCTGTTCCTAGACCTAGTTTTCCAGTTCTTTGAATCATATGTAAATTTTCAGGAAACTTTTCTTGATATTTTTTAACCACATCGGCCGTCCCATCAGGAGAGCCATCTTCAATAATTAAAAGAGATACGCCTTTATGCATATCAAATAGTGTTGTGATCATTCTTTCAATATTGTCGATTTCATTGAAAGTAGGAATAATTATAAGTGTCTTATTAAAAGGTAACAAAGCGTTGCTCCAAAATTTAGAATTAGTTATTTATTCTTACATTTTGGGCATCTATTTAGCAATGATTCACGGTAAACATTTGCGGATTTATAGAATAGATTCATCGCTTTTTGGCCTGCGTCACTCTCAATGAGCCAAGAGATTTTCTTGATGGCTGGGTTTAGTTTTATTAAGTGCTCAACTGCAGCCGCTCCTTCTAAGATGGTGTCTCTATCAATGACTAGGTGAAGCTTTTTTTCACACTCTTCCTTACTTAGGTAGGGATGATCTATATAAATTGCATCGTTATGAAGCGACTCTATTTCTATATGTGAAGTGGATTCAAACTTTTTAATTGAATGTGCGAATCGATTGCATAGTGAGCATTCTCCATCAAATATAAGAAGTGGAGGGGGGGATTCTATAGCTTGTTGCATTTCCTTATGCCTTTGTTAAATATTAATCCTTAATATATTCCAGTCTTCTCCATCCAGAGACCTGGTATCTTCTTGAGATAATATCAAAAATAATTCTATTCTTATTATTAGAAATTTGGGCCTGATTTAATGCCTTGTCGGAACCTTCTGGAAAGTTTAGAACTGCTGTTTTTGAGTTCTTTCTCTTTTTCTTCTTATTCAGTCCAAGTCTTCGAAGTAAGTCTGATGAGCTAGATTTCTTTGAAGGTTTTTCTGAGTTTATTCCATCACCACCTGAGAAAGTTAGTACACTTGAGTTTTGTTTTCTAGAGTTAGAATTAGAGTACCTTCTTATTCCACTTGATGATCCTGTGGCCGAATTGAAGTTTGCCATATTCTTCTTCATTTCAGGAGTCATTGGAGTCGTCGCAAATTTCTTTGCAATATTTGGAGGAAGACCCATCTTCGTAAGTAAGTTGAACTCTTCTTTTTGTCTCTTATTTAAATTGGAGTTATTCTTTGGAACCTTACTATCATATTCTCTAAGTTTCGCTATAGCATTATTCAAAGTATTATTTGAGTTGTTTAAACTCTTAGCTGTTAGCTCACCTCTGGAGAGTTGTGAAAAATCTCCTAGAAGAGGAGAGTTCGCAAAAGATGTTCCACCAAACCCTTTAATTGTAGTCATAACTTTCTTATCGACACATGTATCCCTTTGAGCACAAGCACAAGCAGGGTCTTCTTTCATATTCTCATCAATACAAGTAACTCTTTCAGAAGTGACAAGAATATTTCTATTGTGGAGATCTGGCCTACAGTATTTAACATAGTCTGGCCTTTGCTTGGATGTCTCTTCTGTACAAAAACAAGTCTTATCTGTAATTGGGTTACAGTCTCCTTTTCCAGGAAGCTTATTGGCAACATCTCTTGTTTTTTGTGCATAGTCTTTGTGAGCACCTACTTGATTAGCGTAGAAGCCTGTAAGAAGAACAGAGGCAGAAAGTTTTAAAACATTGCTCCAACTTCCCCAAGCAGCTCCTCCGAAAGTCATCATGCTTACATAACAAGCAGTACCAACACCCCATCCTGCAGTTTGAATTTGAGCTGTCTTAGCACGGCTATCATGATTTTCTGCGGCCTTCAGTAGTGAGTCTTTTTGAGCAGTCTCAACACTTTGAGGTAGCATACCAATTGATTTTTGATCTGATGTAGTATTGAACATAGCGATTGCTTCAGTAGCAACAGGTATATATTTACAATAATCTTTCTGTGTTTTTTCTTTGGCTCCGTCTTCTGCTGTCTCTTTTGCAGCTTCTTCAGTTCCTTTCTTTGCAGCTTCTTCAGTTCCTTTCTTTGTAGCTTCTTCCGCACCTTCTTCTACAGCTGAGTCGAGTTCTCCGCCAACACCTCCCATACCAATAATCATAGTATAGGCCTTCGCTAGCATTCCAATCATGGAGCTTTTCATTCCGAGAACTTTTGGATCAGCTTTTTCCCCTAGACAGGCCTCTTCCGTCTCACCATCTTTAGTACATTCTTCTTCATAAATTCTTTGAACTCTTCCATCATGTATAAAGTTCTCTGAAAGATCTTTATCTTGATCTGTTAGATTAGTCGGATCATTGTCTCCGTACTTAGTATTTGTGATTGCCTGCGAGTAGATATTAGTACTCAGTAATAAGCTCAGGCAGATGATTAGCGATTTAAGTTTCATGGAGAAATTCCTTATTTCAATACTTTATAATTTTATCATGGGACTGTTTTATTACTGCATGGGAAAATGTAACCACTTAGAGGAATACTGTGATTACAGCTATTTACCATGAGTTTTGAGTGTGATAGTCTTTTGTTTAACTGCAAATAATTATTGACGTTTGACGCGCATTTTATTGATTGGTAGAACTATCTTATGACTAACAAAACACACGAAATTGAATTATCCCACTCTATGGCCCACTACTTATTAACGATACATAAGTTAAAAGAAGGTAGGGGGTTTGCGAGAGTTACTGATATTGCTAAAGATCTTAAGTTAACAAAGGGAAGCGTTTCTACCGCTTTAAATAACTTAAAGAAAAAAGGCTTTGTTACTGAAGAAGAGGATTGTAAATTCTTACTTCTGACAGATAAGGGACACGATGAGGTTCATAGAATTCTTTCTTCAAGAACTCTACTCTTTTACTTTTTAAAAGACTTTGTAGGGGTTTCTGAGGAGACGGCAGAAAGAGATTCATGTTTAATGGAGCATTTAATGAGCTCAGAAACTAGTACTAAATTCTTTGATTTTATGAAGAACTTAGCATGTACTTGCGAGCGAATATCTAAAGAGGGTGGAGAGCTTCCTAAAGGTTTTAACTTTAAAACTTCTCTGGACTTCTGTGAATTTGATTCTGCTGAGAACTTTTTCGAAAGCCAAACAGGTGATTCTCACCTTGATGAAAACTCTTAATATTATTTTTCTATTTTTCCTAACCTCTCAAGCTTTTAGTAATGACTTGAGAGGAATCTGCTTTGATCGCTCAGTATCTTTAGAGAGCGTTGTTTCGTATAGCTCTCAAATAACGGCTCCGGGAGATCGTTTTTTAAAAAACTCATCTAAGCATTGTATTGAAATTGTGGCAGATGAAAAAAGAATGGATTTATATGACAAATTCATTGGAATGAATTTTAAAATCATTAGAAGATATGGAAATACTCTTGAGTCACAAAAGAGAGAATGTCTCTTTGAGATCGAAAATATAAAAGCTCGCAATCAAAAGAAAATATCTTACGAGCTCAGTAAGAAGCCATTTGCAAACGAAGAAGTAGATTCCTCTACTAGAAAAACCACAACTGCTCTTAGAATGATGGAGTCTAAAACAGCTCAATTCCTAGTAAATGGTAATATTGTCACAATTACTTGTAGATTGAAGGCAAAGTTTGCTGAAGTCGATATTTCATTAGGATCGAAAAATACAAATGTTCTTACAACGTTGCAAATGAGTAAGAATCAAAGAGTTGATTTGGCCCAAGTTGTTGAAGACCTATCGAAGAAGAGTAGTGGTAACGAAATTTCAACTGGCAATGATCGCTATTCTGTAACTAATAAAAAAACTGTCGGAACTTTTAAAGAGCAGTTCTTTATTACTTTGAAGTAACTTTTAGGGGCGCTTCTTTTTGCGATAACTTTCTTACTTCCTTCACTTTGAAATTATAAATAGATCTAAATGCACAAAGTTCAAAGAAAAGTTGAATTTGCATAGCGATGAAACTGAATAGCGAAGTTGAGCTAGCGCCAAAAATACGTCTGCGATGAACGACTGGAATTTGTCTCATTCCTTTAGATGTCCTAGCTGCGAGAAGGCTTAAAAATACATTAGGTGAACATGTTACTGAAGGTATTTCATGAAGCATATTCTTTAGATGAGTAGATTCATATAATCTATAGGATATATCTATATCCTTCAGTGAAGTCTGATACAGAAGAGATGCGAATTTAGAAATCAAATTTGAGCAAATATCTTTTATACGAAGGCCTGAAAAATTAGCTCTGTATCCTATTTGAGTATGAAAACTATTTCTTTCTTTCCATAGTTTTAAAAAATCTAATGCTCTTAGCTCACCATTACTATCAGTATGAAATATCCATCGTGAATTAGTATTTGTAGCTTCTAATAGTCCACGCTTTAAACATTGACCGTAACCTTCATTTTGAATATCCGTTAAGACAATTGCACTATTGTCTGATGCCAGTGATCTTAAGACTCCACGAGTGTCATCTGTTGAACCACAGTTTATTGCCAAAATTTGATATTTTATCTTGTGAAAGGTTAGGACTGAGACCCACTCTTCTATAAAAGGAGCAACATTTTGTTGCTCGTTATAAAATGGAACAACTAAGCAAACTTTATCTTCTAAAATGTTATGTTTCATACTCTTCATCATTCAAGTACTATTATAATAACTTTTTAAAAATTTGATAGGATGATGCAACAATGGCAACTTCTGATTATTTCTCCGACCTAAAAGATCAGCTACTTTCCTTGGGAAAGGATAAAAAGAAGGCCTTAATATTGGCCAGCCTAAGCCTTTTCTTTCTACTCTTTTCTTATCCTATGATCAGAAGTGCCGCTGAGGCAATATTCTTAGAAAGCTATGGTGCAAAGAGCTCACCCCTTGCATGGCTATACTCTATTGTCGCTCTAAGTATTTCTATTTCGATATTTAATAAATTACAGGTTAGTAAAAGTGTTCAAACCATCTTTTGGCTAATTGGGCTTAGTACATTTGCTATATTATCAATTGCAGTATTCTTTATTAATAAGGACGTAAAACTACTCTCATATGTTTTGATTATATGGAAAGAAGTTTACATTGTTCTGATGGTTCATCTTGTCTTAGGTTATGTGAATTCTATTTTAAGCTATAAACTGGCAAAGACTATTTATGGCCCAATGGGAGCACTTGGATCAATTGGTGGAATTATAGGCGGACAGGTTACATCAAAGTATGTTGGTGCTTTGGGTGGTGCTGAAGGTGTGGCCATATTTGGTTCTGTTTTTATTGTCGTTTCATGTATCTGTTTTCAGTTAACGGGACCTAAATTCAGTAGGCTTGATGATACGAATGATAGAAAGAATGAATCACCATTACATAGTATTTTAGATGTAAAAAAGTATGTATTTTTAATCGCTCTAATTATTCTTCTTTCACAGTTTTGTATTAATCTAGCTAACTTTAAATTTAATATTATGCTTGAGAGGTTTGTTCAAACAAAAGCAGAGAAAGTTAGCTATCTGGGGAATCTCTATTCCTCCATAAATGGTGTATCACTATTTATGCAAGTCCTAGTTATTCCAGTGTTGTTTAATCTGGTAAAAAATCGCTCTATTCACTTCTTTATCCCTGTTTTCTTCTTTCTTATCTCTGGACTTGGGGTTTCTTTGGGAAGTGCGTCACTTTTTCCCGTTGCTTTGACATTCGTTATGTTTAAGGGAACTGATTATTCTCTATTTAGTGCTGCAAAGGAAATGCTTTATTTTCCATTGGTTACAAGGCAAAAATATGGCGCAAAATATGTTGTTGATATGGTAGTGTATCGTTTTGCGAAAGGGCTTATTTCCTTTTTGCTAATATTTTATCAAAGTGAAACTTTTGTTGATATATGCCTTTCAATTTGTCTAATTGTTTGGATTTTTATATTAATTCCACTGTTCATAGAACAGAAGAAAGTTTTGAAGGTTAATAAGGAGTATTTATGAACCCAATATCTAACGAGTATAAAACGGTATTTTCAACAGTACCTTTTGAAGAAATTAAAAATGAACACTATCTTCCCGCACTTGAGGAAGGAATTAAAATAGCAAAAGACAATCTTGCAAAAATTAAAGCAAACCCAGAACCGGCTACTTTTGAAAATACAATTGTTGCTTTAGAAAGGTCTGGAGATGCTGTAGATAAGGTAGCTGAAATATTTTTTAATCTCTTGTCTGCTGAAACAAATGATGAAATGCAAGAAATTGCAAAAGAGTTCTCTCCTAAGATAACTGCGTATGGGAATGACATTCTTCTAGATGCTGAACTTTTTTCTAAGGTCAAAGAGGTTTGGGAAAATAAAGATTCTTTTTCATTAGATGCGGAAGATTTAAAACTACTAGAAAAGAATTATAAATCATTTGTTAGAAATGGAGCTCTTCTTAATGAAACTCAAAAAAGTGAACTACGTAGTATCGATGAGGAGCTATCAACTCTTTCTTTAAATTTTGGTAATAATAACCTTAAAGAAACTAATAAATACGAAATGGTTCTTGAGAATGAGTCGGACCTTGCTGGTCTTCCTGATGGAGCTAAGGAAGCTGCCGCAATGATTGCTAAGGAAAAAGGATATGAAGGTAAGTGGGTAATAACTTTAGATTATCCAAGTTTGATTCCTTTTATGACTTATGCAGAAAATAGAGATTTAAGAGAAAAGTTATACCGTGCAAATACGACGAAGTCTTGCAAAGGTGATGAGCTTGATAATAAAGAAAATGTGAAGAGGTTCTCTGTACTTAGGCATAAGAGGGCAAACCTTTTAGGTTATGCTAGTCATGCTGATTTCACTTTAGAAGAAAGAATGGCCTCGACTCCTGGAAATGTTGGAGAGTTTTTGGAAAATCTACTTTCTAAATCTAAACCACATGCTCAAAATGAAATCGAAGAGTTAAAAAAGTATGTAATTGCTAATGGTGGGCCGGAAGATCTACAGAACTGGGATACTGCATTTTGGTCTGAGAAGCTTAAGAAGGAAAAGTTTAGTGTTGATGACGAAATGTTAAAACCGTACTTTAAATTAGAAAATGTTATTGATGGTGTTTTTCAAGTTGCTTCAAAGCTGTATGGCCTAAATTTTAATGAAAGATCAGATATTCAAAAGTATCACAAAGATGTGATGACTTATGAAGTTACAGACGAGTCAGGAAAGCATATTGCTGCTTTTTATGCGGATTTCTTCCCAAGAGCAACTAAAAGAAATGGTGCTTGGATGACGGCCTATAGAGGTCAGTCTAATTTTGCGGGAGAAGAAAAAAGGCCGCATATTTCTATTGTGTGTAACTTTACTAAACCTACTGAAACAAAGCCTTCTCTTTTAACATTCAATGAAGTTACAACCTTGTTTCACGAGTTTGGTCACGCCCTTCATGGTATGCTTGCTGATACAAAGTATCCAAGTCTTTCTGGAACTAGTGTATTTTGGGATTTCGTTGAGCTTCCATCCCAAATCCTGGAGAACTGGGCGTACGAACAAGAATGTCTCGCTCTATTTGCAAAGCACTATGAAACTGGGGAAGTTATTCCATCTGAGTTAGTTCAAAAAATTAAAGATTCTGCTAGCTTCCACGCTGGAATGGGAACTATGAGACAGTTAAGTTTCGCACTTTTAGATATGGCATGGCACTCTGGAGATAATTCGTCTGTTGATGATGCAGAAGCATTTGAGAAAAAAGCGATGGAATCCACAACTCTCTTGCCTAAAGTAGATGGATCTATGATGTCTACTTCATTTGGTCATATTTTTGCGGGAGGATATTCGTCAGGATATTATTCATATAAGTGGGCGGAAGTTTTAGATGCAGATGCATTTGAGCACTTTAAAGAAAATGGAATCTTTAACAGAGAGATTGCTAAAAAGTTTAAGGACAATATCCTTTCTAAAGGTGGAACAGAACATCCAATGGAACTTTATAAAAAGTTTAGAGGAGCAGAACCTACTCCGGATGCACTACTTAGAAGAAGTGGATTAATTTAAAAGTAAAAAGGAGCTTGATAGCTCCTTTTTTTTAAGATTTAGAAAATTTATTAAAGGTATCTAAAGCAGCTTTCCATACAGGGTCTTCGATACCTTTAGTTGCAAGATTAAGCAGGTGAGGAGTAAGCTGATCTGAAAAATCGACAGAGCTCTCTCTTGGTAATAGGCTTGGAAGGTTATCTACGGCAAGCAGTTCTAGTCCACAAGTCTCAACGAATGGTTTCTCCCACGAAGTAATATCATCATAAATAGGAATTGGATTAAGATTACTTGTTGGATCACAGCTAACATCACCAATAATTGATAGGTTTTTATTTCCTGCGAGGATATCTTTAGTGATAAATGGAGGTACTTTCGTTGTCATTAAAACGCAGTTAACGAAAATATCGTGCTCAGCGATTTCTTTGAAGGGGCCGCCGGCCTTAGTTTCTTCATAGTCCCATAAAGTAGTTTCTACACCAAAGTGATCGAAAACTTCTTTTGCTCCACTTCCGCATCGTCCCTTTGCTCCAATAATTATTGCTCTAGGATTGCGAGTTGACTCTTCTTTGTGTGATGAAATTTGGGAATAAAGACCATTAATATCTTCAAATGATTTCATTGCTGGGTAAGGAGTATTCAATTGTTTTTGATAGAATCGATCTAGAGAAATTGCTGCTCCTACAAAGCCTGCCCACTTTCCAAATGCGGCTACACGCCTTGAGTTTTCATCGACTAAGTATTCTAGATCAAAGTGTTGTCCGTTGCCTTGAATATATCTATTTAGTACTTCTTTATGACCATCTTGGCCCTTAAAAATATGTGCGAAGTAGATATGTCTATGTTTTAGAGGGAAGCTATCAAGTGGAAGCTCTTTAAGGCCTAGAATAAAAGATCTCTCATCTTCCTGCTTCCAAGATTCAATTGGAGTAATTTCACATCCCACTTCTTGATATTCACTATCCTTAAAAATTCGATCAGGACAAGTTTCAACTTTTACACTATGACCTGCTTCGATTATTTTCTTGGCATTGGCCGGTGTTAGAGGAGTTCTTCTTTCAAAGGCCTTAAATTCTTTTCTTAGTATAAAAGTAGCTTTCATTCTTAAACCATTTTCTCTTGAAACTCTTTAACGGAGATTTCATATTCTGAAATTAATCTATCTATAATATCTTTAGTCGTTTCTATTTTATCTGTAAACTCAATAGATGGACCAGCACACCATACACTCTTATAAGTTGCAGAAAAGGCAGCTTTTTCAACGAGCTTCATACCCTTGTAATACGTCAGCATTTTTGCATACTTCTTTAATTTCTTATTTTTATTTAAGTACGACTCTAGAAAGTTTTGTTCTGTACCAATCTTTTTAACAAAAGGAGTATTAATGACAGTACAAGGGGAGCCAGATACTTTAGTAGTCATCACAATATCCTTTGCTCCGTAGTCAACAACTGCTTGCTTATAGCCTTCAGAAACATCACTTTCAACTGTTGCAATGAATGGAGAACCAATTGAGACGCCTTCTGAGCCAAGAGCAAGGACAGAAAAAAGAGCTGATCCTGTTCCTACACCTCCAGCACTAATAACCGGTAGAGAACAGTTTTCTTTTAGTAGAGGAACAAGAATTGAAGCAGGAGTAGGGCCGGCATGTCCTCCAGCTCCAGAATTCACTGCAATTAAAGCATCGGCGCCAAGTTCTTCGCATTTCTTAGCATAAGTAACATCAACGACATCGCAGATGACTTTTGTTCCCTTAGACCCACATCTTTTAATTATTTCTTCAGGACTCCCAAGGGAGGTAATAATAAAGTCTGGAATATACTTCTCACAAATTTCAATTTGCTTTTTTAGATGAATATTTGACTTGTTTGCTATGAGATTGATGCCAAATGGACCTTCACACTTTTCTTTGAGTTCTTTAATTCCCTTTTCAAATTCTTCAGGAGTTCTCCAGTTAAGTGCAGGTATACAGCCCATAAAACCGGCCTTAGACGCTTCAATTAGCATCTTATTATTTGATACTAGGAACATTGGAGCTAAAATTATTGGATATTTAATCTTAAATGTCTCAGTAAGCCATGTTTTTATCATTATATTACTCCATATTTCTTTCTATAACTTGTTGGATTTATTCTTACATAGATAGCTTTTGGCTTAAAGTTTTATTTTGTAAGAACTTATTTGCAGTAAAAAAAGAAGCATTGGCCTAGAATAGTTAAAAAGAATCAGGAAGATTTTATTTATTAGGAGTATTTAAATGAAAAACTCATTGAAATGGATTTCGCTCTCATTGCTATTAAGTGCGAATGTTTATGCTGCACCGGCCAAGAAATTTATTACTATCGATAACGATGCTGTTCACTTTTCTAAGTCAAAATTCAAATCATCAGTCTCTGCACTTAAGTCAGTAGAAGGTATTTCAGTTCTTGAAATTGATGAAAACTCTCTATTAGAGCTAAGTCATGAAATGCATGAGAACTTTCACCGTTGCGGTGGGTTTATGCTTCATGACTCTTTAGAAGATGCAATGGAGGCGGTTAACTCAATTGAGACTCGTAACTTTGCTAAGTCTGCTCCGTTTGCAGATTATAACATTACAGCAGAGGATGAGGTGACACCTCTTATTCCTCAAGTTAGTGAAAAAGAAATAACTAGTACTATTAAAAAATTATCAAGTTTTAAAAATAGATATTATCAATCAGAAACTGGTGTTCAGGCCGTGAAGTGGATTCACGATAAGTGGGCCGCTCTTACTGCTCATAGAAGTGACGTAACTGTTGAGCTATATAATCATTCTAGCTGGAAGCAGCCATCTGTTATTTTAACTATTAAGGGTGAGTCTGATGAAACAATTGTAGTTGGTGGTCACGCTGACTCTATTGCCGGTTATTGGGGAAGAGAAAGAGCGACGGCACCTGGTGCGGATGATAATGCATCAGGAATTGCGACTGTAACTGAAATTATTCGAGTTCTTGCAACGTCGAACTTCAAGCCTACTAAAACAATTAAGTTTATGGGCTATGCCGCTGAAGAGGTTGGTCTTAGAGGATCAAAAGAAATTGCGAAAAGAATGAAAAATGATGGAGCGAATATAATTGGAGTTCTTCAATTAGATATGACGAATTATAAAGGTTCTGATCTTGATATCGTTATGATGACTGACTTCACTAATCAGCAACAAAATGCTTTCATAGGAAATCTATTAGACAAGTATTTACCAGAAATAAGCTGGGGATATGACAAATGTGGTTACGGTTGTTCTGATCATGCATCATGGCATGGTGAAGGATATCCAGCGTCAATGCCATTTGAGTCTAAAAAGAGAGATATGAATAACAATATTCATACTGCTCGTGATACAATTGAACAATCAAGAGGTGGTTCTAACCACGCTGTAAAATTTGCTAAGCTTGGTCTATCGTTCGTTGTTGAATTAGACAGGTAGTAAATCTCACACTGGAACGGGCCGCTTTAACTTTATAATGGAGTAAACGTGGCCCTATCTGAGGTTCCTTCGCTTGTTGACTTTGAAGAAGTCAAAAATCAATTAGAAACAGAAAGAAAAACCCTAGTTAAAATTAATAGTTTTAGTGATGATGAAGAGTATATTCGCTCTGTCGATGATGCTGCAATTATCTTGGACGTTATTAAAGGAATTCAACAATCCCTTTATACTTTCTTTTTAGAGTATCCTAGTCTTTTACCAATGTTCAGTAAGGATTACATTCCTTTTTACGACTTTGTTCAAAGAGCAAATATATTAGATCTTATCTTTTTAGATGACTGTTTATTTCCTGAACTAGAAAGATACTACTTTGGACAAGATGGTGGTTTGAGTCTAAATATTATGTCTCTACATCACAAGGCAATTTTAGAATGGATTGATAAAAAGAAATTGGCCCATGAAAAAGCTCAGAAGACTATTGAATTAGAGTTTGATTTAAATTTAAAGATGGCAGATTTATCATGTCAGTGTATGGACTGTGTGGCAACATTTAGAGCTCGCATGAGAGACTTCGTATTTAACAAGTGCACTGCAGATATTGATGAAGCCAAAGAGCAGATTGAAGAGAAACTAAACGGAACTATAGATCAAGTTAGTGATGTCTATAATACACTTCAAAAAACTCTAGATAAGACGCTATATAAAGTTAGAACTAAATTAAAGAGATCATCGTTAAATAGATTAGAGTCACAAATAAAAAATAAGCTTCATGAAAAATATAATTATCCAAGTGATATAGCAAAAGATCATGCAAGAAATATAATTCCGATGTTAAGAAATTGGCTTTCAGATAATGAGTTCTCTGAAGACCTACTTACGGAAAATGAGTATCATAAATTCTTCTCTCAACTTTCTTCGGATTTTTGGAAAGGGACAAAGAGTTTACAAAGAGATTTTAGAAAATTTGTTAGAGCAATTGTTGTCTTAAAGAAGAAGGATGTTTCCTCAAAAATCTTAAATGATTATTTAGGAGAGTTCTGGGTTCACTCAAGTTCCCGAGAGATAAAAAGAAAAATTATATATCATATGGGGCCGACTAACTCTGGTAAGACTTATCATGCAATAGAGGCCTTAAGTAAGGCAAAAACTGGTTGTTACCTTGCACCTCTAAGGTTATTAGCGGGAGAACTTTACGATACTTTAAACTCAAAAGGAGTAACTACAACATTACTCACAGGTGAAGAAGTAATAGAAAAGGAAGGATCTACACATTTTTCATCAACGATTGAAATGGCAAGGTTTCAGCAAGTATTTGATTGCTGTGTTATTGATGAAATTCAAATGATTACAGATAAACAAAGAGGCTGGGCTTGGACTAGAGCACTTGTAAATATGTATTCTCCTGAAATCCATGTTTGTGGTGACGCCTCAGCTTATGAATTAGTTAAGAATGTTGCAGACCTTTGTGGTGATGAGCTAATAGTTAAGAATTATGAAAGGATGACAACATTAAATGTTGAAAAAAGACCAATCGTTGTTGGTCAACTTGAAAAGAACGATGCTCTAATTGTTTTTTCAAGAAGAAATGCTCTTCGCTATAAGAGAGATCTTGAAAAAGTTGGATTTAAGGTTTCAATTGTTTATGGTCGTTTAAGTCCTGAGGTTAGAAGAGAACAGGCCCGAAAATTTGATGAGGGTGAAACAGATATTATCGTAAGTACAGATGCTATCTCTATGGGAATGAACTTACCCGTTAGAAGGATTGTATTTTCTACTTTATCTAAATATATTGATGGTCATGAGTTTATAATTTCTCACTCTGAAATTAAGCAAATTGCAGGTCGTGCAGGAAGATTTAAAAGATTTCCTACAGGCTTTGTTACTACTTTATCTAAAGTAGAAGGAGGGCTTCAAGAGATTACTGAAGCTCTAAATGCAACTTTAGATCAATCTACGAAATGTATGGTTGGTCCTGATTTGGATATATACAATCAAGTAAATGATGCTTTAACAAAGAATAATCTTCCTGGTCTAAAGTTATCAGAGTTTTTAAGACTCTTTCATACGATGGATTTTAAGGCACCATTTTTCTGTGTTGAATTAAAAGAGATGATTGAACTTGCTGAAATGGTGGAAGACACTGACTCGGAAAACATCTTAACTACTTCAGAGATTTTTGGTTTTGCTTGTGCTCCTGTTAATCAAGGACTTCAAGAACATGTTCAATATTATATGTGGATATTATCTCACTACGTGAAATCTCAACCAATTATTAATGAGCCAATTGATCCTAAATCAGCCGATATAGACTATCTTGAGACTTCAATTAAGTGTGTCGAGCTCTATCAGTGGCTAGCACGCCACTTTGATAATAAGAACTTTTCATTTAATGAAAATGATCTTCTAGAGAATAAATCTCTTGCTGTTGACCAGCTTAACGATCTCTTGTCTGCGAAAATTGTTCCGACTTGTTCTAGTTGCGGGTGCAAATTACCAGAAAAACATAAGTTTGCAATTTGTGAAGACTGCTTTCATCAAAGACGCTTTTCGAATCGAGGAGGGGGGCGCAGAGGTCCAAAGAGAGGGACTAGTCCAGCCGAAGCATTTAAAAAAGGGCTGTCTAAAAAAGCTGGAAAAAAGAGTACTTCAGCTAGAGAGGCCTTTAGTAAGAAAAGGACTAAGAAGAGGAAATTTACTGGTAAGAAATAAGTATGAATATTGATGAATATGCCAAAAATATACTCTTTTCAAAAGACTTGGATGATAAATTACAATCGCCAAGTATCGTGACTAGTTGTGATGATTTTGAAGTTCGTGAAAGACCAAGTTTTCCTGCTCGAGCAGATAATATGAAATTTCGAAAAGAACAAACAAAGTTTCCTAAGGCAGGTTCTCTTCATATTCCAGAAAAACGAGCAATCACTTTGCACTTCTTCGCTAATCATGAGTTGTTGGCCATTGAAATGATGGCAGCTGCTATTCTTTGTTTACCAAATCGAAATGAAGAAGATTTAAAAGCTAAGAAGGGGCTGCTTGCTACGATTGCAGATGAGCAAAAACACTTCTTACTTTATAAGAAAAGGATGGAGTCATTAGGCCTGGGCTTTGGAGAGGTCTCTTTAAATAGTTTCTTTTGGAACCAATATACGAAAGCGCAGACTTTAGACGATTTCTTTTCAATTGTTTCTTTAACCTTTGAAGGGGCAAACCTGGATTTTGCGAATTTCTATTCAGGAGTATTTGAAGATATCGAAGACTTCGAAACAAAGAAAATTGTAGATATAGTCTATGAGGATGAAATTTCTCATGTTGCTTATGGAAGAAACTGGTTAAACAAATGGAAAGGAGATAAAAGTCTCTGGGAGTACTATTTATTACATTTGCCTGAAAACCTATCTCCAGCAAGAGCAAAGGGGATGCAGTTCGATCACTCTTCTAGAATTAGGGCCGGCCTTGATAATGACTTTATCTCAAATGTTGAAGCCTATAGAGATGACTTTTCGATAACTGACAGGAAACAATGGAAGAGCTGATCTACGAAGTAGATTTTAACTTTGAAAGTAAGCTTGCACAGAGAACTCAAAATAATAGTGCAATGTCTTGGTTTGATCATGTATTTTTCTTTATCAATGAAGAAGATAATTGCCAACTTTCAACAAAGTATAATTTTTCTAAACAATATCTCGAATATTTACGTGATATAGGTATCAAAAATACTAAAGTGACTTCTGCTCGTCCTACTAAACTTTGGTGGTCGAATGATGATAATTTAGAATTAAATAAAAAACTAAATTCAAAAATAAAAATGAGTCAATTAGGAATTGATCAGGGCTGGATTCCAATAAGAACATCAATTGGTCTTGAAACAGCTCATATGTACGATGGAAGAATTGTTGCACGTGAAGAGTGGGGTTTTTCTGGTAGAGGGACATATTTTATTAATAAACATGAGAAGATTTCTCAAAAAGGAGAATTTGTTCTTAGTGAATATGTCAGAAAAATAAAAGACTATGGAGTTACGTATTTCGCGAATAGTACTGAGTACTTTATTGTTGAGAATTTTATTGATACTAGAGGACAGTTCTGTGGAGGACAAGTCATTAGTACTAAAGATTTTGTAGATGAAGTCGGTGAAGACTCGATAGAGAAGATGAGTCAAATAAGAGACTTCTTATTTAAACTTGATTTAAAAAAGTCTATTCAGATTGATTGTTTCTTATATGAGAATGGATTTCATCCCTTTGTAGAAGTAAATTATAGAAAAACTATGGGAATGATGATCTATGCCCTTAGAAAATATATTGAAAAAGAGTTTTATTTCTGGAGAATATATAAACCAAAAAAAGAGTTAAGTTTCGATATAATAAATGAGGCCCTAACACAGAAGGGCATACACTTTATAATTACATCACCTGTAGACAAATTTGTTTCAATTTGTTGCGGAAGTGATTCTGTTAAACAACTTGAATTAGATAGGGCATGGTTAGAGAAATTTTTTAGCTAACTGTAGAATCAAGTCTCCACAACTATCAAGATTTGTCGCATAAGCAATTACACCATCTTGATGGCCTTTCATTACAATAGTGCCATGAGTTGAGTCACCAATTATTCGTTGTACATTTGTAGCCATCTCTAAAGTACCGTATGGAATATCTTCATGAGTTGCTGGGTAATCATTATCAATCATACCTTTCCAGATCCTCGTATTATGTATATGAAATACTGCCTTGATTGAATCATTTGCTTCATAAATAGATGCATGAGTTAAGGCTTCACTTGAAGGTTCAACACTACCTCTAGAGAAGAGTTTCATATTTTTTAAATCATAACCTTCTATTATTGTATAAAGTGAGCCATCTAGTTGAGCATACTTACCTGTTTGAGTTCCTGTGATGACAAATGAGACTTGCTCTTGCTTTGCAATAAATTGAGAGACATTTCCAAAACCAACTTTTTCAGTAGGGTACTCACCAATTAAATTGAGCGAGTATAATTTTGCTCGCCATAGCTCTAAATCTTTCCATAAGGATTCATCTAATGGGCCAGAGTAGGTAAAGTTTGACCTGTCATATTTAATTACACCATCATCAATCACTTTTTCTCAACCTTTTTGATTAAATTTCGATAAGTTATAAAACAAACATAATATAAGTTATTGAATCCTGCAAAGGAATTGAAATGTCGAATGGTTTAAAAGATAAGATTGAAAGTTTTATTCATGGAATAAAGTCGAAATTACGTAAAAAAGGTGATGACGATGATGAGGATTATGAATATGAGGACGAAGATGAGTCTGAAGAGTCAGATGAATTCGCTGAAAAAACTGAAGAGATAGATGGTTCGGCCATAATTAGTTCGGAAGAGGATGAAGACTCTGACGATGAAGATTACGATGATGAAGACGAAGAAGATGATGAAAAAAAAGCTGCAAAGAAAAAACAGCTGCTTATCCGAGGATTTATTGTCTTAATTATAGCCTTTCTTGCTTATGACACCTTATTGGCTCCAAAGGAAGAGGAAATTGTGCAAGTACCTGAGGTTAAAAGACCAAAGAGAAAAAGAGCGAGAGTAAATAGAAAGAAAACTCCTGTTGTAAAAGAGAAAGTTGATAAAGCTGCTGAATCAAAATCGAATACAGCTCCAACTGTTGAAAAATCTCCTGTAGCGCAAGATCCTCCTGTTGTTAAAGAAGAACAAGTTCCGGCTCCTTCTGGTGAGGAGAAAGCTCCTGTTGTAGCAAATGAGGAAAGTACTTCAGCTAACGAACAACCAGAAGTTGTTGCGCCTGATGATACTAATAATCAGATGAATGAAAACAATCAAGAAGATCAAACTGAGTCGAAAGAAACTATTGTTGAAAATTCACTGCAATTAAATAACTCTACTGAAGAGTCGGCAGAAGTTTCCCTTGGCGAAAATAATTCGGCAGCTGAAAAAAGTGAAAGTTCTCTAGATAAAACCTTAGATAACTTGTCAGAGAATGCGCCAAAAATGATAGAGAAAGTTCCTGAAAAAGAAATAGAATATCAAGAACCTCCTAGTTATCAAAATACAGGACGAGGGTTAGTTTACAATTGTTTGGGAAAACATTGGGCATGTGTGGACCAGACAAGTTATCTAAATTGTAAGAAAAATTCTGATTGGAGTCTTGCCAACGATAAATCACCTGAATGTTTTCCAAGTGATATTTATCAGAATTTTAAAGACTGTAGAACAATACAAATTGATCGGATAAATACCTTATCAGATACGTCTTTTTGTAAGTAAAATATTTAAGAATTCTTCATCTTTATCTTAATGTAAATTTGAAGTGTGAAAAATATGGATCAAAATTAAAATATTTTTAGTTAAGAAATATTTAATTGAGATCCATATGACAGAACAAAATGCAGCTATAATTCACGAGTTTTTAATAGAGTCTTTTGAGAACCTCTCTGGCATTAGCGAAGAGATTACACAATATGAAAAAGATCATAGCAATAGTGAATTATTAAATTCAATATATAGAAAAGTACATACCCTAAAAGGGTCCTCCAGTTTTCTCTCATTTAAAATTCTAGAAAGTGTTACTCACCATGCTGAAAATATCTTAGATATGATTCGTGAAGGTGAGATGGAAATGGATTCTGACATTATTGATATATTGCTTGAAACATTTGATGCTTGTCTTGAAATGTTAAAAAATATTGAAGCAAATGGGACAGAAGGTGAGAATAAATATTCTGATTTAAATGCAAGGCTCTTAAAAGTAGAGTCAAATGAGTCCATCGATGATGGACTTCGAAAAAAGTTTGAAGAGCAGAAAATTTCAGAAACCTCTGATCTTCCTGCCTTGAATATTAAACTAGAAGTAATGAACGAAACAAAACTTCAGAATAAATCTTCAAGTGAAGAACTTGCATTAGTAACACAAAATCAAAATGCTTCAGAGTCTGTAAAAACTGAAGTAGTAAAGCTGGCCACTGAAGACGTGCTAGAAAAGAAACCGGAAGTAAAGAAAGCAGAGACTAAAAAAGTAGACCTAAAGACTGAGGAGCCAAAGAAGGTGATTAGTCTTACGGATAGTGTCGTAAGAGTTAATGTTCAATTACTTGATAAAATTATGAATGTTGTAGGAGAACTTGTCCTTAATAGAAATCAAATATTGCAGTATGCGAATATTTCAGACTCACCTGATTTAACAAGATTAGCGCAACAACTCAATGTCATAACAACCGATTTACAAACTGATATTATGACAACAAGAATGCAGCCTGTTGGAACTGTTTTAACAAAATTTGAAAGAATTGTTAGAGATTTAAGTCGAGAACAAGGTAAATCCATTAAGCTAACAATTAGTGGAAAAGAAACAGAGCTTGATAAAACTCTCTTGGAGGCCATACGTGATCCAATGACTCACCTTGTGAGAAATTCTGTTGATCATGGTATTGAAGACTCAAGCAGAAGACTCGAGAATGGAAAGAGTGAAGATGGACATATACATATCAAGTCTTATCACGAGGGTGGGCAAGTTACTATAGAGATCTCTGATGATGGTAATGGAATTAACCCAGAAGTTATTCTCGCTAAGGCAATTAGTAAGAACCTTGTTAGTAAAGAGAAGGGCGCGACTTTGTCTGAGAGACAGATTCTTAACTTAATTTTTACACCAGGCTTCTCAACAGCTGAGCAAGTGACAAATATTTCAGGACGTGGCGTTGGAATGGATGTCGTTAAGAGTAATATTGAAAAGATCGGAGGCTCAGTAGACGTTCACTCCGTTGTTGGAAATGGAACAACATTTAAGTTGAAGATCCCGTTAACTTTAGCAATTGTTCCAGCTCTCGTTGTACGCTCAAGCGGAGAAACTTTTGCAATACCTCAGATAAATCTAGTCGAGCTGGTTCGAATTGAGAACGAAGGAAATGAGAATCATATTGAAAAGTTACTTGAGTCTGAATTTTTCAGATTAAGGGGAGAACTAATACCTGTTTTTAGACTTGGGGAAAGTTTAAAGCTCTTGGATAAAGATGAAGTTGTTGAAGACATTAATGAAGACTGTGTAAATATAGTAATCTTAAATGCTGAAGGACAATTTTATGGGTTAATTGTAGATCATGTTTTAGATACGGAAGAAATTGTTGTTAAGCCACTTTCGAGAAAGTTAAAGGATTTAAACTTATTTGGAGGGGCAACTATTATGGGTGATGGGAGTGTTGCGCTCATTGTTGATGCCCTGGGATTCTTTAATTCTGTCGACAGTGGAGCCTCTGCCAGAACAGACGAGCACGACTTCCTAGAAGAAAAAGAACAGATTAAGAATGGAGAAACGCAAGAGATACTCTTGACTCAACTTGGAGATTCTCGCGACTATGGAATACCTCTATGTCTTGTGAATAGATTGGAAGAATTTCCGTTAAAGGATATTGAATGGACTGGTGATCAACCCTTAGTTCGGTATGGGAATCAGCCAATGTTGCTAATTAACCTAGAGGAGTGTTTAGAGCTTGAAGGGACTTCAAGTTTACTCAGTGAAGAAAAGGATATTACTGTCGCATGTATAGTGACTAAGGTTCGTGGAAGTTACTTTGGTTTAGTTGTTAAAGAAATAAAAGATATTGCTTTTAGTGAAAGTGACGTCAATGAAGAGATGAGCGATAGAGATGGAATAATGGGAACAATCTTCATTAATGGTAAGACTGTATCACTACTTGATGTTCACAAAGTTATTGATAGTAAGAAGAGATCAAAAAATATTGCATCTAATAATTTAAGTGTTCTACTCGTTGATGATTCGCCTTTACATCAAAGAGTTCAAAAAGAAATTATTACTGAACTTGGCTATTGTGTAACAACTGCATGTGATGGTGTTGATGGAATGCAGAAATTTAGTGAAATGCCAGATCTAAAGCTAATAGTGACAGATATTGAAATGCCTAATTTAAATGGTTGGGAATTTATTAAAAAAGTTCGAGAAACAAATCCAAATATCCCTGTTATCGGAATTTCTAGTCGCATCACTTCTAAAGATGAAGAACGTGGAGAGAGAAATGGATTTAATTGTTTTATAGATAAAAGCAACCAAGAGAAAATGACAGAAGCAATCCTGAATTGTGTCGGATAAGGAGAAGTTGTGGAATTAAATATAGATCAATCAATGTATACAAGCTCTGACTTAAATCAGTTATGTGGCTTCAAGATTGGAAGTGGACACTATGCTGTGTCTGTTCTGGAGGTTCAAGAGGTTATAAAGCCGCAGCTTTTAACTCCGGTACCTCTAGCGCCAAAGTATATTAAAGGTTTAATTAACTTAAGAGGACAGATCGTAACAGCGATAAGTTTAAGGACGTTGTTTGGATTAGATGAAATAGATCGAGAAGATTATATGAATATCATTGTTCGCTCTGGAGATTCATTATACTCCCTCGTTGTTGATGAAATTCTAGATGTAATAGATGTTGAAAAAGAGACTTATGAAACGACCCCTGAAACTCTAGATGAAAAAATTAAAAAATTTATTAGTGGTGTTTATAAATTAGAAAAGAAATTATTAATCTTATTAGACTTGGAAAAAGTTTTAAATATTGAACGAAGTGAGGACTTAAAATGAGAGCACAAAGTGTAGAAATGGTTAGAGAAGATAATGATCAAGAAAAAGGGACTGGGCAAAACTACGAGCAGATGCTTGAGCTATCCCCAATTAATACTCTTATGGCAACACCAGACGGTGTTCTGACTTACATGAATTCTAATTCAATTAAGACTCTAAGAACTCTAGAGCAGTATCTTCCTGATAGAGTAGATAATCTTGTTGGCAAGAAGATTGACTGGTTTCACAAAGTTCCAGACCATCAATTAGGTATCATCAGAAACCCCGCAAACTTACCACATAGGGCGACTATTAACGTAGGACCAGAAAAATTAGATCTTCTAGTATCTGCGATAATGTCTGAATCAGGTGACTATTTAGGACCAATGGTAACATGGGAAGTTGTTACAGATAAATTAAAGCTAGAGGCCGAAATGGCAAGAGCAAGTCAAATGGTTGATAAGTCTCCAATAAATACGATGATGGCGACACCTGATGGAAAAATGGTCTACATGAATGAGGCTGCAGCTAAGACGCTTAGAACTCTTGAGGATAGACTACCAGCAAAAGTAGATAATTTAGTTGGAAACAGTATCGATTGGTTTCATAAAAACCCTGCTGGACCTAAGAATATTATATCTGATCCAGCGAATTTACCACATAAAGCAATTATCAGTGTTGGAGAAGATAAGTTAGATCTTTTGATCTCAGGAATTTCCGCCAATGATGGATCTTATCTTGGAGCAATGGTTACATGGGATGTTGTTACAGATAAGGTTAATCTCGTTAAAGAACTCACTAAGAGTGCATCCGAGCTTAATGATTCAGCTCAAAATTTACAAACTGTTTCGAGTTCACTTTCAGCAGGAGCTGAAGAAACTTCGGCGCAAGCTAATACTGCTAGTGTTGCATCTGAAGAAGTTAATGCCGGTGTTCAAACTGTTGCTTCAAATATGGAAGAGATGGTTGCAGCGATTAAGGAAATTACAAAAACTACCAACGAAGCTTCTTCAATGACTAATGATGCAATGAAGATGGCGAAGAATACTAACGAAATAATTTCGCAGCTTGGTGAAAGTAGTATGGATATTGGTAATGTAATAAAAGTTATTTCTTCAATTGCTCAGCAAACCAACCTTCTTGCTCTTAATGCAACTATTGAAGCAGCTAGAGCAGGTGAAGCTGGAAAAGGGTTCGCTGTTGTTGCAAATGAAGTTAAAGAGCTTGCGAAGCAAACTGCCAAAGCAACATCAGATATTACTAAGAAGATTGAAAATATTCAAAGTGATTCAAAAGGTGCCGTTAATGCCATCAAAGAGATTAGCGAGGCCATTGAGAAAGTAAATGGTTATGCAGGTAATATTGCTGCGTCTGTTGAAGAACAAGCTGCAACGACTAATGAAGTAACAAGAATTGTTACAGAATCAGCTGAAGGGGTTAAACAAATTAATGAGAATATTTCTCAGGTTTCTCAAGCAGCAGCAACAACAGGTAAAGATGCTCAGAGTGCTCAAGAAGCGAGCAGAATCTTAACTGAAATTTCAAACAATCTTCAAATACATGTAGAGAAGATAAAAGTGTAGTATTGATGAAAGTTTTAATAGTTGACGATAGTATTGTTTATAGATCTGCAATATCCCAGGCACTCGAAACGGTGCCTGGAATAATTATAGCGAAATCTGTTTCTAACGGAGAGCTTGCAGTAAAGTATCTTCAAGATAATGCTGACATAGACTTAATAACTTTAGATATGGAGATGCCTGTTTTAGATGGAATGGAAACCATAAGGCAAGTCCGAAAGTTCAATAGACACGTAACAATCATAGTGTTCTCTTCTTTTACAAAGAAGGGAGCTGAAAGAACGATAAAAGCTCTTAGTATCGGAGCTGATGATTTTGTTGAAAAAGTTGAGGGGACTGGGAGTATTGAGGGATCAATCTCCATGATTCGTAAAGAGTTAGTTCCTCGAATTGAAGCCTTGCAAAAGCGCTCTTTCTCGAGAGAGCAAATTGAAAATACGATTAAAGATAATATTAGTGGTGGTGTTGAAATAGAGAATATTGTCATGAACATGAGTTTAAAACCGAAACTCATATGTTTAGGATGTTCTACTGGGGGGCCAGAGGCATTAACCTCGATATTTAAAACTATTACTGAAAACTTAACTATTCCAATGGTTATTGTTCAGCATATGCCTCCGATGTTTACACAGAAATTAGCTGAAATGTTAGATAAGCTATCACCTATTGAAGTTAGAGAAGCACAACACGGTGATACAATTCGAGCTGGTCTATGCTTAATTGCACCAGGTGACTACCATATGGAAATAACACCAGAATTGAAAGTTAAGCTTAATCAGGACGAAAAGGTTTGTTTTGTGCGACCGGCAGTGGATGTTCTTTTTAAATCAATTTCAAGAAACTTCACAGGACAAGTTCTGTCTATCATTTTGACAGGCATGGGTGATGATGGAGCAAATGGTTGTATCGAATTGAAAAAGAGAGGAGCTTATCAATTTATTCAAGATGAGAGCTCTTGTATTGTCTGGGGTATGCCCGGTGCTGTTTCACGTACAGGAATTAATCCTACGACATTAAAGTTAGATCAATTCGGAAAATTACTAAACCTAGTATCAAAGAGAGTGTAAATGTATTTTGGATCGTATTTATTTAAAAATAAGCATCTAAGTTTTAAAGATTATATTTCTTGCTTAAGTGCTCAGATAAAATCAACTCCAAGCCTTTTAGAATGTTTGGTCAGTGAGGATCTATTACCTGAAGAGAAAATTGTAGATCTTGTAAATATTCAGTTTAATACGAAAAGGAGTCTTAGAGATCTATTGATAAATGAGAATTTTATTACTCAAGATCAACTTTCATCATTAATGAATAAACTTACCCAATCACAAAAGAGCTTTTCAGAGCTTTTAATCGAAAATGGTTTACTTAAGAAAGAAGAAATAGAAACCCTTTTAAAAGAATATGAAAAGACTGCAGTAAACGATGAATATTCAGCTCAAGCAGGGACTAAGAGTGAAGCGTCGACTGAGGAAGTAGAGATAAACTCAGCAGCGCTAGAGTCTTTAAAAGAGTTAGAGGGCGTTGACCTAAGCGACTTTAATATTGTACCTAAAGAAAAAGTCTCTGATGAAAGTAGCTGTAATGATGAAGGTCTTTCTCTTGCAGCACTAGAATCATTGAGAGAGTTAGATCCAGAAGCAGCAGGAAAACTTGAAATTAAATATGATGAAAAAGAAAAGGTCGCCCAAAGTCCTAATGATACATTTGTAAATGAATTTGCAGAGACATTTAATGAAAAAATGTTCAGGAAGATGAAGAAAATCGTTGTTGTGATTTTTAAAACAGCAAAAGAAGATGGAGATTTTTCTAATTTCTTCAATTCGCTCTTTCGTGAATTTCACCTTGTAAAGGGAGCCGCACGATTAGCTGGTTTTAAGCTTGTTGAAGATGTCTTAGACCAATGGGAAGACTGTCTTGATAGCTTTTTTAAGTTAAGTGATCAAGATCAAAAGAATTGGTTAAATGCATATGGAGAAAAAATTAACGATCTTATAGATGCATCATGGTCAATTAGAGAGTCTCTCGTAAGTGGAGAAAATGAATCTGAGATAGACCTTTCCAAAATAAGAGGGCTAGTTGATTTATTTTCAGGGGAGAGGCTCGCTAGTTAAGTTTTATCAATATTTCTTGATTAGAACTTTCTATATGTATAAGTGTTTGTGGTCGTAGTTTATTTTTGTATCCTGTCGCTATAACTTCTTTTAGATCCACTCCAGCTTGTTCTAGCTTTTCTAATGTGCTTACTTGCATATAATCTCCAATATTTTTTAAAACTTGTGAAGGAAAGGTTAGGTTAACTTTCTCAATACAGTTTTCAGAGACAATAATATTTAAATGGTGTGACATTTCTTTAAAGAAATCTTCTGCATGATCTAGTGGAACTGATATAGAGCTAGTCTCTTCAAATGTTGCTACAGATACTACTTCTTTTAGTATTTTAGAAAAAAAGATTGGAGTGTTGAAGCGAGTTAGAGTTTTAAGCAATAAAGAGTAAGATCTCATAAGAGAGAATACCTCATTATTTCCTGCCATCCTAAACCACCACTTGTCTTCACCTAGAATATTGTCAACGATCTTCTTTATATCATAGTTGTTTAGATCAAACTTTAAAGGGCTTGTGAAAGGTGAGAAAATTGCTGAAAGAAGAGGGACTATTCTATTGGAGATGTGAGAAAGTTTATCTTTATCAAACCCTATATTGCCCAATAGGTCCAGGTAATTTATGTCTTCTTTATTTTGGAGACCAGTGATTATTCTTAAAAGAGAGTGGACCTTATTTTTATCAATTTTCTGACAATTTCCTAAATCTAGGAGGTATATAATATTATTATCAGTATTGAAAAGAAAGTTGTCCTCCTGATTATCAATTTGAATGAATTTTGACTCAAATAGAGTATAAAGGTAATTCTTTAATAATTCTTTTGCAAAGAATTCTCTCGTCGACTGAATACTGTTTGATAATTCTTTTGCACTTAGACCATCGGCCCAGTTTAGAAGCAAGGTATCCTTTGTTAGGCAGGTTGCATCTAGGGTTCGGACAGATCCTGAGATTGAGCTACTCATTTGTTTCGTATTTCTTTGTTCTTTAGAATAATCTAACTCTTCAGTTATACTTAGTTTTAGCTCTTCTACAAAGTTCGAGGATAGATGTTGACTTATTTTCTTTGGTGCAAATTTAAGAGCATTGTTTAATGCAGAAAATTGTTTTTGTAAGTTCTTCTCTATTTCAGGGTATTGTATTTTTAAGGCGTAGACGTTCCCAGATTCATTTTTAACCTTTATGACACAGCCAATTGATCCAAGTTCAACATGAGACGAAGCGATAGACAAGTTATTTGCATTGCAGACTTCATTTATTCTCTCTCTTAAATTTCTCTCAAGTGAGAGAAAAGGTAGTTGTGTTCTTGTTTTGTAATTAGCTTCATCCTTGTGTTGATTTAGAAACTGTCCAAGCTTTAGGTATAGTCCTTTTTCTCTTGTGAAAATTTCATATAATGAATTTAAAACTTTGTTTCTCTCGAGTGTATCATTTTGATCACTTATGTTGTTGATTTTTGATACACACTTGTAGAGATTAACGTAATTCTTCATGAAGATATCTTATCTCAATTATTGCTGTGTTTGACATTGAGATAATCTTAATTTCTTCTAGTAGTATTAGTATGTACTCAACTATTTTTGGAGACACTTTCGAAAGAGAGGAGAGCTCGGCTACTGTTGTTCTAAAAATACGACCTCTTCTTCTTTTCAGTTCATACAGTGTGTATAAGGCACTTACTTGCTCAGCATTATCTAATAGCCTAACAAAAGATATAAGCTCATTGTTTTTAAGTTCAAAAATTATTGAAAATAGCTTTATATCTTCAAGAAGTTTAAATGCCTTGATACAGGCGCTAACTTGAATGAAATTATCAGTTTGATTAGATAAGTGTTTTTGTAAGGCAATATCTTTTTTATGAAAAGTAAGCATACTCTTACTTCGGTTTTAATTTTTTTCACTCAACCTATTTCACATCTTTAGAATAAATTTAGAATAGATAGGTACTTATTTCTCCGATAGGAAGGCATTGGAGATTAAATGGAAGATGCAATGATAGATGAGTTTTTAATTGAAGCTGATGAGATGTTTGAACTCGCTGAGGTTGGACTTTTAAATATTGATAAAGGTGAGAGCTTTGATGTTAATTTTAATCAAATTTTTCGATCGTTTCATAACCTTAAAGGTGCTGCTGGAATGTTTGGTCTAGAGCTTTTGCAGGAACATATGCATAAGGTAGAAACTTTGTTTGAAAGTACACGCGATATAGGAAAGATTTCAAAAAAAGAAATTGATTTCTTTTTAGATGCTGTTGATGTTGCAAGAGATATTCTTAAGGGTGAAGATGTTGACTTTGTTGTAGTAGATAAATTATCAGATTTAGATCAAGAAGTTACTCTCTCAGTTCATGTGGATAAAATAAAAAAGGTTAAGGAAGCTGTTGAGCATTCTGTAATAAATAAGAATACACCTCTTGTTTTTATAGTTGATGATGAAGAAGAGATTGTTGAAATTCTCAGTTTCGCTCTAGAGAGTGAAGGTTACCGTGTCAAGGGATATACAAATGGTCACGATTTAGTTGAAGATTTAGAGGAAGATCCAGATCTTATTTTAAGTGATATTAAAATGCCTGAAATAGATGGGTTAAAGTTACTCAAAGAAGTTCATGCCGTCCACCCTGAGATACCTTTCATTTTCTTTAGTGGCTTTATTACTAAAGAAGTGATGATGGAGTCTCTTTCATATGGAGCCCAAGGGTTTTTAGAAAAGCCCATCGACCTTGAGTATGTAAAAAAAATGGCTCGCCTTGCAATTAATCGTTACCGTTCAAAAAAACTATTAGAAAAGAGCATAGACTATATTATGTATCAATTTTCAGACTTAGATAAATACCTTGAGGAGTCTGGCAAAGAAAATGTACGTAGAACACTTAAAACAGAATTGGAAATAATTCTAGAACAAAGAAAAAATCTTAAGAATGCAGCGTAAAGGAAGTTATGAAATATAAAATTGTTTGTGTAGATGATGAACTTGAAATTTTAGATATTTATTCGACTTGTTTAGATTCTAGTGAATTTGAAGTTGTTACTTTTTCTGAAGTGGATGAAGCTAAGGAATATGTAAAACTAAATGCTAATTCTATCATTTTTATTTTTTCAGACTTTAGAATGCCCGATCATGATGGTTTCTCTTTTCGTAGAGATATTCTCTCTTATGCAAGTGAAATACCCTTTGCTTTAATTACAGGTTTCTATGATAAAGAGATGGCAATGGAGGGGATGAACTTAAATATATGCACCTTCTTAAAAAAACCAATCGATTTTGATGAGATACATAAACTTATCTCAACTCTAGGGCAAAAGAGACTTTCAGTTTTAAATGAAGATTACGAAATGGTTACTTCATTTATTGAAGAATCGTATCCGATGTTAGATGAAATTGAGAATCTAATATTAAACCTTGAAAGTGACCCACATGATATCAATTCCCTTAATACGTATTTTAGATTGCTTCATACTATTAAAGGGACCTCTTCTTGCGTAGGCCTTCAATCAATCCCTGCATATACTCATCGATATGAGGATCTAGTCACGGCCTTAAAGAATGGCAATATTAAAGTATCTCAAAAAGTCATTAATACACTTCTTGTTGGTCTTGATGAACTTAAGTATATGTTTAACAGTATAAAATCCGGAGGGGAATTTGA
This sequence comes from Halobacteriovorax sp. HLS, assembly GCF_004006665.1. Taxonomy (NCBI): domain Bacteria; kingdom Pseudomonadati; phylum Bdellovibrionota; class Bacteriovoracia; order Bacteriovoracales; family Halobacteriovoraceae; genus Halobacteriovorax; species Halobacteriovorax sp. HLS. The sequence continues at coordinate 60,421 of NZ_QOCL01000004.1, forward strand.
GTTTGATGTCTCAGAGAAGCTCAAGGTTTTTGATGAGGATTTCTCGTCTGAAGAGACTATACTCGTCTCTAAAGATGATTCTTCTTCTTCTTCTTCTTCAAGTGCAGGGACCAAGGAGATAAGCAAGACAGAAGAAGAAAAAATTAATGTAAGTGTAGGAGTGTTAGATGAATTTATGGAGTTCAGTGGTGAATTAACTGTACTACGAAGTTCAGTACTTAAGAGTGCAATGAAGCTTGAAGCAAAGTATACGGGAGACCGTGATATAGAGGTTCTATCCGAAACTCTTGATGAAATGCATAAGGTTAGTTCTTTATTACAATTTCAAATCACAGAGCTACGTAAGGTGGATATGGAGTCCATCTATAAACCTTTAAAGCGTGTTATTCGTGATGCTTGTAAATCTTTAAATAAGGATATTGAACTCGTAACAGAAGGTGGTGCTCTTCGGATTGATACAAGTCTTTCTAAGGTTCTCAATGGTGCATTAATCCATTTGATTAGAAACGGTGTTGATCATGGTATTGAGATACCGGAAGTCCGAGTCAAGGCAGGTAAGGAGGCCCAGGGACTTATAACTATTAAGTCCTTTGAAGAAGGAGAGAATGTCATTGTTGAAATTGAAGATAATGGAAATGGGATGGATGTTTCTAGAATCAAGGCCAAGGCATTAGAGAATAATTTATTTACTCAGCAACAGCTAGATCGTATGAGTGATCAAAGAATCTTTTCGTTAATTTTTGAAAGTGGATTTAGTACTGCCGCAGAAGTAACTGACATAAGTGGAAGAGGTGTCGGTATGGATATGGTCAAAAGTTCTGTGACTAATGTTGGAGGAAAGATACATATAAACTCAAAACTAGGTGAAGGCTCTAAGTTTACTTTAGTTCTGCCAATCCCAAGAAGTGTTTTAATTATAAAATCTTTAATGGTCTCAGTTGGCGATCATAATTTTTGCCTAGCTTTAGAAGACGTCGATGAAGTTGTTAATTACTGTGGTGAAAAGGATGGAGAGATCATTCACAAGGTTGAGGGAGGCTCTATTTTACGACACCATGGAGAATTAATCCCTTTAGTTGGTGTAGATAAAATTTTAAATATTGAATCTAATGCGCAAACAAGTGAGATGAATATTGTTATCGTCAAAGGAGAGGGTTTTAAGTATGCAATAATCGTCGATGAAATCCATGATATAGAAGAAGTTGTTTGTAAGAAACTATCTAAGCATCTAAAAGGAATATCTTGCTTTCAAGGTGCTACTTTCGTTGGTGATGGAGAAATGGCGATGGTCTTAGACCTGTGCGGTTTTGCGGAGTATGCAAATATTAAATTGGATGTTGAAGAAGAATTTGAAGAAGAGTTCGTGAACTTTTCAACTGAGCAGGAGTTTATGCAATTTAACTTCAGTGAGAAGTCTAACTATGCAATTCCACTTGAAAAAGTCGTCCGCTTAGAGGAGTTCAAAGTAAGCAAGCTCGAATACACTGGTAAACTTGCGCTAATTAGATATCGTGATAACGTTTTACCAATTATTGATGTTGAAAAAAGATTAGGTTTTTGCCATTCACAAGATAATTTTAGAAATAATGAAGTTCTAAAAGTAATCGTTGTTTCTAAGGGAAGTTCTCAGTATGGATTCGTCGTAGACGATATTAAAGATATTGGAGTAACGGAAGAGGAAATTAACTTCTCTACTTCGGACAGAGACGGAATTAAAGGGACTGTCTATATTAATAATGTGACTGTAAATGTTCTAGATGTTGATCATATTATTGAGAACTATAAGAAGCCTGTTCTAAATGAAATTCTTAAGGATGCTGCTTAATCTTAAGCAGCATCCTTTGCGAAAACACCTTCTACAATTTTTAATTCAAAAGTCTCAACTCCTTTAGAGTCTTCTTTTGTCATTGCCTTTATAAAGTGTTTAACAAGTTCTGGGTCAAATTGTGAACCTGAAAATTCTTCTAGTTCACTAAATGCGACTTCGTATGGAAGGCCTTTTCTGTATGGTCTTGTTGAAGTCATAGCATCAAAGGTATCAGCGATTAATATTATTCGTGAAAAAAGGGGAATATTTTCTCCGGCAAGCCCATCAGGGTAACCTCTTCCATCATATCTTTCATGGTGGTGTTTGGCATATGTTGCTATATCTTGAAAATATTTAAAGTCTGTTAGAATTTCAGCAGTCATACTCGGGTGAGCTTTCATTTTAAGAAACTCTTCTTCTGTAAGTCTTGCGGGCTTCATTAGAACTGCATCAGGAACACCAATTTTTCCAATATCATGAAATAAAGCTGACATTTCTAACTCATACATCTCTTCAGGATTTAACCCTAGTTCCTGGCCAAGAGTTACACTATAGAATGCTACCCTCATACTATGACCGTAAGTATAATTATCCTTCGCATCTAGAGCACGCAGCATAGTTTTAACGGCCATCTCGCACATTTCTCTTTGTTGATCTCGCAACTCTCTAACTTGTTTAACAAGATCAAGCATCGCTACATTAGCGATTACATTTTGTAATGAAATGACGTTATCTTTCTTTTTTTCCATAATATAGCTCTTTGCTCGCATTGAGTTTATTTTATAGCGTGCTTATGAATTATCGTAATATTGAGTAAAAACCTTTAGATTTATCGGTGAGCTTCAAAGGTTTCAGTAGGTTAGGGTGGTCTTGTTATTTTATTTAGTGCCAAAGATTTGGGTCTACTTCTGAGAGTAGAATTTTACCTAACTATTCAAAATTAATGAAGCTTGTTAGACTTAAAGTATCGGAATTAGGTATTAAATTAGAAATAGGAAAATATGAAAAAAATCGTAGTCGTCTCATGTGAAGATGAAATCAAAAAGTACTTTTCAAGTCTCGAAAATAATTACATTTGTGAAGTTATTCCTTTTAACTATGAGCAAAGTCATGTTTTTGAAAACCTATTAAGTGACGATGAGGCGCTGATTATTCTTTCTATTCGTAAGTGGGAAGTTTTCAAAAGTTTTTTAGATAATAATCGAATGAGGATAAACGGTACAATTGTAATCGCTGGTGTAAGTACTGAGTTAGATCAAAAAGTTGTTAAAGACCTTTGCAAGGTTGATCGCTTTATAAAAGGAGTTATTAACACTGATCTCGATATAGAACTCAATTATCCATGGTTCAATCTACTTGTTAACCCTACATTTTCTGGAATAGACCAAGACGAATTAGAAGTCGTTGGTGCCAATATTGATACAATTGTCTCGAGCGCAATTGTTGAACTGGAAAGGCTTAAGACAATTCATGAAAAACTCGTACCTATTAGAGAAGAAAAATTTAAGGGCCTAAGTGCTATAAGTAAGTTTGGAGCTGGTGAAAGTGCTGGAGGGGAATTCTTTGATGTTCTTTCCAATGATAAGGAAGTACTTATGCTTGTTGCTCGTTCGCGGTCTTATCTTGTCTCTAGTATGATAATGGGACAATTTGACGAGCTTAGAAGTGTTCAAAATTTTAATAATGATAAAATTACTGAGTATATTGAAAACGTTCAAAATGAAATTGCACAGGCCAAGCTAAAAGAAGAGAAGAGAAAGTTAGACTTACTCTTTGTTCGAATAGATCTAAAGACTATGAAGGGGCAGGTCTGGCGTTCTGGCGGAAGTCTGCTGCTTAATGATGGAAAAGTTGTCACAGAGGAAAGTTTTACTTTGAATCGAAGCTCAAAATTAATGGTTCTTTCGAGTGGGTTATTAGAAAATTCTCCAGGTAAAGAAGCGTTAATTTCTACAGCAGTAGAAAAAAAATCTGAAACATCACGTGAAATATTAAATGAAGTCTTCTATACTCTAAGAAATGAGAAGAAAGGAATGTTCTTTTCACACGATGCAACTATGCTTGTTTTTGAGGTCGATAAAAATGCAATTCTTCAGATTTAGTATTATTTTCTTATTATTACAAACGAATGGTTTTTCAGCTGAAATGTTTAGTGACATGGAATGTTTGAATTCAAATTTTGATTCGACAGTAGAGCACAAGGCCATGCCTTTTGGACTTTCCAAAAATATTGTTACTGTATCAAAGAGTGAATGTCTTTTAACAATTGCTCACTCTAAACTCAAGTTTATAAAAAGTCATTGGACGATAGATGTCTGTAGAGGCCCTGTTCACATTAAAAAAACTTCAGGTGCTGTAGAAGTGCTAAAGCGTGAAAAAGGGTGTTTAGAAGGTTCAAGTGAGTATTGTAAAGAAGTGAAGAAGATTGAAACGATCTTACAAGATGATGGGTTAATTTTTGCAACTGGACAAAAAGAAGATATTTCAAATGAACATGGAAAAATTTATTGCTCGGTTTTACTTTTAAAGAGATATCTCGGAGATGGGATAATTTTTAATAGAGGAAGTGATTATCAAGGAATTCTACTCAACGGAGTTAATCAAAAAGCTTTAAATAAAGTTAATTCTGATGAATCTACTCCTGTTGAAGATGGTCCTGCTGAGTTTTAATTTATTTTACTGAATTTAGGGCCTGAGCTAGGTCCTGAATTAGGTCATCAACATTTTCTATACCAACAGACAAACGTATCAAGTTATCTTTAATTCCAAGCTGGAGTCTTGTTTCCTTAGGGATTGAAGCATGTGTCATTATGGCAGGATGCTCAATTAGACTTTCAACTCCTCCTAGACTTTCCGCAAGTGAGAATAGGTTTACTTTTTGAAGAAATTTCTTAGAAGTATTTAGATTTCCTTTTAAAAAGAAAGTAATCATTCCACCGGTGCCACTCATCTGTTTCTTTGCAATAGAGTGTTGTGGATGACTTTTTAATCCAGGGTAAAGTACTTTTTCAATTTGAGGGTGAGACTCTAACCACTTTGAAATTTTTAATGCATTCTTTTGATGTGCTTCCATCCTAATGGAAAGAGTTTTAATTCCCCTTAGCACTAACCAGGAATCAAATGGAGACTGGCATGGCCCAAGAGAGTTTTGGAGCTTCCAAAGTTTTTTGTAGAGAGTCGTATCATTTAATATGAGCGCTCCTCCAACAACATCGCTATGACCGTTAATATATTTAGTCATAGAGTGTAGAACAATATCTGCACCTAAGTTGAGAGGGTTTTGGAAGTAGGGACTCATGAAAGTGTTATCGACTAAGGTTTTCACTTTTGATTGCTTTGCTAGAGTTACAACTTTCTTAATGTCTGTAATTTTCAAAAGAGGATTAGTTGGAGTCTCAATCCAGAGTAAGCTTGGTTTGTGCTCTTTTATTTTGCTAGCTAATTCTTTTGTATCAGTAGTATCTACAAAGACAATTTTGTGTAGCTCGTGAAAAACTGTTGTGAAAAGACGATAAGTTCCACCATATACATCATCACCACATAGAATAGTCGATCCGGCCGGAAGAGCATGCATAACTAGCATTGCCGAAGAAATACCACTGGCCGTAACCAGGGCATATTTTCCATTTTCAAGAGCAGCTAAGCACTCTTCAAGTCTTGTTCTAGTTGGGTTATGTGAACGAGTATACTCATAGCCGGAATGCACTCCTGGACTAGACTGCACATATGTTGTCGTTTGATAAATAGGGGGCATTATTGCGCCCGTTTCTTTATCTGGATGTCCACCAACATGTATGCATTTAGATGCCTTGTCTAAGCTTTTGAGAATACTCTTTTTCACTAAATATTACCCTTTTTAGAAAAATATTGAAGAACATCGATTTCAGTTAGGATGTCTTTAAGTTTTCCGTTTTCTGTAATCAGGGCGACTTCTTTCTTAAGAAGTGCCTCTGCAACAGTTTCTAATAGTTCATTTTGATCAACAATTTGAAACTTTGAAGTTGAAGCTAGAGAGATATTATCATCTTTTGCAAACTCACCCATAAGCACAGGCTTAACAAGATTCTTTTCGGCAACTAGACCAACAATTTCTTGTGCAGAGTTGATAACAGGCAATTGCGATACACCGTTAGTATCCATTATATCGATTGCCTGACCAATAGTTGAAGTATCGTTTATTGTGAATATTGAACCTTTTTTTCCAATATCATTAAGTACATCCTTAATTTGAACGTTAAACGAAGCGTCCAGGTAACCATTGTCACTCATCCAATCATCATTGTAGATCTTCGAAGCATATCTATTTCCTGAGTCATGTAAAAGTATCAAAATTTTCTTCTTGGTCTTTTGCTTTTTAGCATATTTTAGAGCTCCGCAAATGGCCGCCCCAGCAGAACCTCCTGCGTAAATACCTTCTTCTTTGAGAAGTCTTCTAGTCATTAAAAAACTTTCCTTATCTCCAACAACTTCGAAGTCATCAATTACATCAAAGTCATAATTTCCAGGAATAAAATCTTCTCCAACACCTTCAAGAACATAGGACTTGGCTTCACAAATTTCACCTGTCTTCTTATAATGAGCTATAATTGATCCTTCACAATCAATTCCAACAATTTCTACATTAGGCATTTTCTCTTTAAAGTACTTTCCACAACCAGTTATTGTTCCACCTGTTCCTACTCCGGCCATAAATACGTCAAAATCTCCAGACGTCTGTTCGTACATTTCTGGAGCAGTCCAGTTGTAGTGAGTATTTCTATTATGAATATTGTCGTATTGGTTTACGTAGAATGAATTTGGTATAGTTTCAGCTAATCTCTTTGAAACACTATAGTAAGATCTTGGGTCATCTGGTTCAACATTTGTAGGACATACAACGACCTTTGCTCCAAAAGCTCTTAGGTTATCGATTTTTTCCTGAGATTGTTTATCAGCGAGCACAAAAATACACTTATATTTGTGAACAGCTGCCCACATAGCTAGACCGACACCTGTATTTCCAGAGGTACCTTCGATAATTGTTCCACCTGGCTTTAAATCACCTTCTTTAACGGCCTGATCAAGCATATATGCGCCAATTCTATCTTTAGTAGAACCACCAGGATTCATAAATTCTAGTTTTACATAAATATCTGAATCTACCTCATTGGCTAGACTATTTAATTTTACAATTGGGGTACCACCGATGGCCTCAACTACATTTGGTTTTGCACCTTTCATCATATTTTGCTCCTTAATTTAATACTTCTTTAATTTCAAATGTACTTGCAAGAGTTGCAAGTCGTGCGACAACGGTATACATCGCTTCTTTAGATTGGAAGTCGCTATTTTCTTTAATTTCACTAATGCAGAACTTTCTAAAAACCATTCCCTTAGAGTTAAGGTTTGAATCAGTTCCCTTGTCTTTATTTACTCTCATAAATCCACCAACACTCTTTCCATCTACTAAGTAGATTGCAACTTCTGCTGGCATATCATCATACTTGATCATTGTTTCAACACCTTCCTGGACTAGAAGAGATGTAAACTTTATTTTATTTTTTCCAATATCCATTTTGTTACGTGCTTTGCGGTTCATAGAGATTATTTCCTCACCTGAAGAGACAACACTAATTCCCATTCCATAAGTACCTTTGGATGCTTTTACAAATACTTTCTTTTCTTCACTTAATTGAGATTTTATTTCATCTACTGCACTTCCTAATCTTTCTAGTCCTTGCTTAGAAGAAAAATCGACATCCTCAACGGCTATAAACTTTGCTTGTAAAATGTCTGGATTAATAGAAAACTCTTTTGCAAACTCTTCAACAACTTTTTTGTAAAAAGCAAAGTGCTTATTCTTTTGTCGTGCGTACCATCCAATAAGCGGAGTAGGATTAATTGGGGTTTTGATTTGATTCCATTCAATATCTATCTTATCAGATTGATCATTATTGAGAATAGCAAAGTCTATCTCAGTATTTTCTGAGAAAAGGATTCCATCTTTAACAGTTACTTTATTTATTTCAAGATCAAAATTTGAGTGAGACACAAGTTCCAATTTATCTTGACCATTGAAGAGATTTTCATCAAAGCTTATAAAGACAACTTCGTAGCCTGCATCTCTAATGGCCTTCCCTAGTATTGCTAAATGATCGAGGTAGAAAAGGTTTTTAGTGTGTGACTCTGGTATAATTCCCACAGTCTTAGCTTGAGGTACAATCGACTTAATTACATTTTCAAAAATTGATGATGAAAAATCCAAATCTAGTGCACATAAATTATTAAAACCTGCAGGATACATATTGTGATCGACTGGAGCTAGTTTTGTTTTGCTCTCTCTTATATCGACACTTGAATAAAGAGGAGTAAAGGCCACTTCAAATTTTGAGTCCAAGTAATCGTTAATTCTATTCCAATGAGAAGTTGTGAATTTTTCAAATTCATCTTTTGTATTAATTTCAAATGACATCATTAACTCCTAGGCCGGAAGAAGTTTCCATCCACTGGCCAGGTCAGTTACATGGACCTTGGGTTCGGAAGATAAGATCTCGGAAAACTCGAGAACTTTTTTAAAGTTGTTGCCGGCAAACATTTTTAACTCATTTTCTCTGGTGAGCATAGTGGATTTAAGTGTTTTTAACTTAGACTCTTGAGGATGCCAATTATCAAGAAACGGTTTTAAGCACTTATTTACTGCAAGATAATTGTCACCATGCATAAAGTCTTTAGCTTCGGTAAATAAACTCATGGCCTCTCCAACTTTATGGTGTTCAGCTGATGAGACTAAGAACCAGTTTGAGAAGTCTTCTTTACCGAGTTCTTTTTGAAAATCTATTGCCGAAGTAAAGTGTTCACGACAGCGATATAATAGACTGACTGCGTCTATGAAGATGTCAACAAAGTCACCACCTGTGACTTTCTCTAGATAGCTAAGAAGTTTTTTTACTCCAGATGAAACGAGTTTTCCTAAGAATTTCTTTGGCGCCGATTCTCCTGAAACTTTCTTTCCAAGAAACTTAAAAATTTCTACAAAACTCTTATCAAAAAAGTGTTCAATTTTTCTTGTTGCGCCTAAGAAGTCTAAGAAGTGCTTACCTGGAGGAGTATCTAAAACAACTGTATCGTAATTTCCTGTTGCTAAGTGAAACTGAACTTCAAGAACTGCCATTATTTCATTCATTCCACCATAAGGTTTGGTCAGAACTTTGAGAATTCTATTGTCTAATTCTTTTTCGAGTCCTTCTGCCTTAGCGATACGCTCTAAAGTATGTGAAGGAGATAGTAGTAAAGCATCAAAAGTATTCTCAACATTATCTTCACTGAAGTTTTGAGTATCTATTTTCTTTAGAATTCCTGAGTCTGAATCTTGAAGCCCGAGAACTTGCTTGAGTCTCTTTGCTGGATCTATGGTAATTAGAAGAACTTTGAGTCCTTTTTCTGAGAGAGCTACAGCTCTAGAGGTCGCTAATGTTGTTTTTCCAACACCACCAGTTCCGCAAAAAATCTCAACTCTCTTATTGGGAATGCTCATATTAGCTCCTCTAAGTGTGAGTTTGAAAGCTCGGTCATAACAGCTTTAAAGTTTGGAGCGAGACAATGAGGAATCTTTTCTAAAATTTTCCCATTAAATTCATTAATAACTGATAGTTCTAAATCTTTCTTTGTTTGCAAAAAACTCGGCAATTCTTCGTCAGTGTTTAAGATAGGCGAGAGACAATCATTTGCAACTAGATGAGTATTTTCAAAATCTAATTTTTTCAAATGGTCAATTACTTCTATAGACTCATTAAGGGCCATTTTGGTTGGAAGTGAGATAATTAAATTCTTTAAAATATCTTTTCCATAAATAAAGTCATGCATTCTCTTGATGTCTTCAACGAGAAGACCTGAGCCAAAAATTTCTTTAAAGTTATGTGAGGACTCAAACATTGTCAAAGCGTGACCGCTTGAAGGTGAGTCTAATACAATTGTTAGGTTAGGATCAGACTCCAGTAGATCTATAATGTGGCCGAGTAAGATCATATGGCCTAGGCCTGGAATCATATTGAATAACGATTTAAAAAATGGAGTTTTCATTATCCAATTTGCAACAAGTTCTGAGTTTAGCTTCTTTCCCATGTAAGTTTTTGCAGACTCAATGAGATCAAAGTGAACAAATGGAATATCTAATTGAGTGCACAAGTCAGATTGGTTCTCCTGGTCAAAGCTATTGTATAGAACCTTGACCCCTCTTTGTGATAGTTTCTTTGCAAGTGAGAGCGCGACTGAAGTTTTACCGACACCGCCTTTACCAGTTACTATGTATAGACGGTGTGCCATATTAGAAAGTGTAGAAGGTGTTCATGAGAAGTTTAAAGTATGACCCTGTTACTTCTGGTTGATTATCTTGTTTCACGTCAAACGGATTGTGGAATGTGGCCATAACTCCAACAGTAAACTTATCATTTAACCTAAGATCAGCACCGGCCCCAAGATGAAATCCAAAAGTAATCTTTTCTTCTGACGGCATAAGTACGCCATTTACATTTCTTTTTACTTTTGGTTGATAAAATCCAAATCCACCCATTCCAAAAGGTGAGAAGTTATCAAAGTTAAACGTCTTGGCCTTAATTCCAAGAGCAAGTCCAGTTAACTTAGCATAGTTTCCCTGGTGGGAATGTTTTGATGAATGGAAGTTTGCTATAAAGTCGAACGAGTGACTAGCTGAATAGTTATAAAATAAATCCCATGTAATCTTGTCTTCGCCATGATCAGAAAAGTCTCCAGCTAGAAAGGTCTGTCCAATACCTATACCGATACTATGTTTTTTTAGCGGATTAGAATTTCTTGACTCAGGTATGGCCTTTTCTACTTTCTTAGCTTTCTTGTCTGAAGTGAGGCCTTTTATGGATTCATTTGCTTTTGAAGAAACACCTGTTGCTAAAAGAGCAACAGGTATTGTGTATATCAGAAATTTTTTAAACTTGTTTTGCATTTTAAGTCTCTAAACTATTGGGGGTTTAATGTACCCCCTTATATTAGTTTAAAGTACTTGGTGTTTCAATAGTTGAGTTTACTTCTGTGTTTTGAGTAAAAGCGTTTAGGCTTTCAGTTAAAGTAGGCTCAACAGTAGTTTCTACAGATGGAGTACCTTCTAGACCTCTGATGTGACCAGTGAAAGTCCCTTCTTCAGATCTAATAACTCTCTTAAGTAATTCAACATCACCAGCTCTAGTCGACTTTTTTTCTTGATCGAAAAGAAGTTGAATTTGAGTCATATAAGTAATGTCATTTTTAGTTTTGTTATCAATAACTTGAATTTCATTACCTTCTCTGATGATTTGTGCAATCTCTTCTAGAGTAACGTAACAGCTTTGGTGTGTGTCATAAAGCTTACGGTTTTGGTATCTCTTGATAATTCTTACGTCGTTCATCTTTTTTTTCCCCTATTTGATATGAGAGATTAGTCTCATTAAAAAACTGAATAACAATTTAACTTCTAGCATCATGAAACCCAAAAGAAACCATTTGTGTATATTTTTTCAATACTTTGCGTCAAAAAGGTTAGGTTAAGCTTAAGAACTTCGTATTTCCAGTTAGTTACCTCTAGTAACTAGGGAATGTCGCGATTCACATAATGCTTTGCTTCGGTTAACGAACAATGAAATAGCAAGCTTGTTAAAAGTGTGTCAATAGAAAATCGGGACAAAATTCTTACAGTGCATTATTTTTATGACTCTTGACGTATATTCAGTATCTTATAGGTTTTTAATCTTGAGGTGGCTTAAGTTTTTCTTAAGGTTGGAGTGACTGCGTCATAGAGTTTGCTGGAAAATTGTTCCGAAAATTACAACCTAAACAAAGCTTTAAGTATTTTCTTCTACTTTACGACAAGTACAGAGGGCTTTGAGAAAATTTAGTCCAAAACCCAAAAGGATAAACATGTTCAATAGAATTTTTTTGATTGTAACTCTTGTGGCATTAACATCATGTGCAAGTGTATCTAATTCAAAGAATGAAATATCTAAAGCTACAGACAGATCAAATGAGCATCGTGACGATGGTCAATCATTGGAAAAGTATCTGGCCAAAGCAATGGTCAATATTGATTCAATGTCCCAAGTAAAGAAGTCTCACCTTGCTGACGAGTTCTATATTAAAGGCTCTGATGCTGCTCTAAGAGGAGACAGTTTAAGTGCAGCACTATTTTTTGAAAAAGTACTGCAAATAAACGGTAAGGATGACTATGTCTCAAAGCGCTATGCCGTCGAGCTTATTAGATTAAATAAGTTGAGTGAAGCAAAAGTGATTTTACAAGACCTTTATAAAAGTGAAACAAGTGAAAATGTTGGATTGATTTTGGCCGGTGTACATACTGCTTTAAAAGAAAAGCGTGCGGCGCAAATCGTATACAATTCATTGCTAGAGAATTATCCAAAGTCTGAAGAAGCGTGTGTTTTTTTAGCCAAGTCATACTCTTTAGAATCAAAGTTTAAGAAGGCCTATAGATTATTATCAAAATGTGAGAAAGAAAATAAGGGCAAAGCTATTTACTCTTTTTATAGAGGAAAGATTGATCTTGCACGTGGACAAAGAAAGTCTGCTTTAAAGTATTTTAAAAAATCCCTGGCAATAGATGAAACATATCAACAATCGGCAATAGCTCTAGGTTCTATCTACGAAGAAGATCAGAAATATGATAAAGCTCTATTAGTATATGAAAAGTTTTTGAAAAAGACTCCACATTCTTATTCAATTCTTAAAAGCGTAATTCAAATATACTTCTCTCAAGGAAAGTACGACAAAGTTATTCCACATGCAGAAGCTCTTTCAAATATTGATCCTAGCGATTTAAACTTAAAAGTTCGTTTAGGAATTCTTTATGCAGATTCGAAAAAATATGAAGATGCAAAAGGTGTCTTTAAAGAGATTTTAACTGTAATTCCTCAGTCAGATAAAGTTCTTTATTACTTAGGTATGCTATATAAAGAAACTGATGAGTATGACAGTGCTGTAGGTTATTTTTCGAAAGTTCCAGAAGAGAGTTCTCTATTTCATGAGAGTAATTTGGAAATAGCAAGACTACTTCTTGTAGAGGCCGAAGAAGATGAAACAGGCGAAAGCGCAAAGAAATTTGTAAGCTTTGTTGAGCAGGCATCATCGAAAGGTGTTGATTTAAAAATAGCTCTCAAAGTTATGCTTGCAGGTCACTATGAAACCATCGGTAGAGTCCCGGCCGCAGTAGATGAAATGGAAGAAATTCAAAATGAAAAAGAGTTTTCAGAGTCACACGAATACTACTTAGCAGCATTGCATGAAAAGAATGGCGACTATAATAAGGCAAAAGATGTAATTGAAAAACTACTTAGTAAAAACCCTGAAAACCCTCATGCTCTTAACTTCTTAGGTTATACTCTTTTAGAAAAAGGTGACGACCTTGATAGGGCTTATATTCTTATAAAGAAAGCTGTGAGTTTAAAACCTAAAGATGGATATATTCGAGATAGTTTAGGCTGGTACTATTATAAAACGGGCAATTATGAAAAGGCCTTAGTTGAAATAAAAAAGGCGTGGTCTCTAGTTAAAACAGATGTTATTGTAACTAAGCACTTGGCCATGGTTTATAAGAAGTTAAAAAAATATGAACTGGCCAAAAAGTTTTATGTGGAGGCACTACGCAATTGCAAAGTCGATTCAGAAAGACAAGAAGTTATGAGAGACTTGAGTGGATTAGAGTCATTGCGACTACCTGCCTCTTCTCAGTAGTTCTTACTTCTTGTTCAACAATACCTAAAGTTAAAGAAGATGATCAACTTGAAAAGATTGTAAAGAATATCTGCGTGAACTCTGCTGGACGAGGTAGAGTGAAGATCTTTAATCAAACAACTCTATTTTCCTTTGAAACTGTAAATACACCTGAAAAATTTTGGAAAATGGCAGTAGATATACCTATCCATGGTGAAGAACTGCTTTCAATTGGTTGGGAAAATGCCGATAAGTCGCAAGTTCAGCTTAAGGGAGGATTTGCGAGAAGATTAATTAATAGTTCAAAAGCTGATGTACGCTCGAAGAAGTATAGTCATTTAATTAAGGGTTTCATGAAAGGCTGGGCGCAAGTTCTTCTGGCAAATGATTTAATTAGAAAGAATAAACCAAGCTTTGAATGTACGGACGGAAAGTGTTTATTTGGTAGTGGTAAATGGCTTACCGGTACTTCTCCAGGTCATTACTTTTTAGACTATGAAATTAGAGAAGGAGAATTACTTCGCTTTGACTTCTCAAACTTTAAAGAAGACTCGCCGCGCAGGGTGTCGATTACACCAGTGGGTCAAACTCTTGAAACTACACCATTTCAGATAGATTTATTTGTAAATACCTGTGAATAACGCTGTGCTCGTGACTCTTTTCCTTAATATCCTAGGAATTCATTAAATAATTTTGTATATATCATAAGTTAAATTGCTAGTTTTTGGTAAACCACTAAACAGAGGGAATTGACTATGATGAAGATAACTTCACTACTTGCGGCTTTGATCCTAACGACGGGATTTGTTAGCTGTACTAAAAAGAACAAAGATACAGGTAAAACGATTAACATCGCTGTTTCTGCACAAATTAAAGGGCTAGATCCAATTTATGCTAACGACCGTTACTCAAGTAATGAAGTTGGGCGTGTTTATGAAGGTCTACTTGAATACCATTACCTAAAAAGACCATATACTTTGGTTCCAAACTTAGCTGAGTCTATGCCAGTAGTTTCTGAAGATGGGCTAACTTATACTTTTAAAATTAAACAAGGTGTAATGTTTCATCACGATGCTGCTTTCCCTGATGGAAAAGGCAGAGAGCTAGTTGCAGAAGATTTTGTTTATTCAATTAAGAGATTAGCTGATCCAAAACTTCAAGGTCTTGGATGGTGGTTACTTGACGGAAAGATCAAAGGATTAAACGAGTGGAGAACAAAGTATGCTGATCTTCCAAGTGTTGATTATACGGAAGTTGTTGAAGGACTTAAGGCCCTTGATAAGTATACTTTAGAGTTTAAGCTAACTAAACCATTTCCACAGTTTCTATATTCTTTAGCAATGCCTTTCACATTTGCTGTAGCAAAAGAAGTTGTTGCAAAGTACGGTGAGGAATTCTTAAACCATCCTGTAGGAACGGGACCATTTATTCTTCCTCAATTTACTCAGACAAAGAAAATTACATATACAAAGAACCCTAATTTTAGAAAGAAATTATATCCTTCTGAAGCGAGTGAAGAGTTTAAGGCCGCAGGATTTTTAGCAGATGCTGGAAAAGAACTTCCACTTGCTGATAAAGTAGTTGTAAATGTAATCATTGAATCTCAACCTAGATGGCTTAACTTCCTAAAAGGTAAAGTTGATTACATTGCAATCCCAAAAGATAATTTTGATTCGGCAGTAACACCAGATAGAAATCTTTCTGACGACTACAAGAATAAAGGAATTGAGCTTTTAATTAATCCTTCTTTAGATGTAACGTACACTGCGTTTAATCATGACTTAAAACTTTTTAAGAATACTGATCTAAGAAGAGCAATCTCTATTGCTTATGATGTAGTTAAATCTAACGAGCTCTTCTACAATAATACTGCTCTTCCTGCGCAATCAGTAGTTCCTCCAGGTATTGCAGGAAATATTAAAGGTTATGTATCTCCTTATAGAGGACCAAATATTGAAGAAGCTAAGAAGCTTCTTGCTAAAGCTGGTTACCCTGAAGGTAAAGGACTTCCAGAGATAACTTATGACTGTCCTTCAAATACAGTATCTAGACAAATTGGAGAGTACTTCAAAAAGCAAATGGCTCAAATTGGAGTTAATATCAAAGTTGTAACTAACCCTTGGCCAGAGCTTCAAAAGAAGATCACTAAGAGACAAGTTATGCTATACGGTATTGCTTGGGGTGCTGATTATCCAGATGCTGAGAACTTCTTACAGCTTCTTTATGGACCAAATAAAGCTCCTGGAGCAAATGGTTCGGGGTATGATAATCCAGAATTCAATAAGCTTTATAAAACAGCTTCAATTATGCAAGATTCTCCAGAGAGAACTGCTCTTTATGAAAAAATGAATAGAATTGCAGCTGAAGAGTCTCCTTGGATTTATGGAGTACATAGACAGAACTTTACACTTAGACATTCTTATTTGAAGAATTACATGTCTACTGACTTTGAAACAGGTCAAGAGCAATATCTAAATGTTGATGTTGCAGCAAAAGCTAAAGCTTTAGAAAAATTATAAAATAATGGCCCTCCTTAATGGAGGGCTTTTTAACTTTTAGGTGGTTCACTCGTGAATTTGTGGCAATATATTTTAAGAAGACTGTTTTACATTATCCCGACTATTCTTGGGGTGGCTTTCATTATCTTCGTTATTTTTAACCTTGTAGCTCCGGACCCAGCTTTAATTATGCTAGGAAAACACGCCAGCGTTCAGCAGATACAAGAATTGAGAGAAGAGTTAGGTTTAAATAAACCAATGTGGGCCCAATATTTGGATATTGTAAAATCGGCTTTTACTTTTGATTTCGGTAGGTCCTGGACAACTAAGCAAGAAATTATATCGATGATTAAGCAAGGTGCAATACCTTCGATGACGTTATCTGTTCCTGCATTTGTATTATCTACAATTATATCAATTTCTATTTCTCTTGTGGTTTCTTTCTATAGAGGAAAATGGATTGATAAGTCAGTTGTATTTGGCTGTGTACTTTTAATGAGTGTAACTTCTTTAGCGTACATCCTCTTTGGTCAATGGCTATTTGCTTACAAGCTTGGATGGTTTGAGATCTCAGGTTATGAGTCAGGCTTTCCTGATTTTCTTCCGTATATCGTTTTACCTGTAATTATTTGGATTATCTTATCGATAGGTCCAGATGTTAGATTTTACCGAACGGTCATGCTAGATGAAATTTATCAAGACTATGTTCGTACAGCTAAGGCCAAGGGCCTCTCTGAAAGAGTTGTTCTTTTTAAGCATGTATTAAAGAATGCTATGATTCCAATTATTACTTTTGTTGTTATTCAAATACCATTTTTAATTTTAGGAGCACTCTTATTAGAAAGCTTTTTTAGTATTCCAGGTTTAGGTGGAATTACCCTAAATGGAGTTTATAACTCTGACTTTCCTGTAATTAAGGCAATGACAATATTAACTGCGATGGCCTATATCATTTTTAGTGTGATTACGGATGTCCTATACACTCTAGTAGACCCTAGAGTACGTCTTAAGTAGGAGATAGGATATGGCACAATCAAATGTACAACCAGTTGAGACAGTAATAATGACAAGTAATACAAAAGATAGAAAATCTAAATCACTATGGGATCACGCAGTTGATAATATGACTCGTGATAAATTAGCAATGACTTCGTTAATAGTTGTTGCTATCTATGCAGTTATAGCAACACTTTCTGCCATTGGTGTAATTGCCTCTGATTGGGCAGTTGAAGTTGGTCCATCTTACGCTGCTCCAAGTTCCGAGTTTTTATTTGGTACTGATATTTTTGGTAGAAGCGTTTTTACAAAAATGATTAAAGGTACTGAAGTGGCAATGTCTGTTGGACTTGTTGCTGCGATAATATCTGTTGTCATCGGAGTTACACTTGGTAGTATTGCAGGTTATTTCGGTGGAAAAATTGATGAGCTAATTGTTTGGTTCTATACTTGCTTTCAGTCTATTCCAACTATCATGTTACTAGTTGCACTTTCATTTGTTATGGGGAGAGGACTTGTTTCAATGTATGTCGCTTTAGGATTAACTTCTTGGGTTAACTTATGTCGCTTAATACGTGGTGAAGTTATGAGACATAAGAATAGAGATTATGTTCAAGCGGCCTCTGCACTTGGTGGTGGACATGCTAGAAAATTAATTAAGCATATTTTTCCAAATGTTTCTCACTTAGTAATAATCAATTTCTCTTTAATGTTTCAAACAGCAATTAAAACGGAAGTTATCCTCTCTTATTTAGGTCTTGGAGTACAAGGTAGACCAAGTTGGGGAACTATGATTGACGATGCTAAGCTTGAGCTTGCACGTGGAGTTTGGTGGCAGTTAGGAGCTGCAACTTTGGCCATGATGATTGTGGTACTTTCTCTAAATATCCTCGGTGATGCTCTTAGAGACGCACTTGATCCAAAGCTGAAGGGAAAATAAAATTAGAATACATGTTTTCAGTAGTTTAGCCTCCTTTTTGGGGGCTTTTTTATTTATTTTTTCTTAATTTAGCTTTAAGTAAATATACTTAATTTCCGAAAAGTATTACGTAAATGGGCCATTTTGCTCATAAAGGACGTAATATTTTGACAGTTGATTCAACAACTCTTACTGAAATTAGTTTTTCTGAACTAAAAGATATTAAATTATCTTATGGTGACCTGTATTGGAAAAAGAAAGATGGTAAGTGTATCCGACTTTTAAATGTGGGAGAAATTGTTGATATAAACAAGCTAGCAAAATTTGAGAAAGTAACAGCATTTTTGTATTTAGATTTAAAGTGTAATAGGTCATATATTGAACAGGGGGTGAAGATCCTAACTTCAATATTAAATAGCACTGACGAGAAAGAGAGGCTTGAATTAAGAAGAAGTTTTTTATCTCATTTATATCCTCTGTATTGGAGTGGTGAGAATGAGGGGGTCCTGCTTGATCTCGTTATGATCTTTCAAAATACTTTTTATTCTTTAGATGAATACTTTGGGAGAGAAATGGATGCCAAGGCGTTGTCATTTTACCAAAGATCATGTCTTGTTTCGACACTTATTACATTGAGTGCTCTTGTTTGTGGCTATACACACGGTGCTTTTCTCAAAGACTTGTATAATACTTGTTACTTTTTTGATTACTCGTATGCAATAACTGATCATAGTTCACTAGAGCTGGAGAAGATTGAAAATGCTAGAGTTAATCATCTTCCTTTTGGTCACGAAATAGAGATGGTTAGAAAATCAATAGAATCTTTCAATTACAAATATTCGCACACAAATCTTTCTAACTTAATTAGGTTTCATCATGAATTTTTAAATGGAGAGGGACTGGTTATAGGCTCTAACCAAGAAGAAATAGGGGAGTTAGAGAAGCTTGTGATTTTTATTGAGGCTTCTGTTGAATTTAATAAAACAGACTATCTAACCAGAGATGCGAGAGGGTTCTTAAAAAAGTTATTTTGTGAACTAGAGTATGACGAATGTGTTATCGAAGAGTCTCTGAAAGAATTATTAGGTAGGGACTTTGAGTCTATATCAACTAAGATGGAGAATGCCGCTTAAATGACTGATGTATTAAAAAAATACATTCTTAATTTATGTTCATCTGATCTTTCAGATCAAATGAATAGTATTCTTGAGCAACAAGAAGTAGAAATAGTTTCTAAGTTTGATGAGACTCAAAAATACGATTTTGTACTGATTGATAGTGATGATACGCAATTACCATGTACTTGTGCTGTGATCTTTATTGGTGAGCCAAAAAATAGAAGTCAGTTTTTTAAAAATAATGGGAAAGCGATAATATCTAAAGAAATGACTTCTGATACAATAGAGTCAATAATTTTTGATCGTCTCTTAGGGAATAGTTCAAGTCTTAGTTTAGAAAAAGCCTTTGATTCTGAAATTGATAGTTGTGGAAGTTTTAAGGTCACTGATCATCTTAATGGAGGTTATTATAGTGACTTGGTTGCTGCTAAGGCCGTGGTGAATGATTTTGACTTTCTTAGAGTTAGAAATAGTTTTTTTAACTTAGTAAATTTCTTTTCTGTGATCATTGACTCTAAGAAAGGACTATTTCCTGTAGATGTTGATTTTGGAATTTCGGACGAAAAATTTATTATCCAATCCCATTTCAATGTGATGGACTTTGGAGGGGAGTATTTATGGAGTTCTTTAAGCCCAAAAGGTGATAAGTTTCTTCATGATGCTGTTGAGTATGTAGATACTTTGGATTGCTATATTTTAGAGAAAACAGGAAGGCTTGTTGTTACTCTTGTGATTTCTAAAGATCCAAGTTCAATGAAGAATATCTTCTTGCATAATGTTAAATCTTTTAAACTAATGAATGTTGAAGACCTTGTTGGTGGTACAACAACGACTTCTGTAGAAGATCTTCCGGCTGATATTTCGTTAGCAGAGAAAACTCAACATATTTCAAAAGTAAAAAATATTCTAGAAGATGATCAAATGTCTGATGGGCACTTGGTCAACGTTACGAGAGTGGTAAAATTTCTCAAAAAAACAAGTTTCACACTTGATGATTTGTCGCTAGATAATTTCTCTACTTTAGTTAAGGGATATCCTAACGAGGCAGTTCTCGACTCGCTTACGATCAATGATAAAAAACTCATAATAGATTCTTTAAAAGATGAAGAGAAGTTCTCTAACTTAGAGTCTTCACTTGAAGAAGTTGAAAAAATTGCAGGACTTGATGAGTTTCTTGATTCTCTTGTTACAAAAATTGATGGGCTAAGCTTAGAGCAAGCAAATGAAATTGTTACACTAACTGAAAGCCAAGATGCTGATGAGGAGATGACGAGAGTCGGTGGCTGGAAAGAAGAAGAGGACAATCATAAAGAAGTGATTAAAGGATCTCCTGAGGATTTAGGAGAGGTTTCAACTATGGTTAAGGGTTCTAAAGAGGACTTAACTGAAGATAGAACTATTATTTCTGGATCACCTGAAAAGTCCAATAATGATTCCGTGACTATTAAGGGGACACCCGAAGATACGAATAAAGGAAAATTTACCCTTAAAAAGTTTGAGGGAGTAAATGAATGGAGCAGTAAGAAAGACGATATTATTTCTGGAATTAGGAAAAGGGCCGAAGAATTAAAGAATAAAGGTGCCTCTCTTTCAGATTTGGGGACTGAGTTAACGACCATCGTTAGTGAATCTTTAGATATTGATATAAAGGATTCTAGCTCAATCTCTAAAGGACTTTTTGAAAATGCTTCGGAAAAATTTGTTACTTCTGTGAAGCACGAAAGTAAGAGTGAGCAGGATAACTCTGAAGAGGTCGCTAAGTTACGGGCCGATTTAATAAAAAGAGATACTCAACTAGGGCGTATGATGAAGCTCATAGAGGGGATGAAAAAGGAACTTGTAAGCAAGAAGCAAGTGATATCCTCTCCAACCGACGATACATTCAATGTTGAACTTAATAAGCTAAAAGCTGAAGTTGATAAACGCGACAAGCAAATTGATCTACTGAAGAAGAACTTAGAAAATACTCACGGTGTTGTTGATAAAATAAATTCCATTACTGATCAGAATAATGAATTACTTGATACTGTTTCAGTTGAGCCAGATATTGTTAAAAATCTAGAAGATGAAGTAAAAAGGCTAACTTCGCAATTATCTTTGGCACAAGGAAGAATCGAAAGTATTTCTGAAAAAGCAGACTCGGAAAAAGAGATGGCCGACAGCAGATCTAATAATGAATCGAAGCTTTTTAGAGAAAAATTTATGAAGAGCCAAGAGATCATTAATAAATTTCAAGATGAGAATAAGTCCTTAGAGAAAGAGCTCTTTGAATTGAAGAGAGTAAAAGAAGAACTTGAAAATAAAGCAAATCTCCTTGCGAGTAATGATCATAGTGAAGAGTTAAAGGAAAAAGATCAAGCGTTAGCAGAACTATCCAAAGTATCTAAACAGAATGAAGATCGATATCGAGCAGCAGGGCTTAGAATTAAGCAATTAGAGCAAAAGAATAAATTCCTTACGGCCCAAGTTTCAGAAGCAACTAAAAAGGCAAAGAAGGGCTCTGGAGCAGGAGCAAAGGGTGCCGTAGATCCTAAGACTGCTCACAAAATTAAGCAACTTGAGAGACTGACTGAAAAGCTTAAGGGAAGTAGTGATAAGTTTGAAGAAGAGCTTACGGCAAAGAAGAAAGAGGTTCATCAGTCTAAATTAGAAAATAATACACTTAAGCTTAAAATCGATGAGTTAGAGAGAAAGATATCAAAACTTGATAAGCAAGCGGCCTAATAATAGTTATTTAATCCAAAAAAACAAATATTTCTAAATTTTTTCTTGTCATTTCTACTTCTAAGTATTAAAAATACAGGGGTCAGATTACTGAATATATGCCCAGGTGGTGAAATTGGTATACACGCTAGACTTAGGATCTAGTGCCTTTGGCGTGGAGGTTCAAGTCCTCTTCTGGGCACCATTTAAAAAAGCTCTTCTTCGGAAGAGCTTTTTTTTTGCCTTTTTTCTTTTAAATAGGGAATACTTTCCCCATGAAAATAATAAATAATCCTTATATAATAAAAAGATGAAAATATTTAAAGAAGACGGTTTCTCAATAGTTCAAGTCATGATCGCAGCAGGCATGATGGGTATAGTTTCACTTGGTATGATGAAAATGATGGAAAATCAGAGGAAGTCTACTAAGTCGATGAAAACTTCTATGGAAGTAGACTCATTTTATAATGAAGCAAAAACCTATTTCTCTAAAGATGGTTATTGTTCAAAGAACTTTGAAGGTGAAGTACTCAAAAGTGGTGATAAGTTCGAAATTATGGAACTTATTAAACCTAACGGTAAGACTCTGTACAAAGTTGGAGAAATTTATGGGAATAGAACTTTTAAGATCTCCAAAATCGATATTATTGACTTTGAAAAAGAAACAGATACTAGCGGAATAATGAAGCTTCAGTTCTCATTAACTAAAATGGGAGACTCGTATGGAGCAAAATCCTATAAGAGAATTTTAAAATTAGACACATCGCTAGATGAAAATAAGAAAGTTGTTAATTGCGCAACATTTGGCAGTTTAATTTCAGGAATTGCCGGTGGAAATTTAGAAGGTACGGAAAAAGTTGAGAATGTAGAGCAAGCAATTAAGGATATTCAAGCAGGAAAGTCTACGGAAGCTACCAAGAAAGTTGAAAAAACAATTGAGAGTAACCAACAGTTAAAAAATCTTCAAAACACAATTGACTCACTGAGAAAAGCTAATGAACTCATGGAGCAGAATCTCAACGAGTAAATTTAGCCTTGTTAAGGTTAATATTCCATTGTAGTTTTAAAAATAAACTGTAATCGATGGAAGCATATGAATTCGAAAAAAATTAGTCTTACTGGGATCAAGCCAACTGGGATGCCACATCTTGGAAACTACTTAGGCGCGATTAAGCCTGCATTAGAAATGGCCAACTCTGGACAATATGAAGCTTACTACTTTATAGCTGATTATCATTCTTTGACTTCTGTTCACAAAGCTCAGGAACTTAACGACTATATTTACGAAGTTGCCGCGTGCTGGCTAGCTTTAGGATTAGATCCTTCAAATGTAACTCTATATAAACAAAGTGATATCCCAGAGATCATGGAACTTAATTGGATTCTATCCTGCTTTAGCGCTAAAGGACTTATGAATAGGGCGCATGCTTATAAGGCCTTGTCGGCTGAAAATGAGTCAAAAGGTAGGGACACTGATCATGGAATTAATATGGGTCTCTATACATACCCAATATTAATGTCTAGTGACATTCTTTTCTTAAAGTCTGATTTTGTTCCTGTTGGAGCGGATCAGCTTCAGCATATTGAGATCGCAAGAGATTTAGCAAATGCTTTTAACCATGTTTATGGAGAAGTTTTTACTCTTCCTCAAGCAAAGGTTCAAGAAGGCGAGCTTGTGCCAGGTCTGGATGGACGAAAAATGAGTAAGAGTTACGATAATCATATTCCACTATTTCTAACTGAAAAAAAATTAAGAAAGATGATTAACAAAATCACTACAGATTCAAGTGAACCAAGTGAACCTAAAGATCCAGAGAACTCTTTGATTTTCGATTTTTATAAACTCTTTGCAACTGAGCAGCAAATTAAAGACTTATCAGACTGGTATAAGAGAGGAATTGGTTGGGGAGAAGCAAAGCTAGAGCTTTTCAATGTAATTAATGAAGAGCTTAAAGGTCCACGTGAAAAGTATAATGAATTAATGGCAGACAGGAAATTAATTGATGAAATCTTAGAGCAAGGAGCTGCTAAAGTTAGACCAAGAGCAAGTGAGTTTTTAAAAGAAGTAAAAAAAGCAATTGGTGTAATTTAAATAAGATGAAGAATATACCATTAAAAAAACTCGAAGATACATCTGTCTTCAGAAAAATAGCAATGGGAACTTGGAAGACAGCAAAGGACCCTTCTGTTTACGGAATTCTAGAAATAGATGTTACAGATACCCTGTTAAATTTAGAAGAGTATAGTAAGCTTCATGATATTAAAATTTCTCCAAGTCATTTAGTTGGAAAGGCCCTCGCATATTGTATGAAGCGACGACCTGAAATCAATGGAATGATAAGAGGAAGAAGAATCTGGCTAAGAGAGTCTGTAACTTTATTTTATCAGGTAAATATCCCTGGAGATGGAGCGGATAAAGTTTCAAAAGCAACGCTGTCTGGTTGTACAGTGGAAGACGCACAGGAAAAAACACTCAAGCAAATAGCACAAACTTTAAAAGAAAAAGCAGAACTTGTACGTAAGTTTAAAGATAAGGATATAGCAAAAAACTTAAATACTTTTAAGTATATTCCTTGGTGGTTTTCTCACATCTATCTAAATATTGCCTCATTCTTATTATATGGATTAAATTTGAATCTTTCATTTCTTGGCTTGCCACGAGATCCCTTTGGTTCTGTGATGATTACGAATGTTGGCAGTTTCGGAATAGATTTGGCCTTTGCACCTCTTTGTCCATATACGAGAGTTCCTCTGCTACTTTCGGTAGGAGCTGTTAGTGATAAAGTTTTAGCTGTAAATGGACAGCCTAAAATAAGAAAAGTTCTTCCTATAGGCGTTACCTTTGATCATAGATTGATTGATGGTGTACACGCATCTCAAATGGCCAAAGACTTTAAAGACTGCTTTGCAAGATCGAAAGAGCTTCTATTTAATTAATAATATTGTAAGTTGCTGTATTTATGAATTATCGCCACGTCTAAAATATGTAATTTTTTGGACTTATGTTATCATTTATTTAAATATCCTTAAAAGAGATGATAATGATAGAGAAGTTCTGCATACTACCATTTGTTCAATTAGAAATTCAGCCAAATGGAAATATATTTGTATGTTGTCATTCGAATACTCCTGAGATCCTAGGAAATCTTCATGAAGAAAACTTAGAAGAAATTTGGAATGGGCCTAAAGTTAAGGCCTTTCAAGATAAATTCTTATCAGGTAAGTATGATCAAATTTCACACTGTAAGGATTGCTTCTATTATGAACAACATAATATGGAATCTTGGAGAACCAAAGAGAATAAAAACTGGGCTAAATACTTAGAGGAAATAAATAGTGGCAAGGAAGTAAAATTAAAATTTCCTAAAAGCTTATCCATTAGAATATCCAATTTATGCAATTTTTCATGTCGCTCTTGTAAACCTTCTACTAGTACAGCTTGGTTTGCAGATGCAAAATTTTTAAACCCAAAAGGTAATTATAAAAAGCTAAATTGTACTCCCGCAGATAATCCTCTTTCAAAACAATTGGCGCCATATTGGTCGGAAATTGAACACTTATATTTTGCTGGAGGAGAACCATTATTAGAGAAAGATCACTATTTAATTATTGATGAGGTGATTAAATATAATAAATCAATCATGATAAATTATGATACGAATTTTAGTATTTTAGAATTTGGAAAATGGAATGTTTTAGATCAGTGGAATCAGTTAGAGAGTGTTGTTGTGTCTGGAAGCATTGATGGATTTGGACCTGTGGGTGAGTACATAAGAAAAGGACTTGATTGGCCTCTCTATATAAAGAATTGGAATCGAATAAAGAATGAATGTCCTAATGTACGTTTAAAATCTAATTTTACTTTATCGATATATAATATGTTTCATGTCTTAGACTTTATTGAGGAAATGCAAAGAATAGAGCTTTTTAATGGTCTTAATGAGCATGACTTCGAGATATCTCTGGTTGAAGAACCAAGCTGGATGTCACTACAGGCGCTTCCTTTAGAAGTTAAAAAAGAAGTGGAGTTTCGCTATAAAAATTTTATGAAAAATAATAGCTTTGGAAGAATCAATCAAGATCTTCAAAGTGCGCTGAATTATATGATGGCAGAAGATAAATCTCATCAATTAGGAGCTCTAAAAGGTTTTACAAAGAAATTAGACTTGCTAAGGTCAGAAGATTTTAATGAGCTATTTCGTGAAGAATCTCAAATATTATTTGGAAGTATATGACAAAGATATGTCCTCTACCCTGGCTGCATTTTAGTTGTAACGCTGATAGTTCATTGCGATTGTGTTGTAATGCAACAGGGGATAGAGATGTCATAGACAATAATGGCGATCCAGTTCTTCTCACAAGTAATCTCTCTTGGAAGAAAGTTTCAAATTACAATTTTTACAAGGACATTAGATCTAAGATGTTAAAGGGAGTCGTCCCTGAGCAGTGTAAGAATTGTTATAAACTTGATAATCATGGCGGTAAGTCTCCATTATCAATTTATGAAAAGCAATTTAAAGAGAGTATGTCTTCTCTATTAGACAGAACTCTCGAAAGTGGTGAGATTCTTTCTCCAAGTGATACTCCAGAGTATTGTGATTTAACTTATACCAATAGTTGCAATCTAAAGTGTCGAATGTGTACTCCTGAGTTATCAGCACCACTTCATAAAGAATGGAAGAGTTTGAATATAGATTTTAATGAAGATTTTTATGAAAATGCTAAAAACATATGGGACTTGAAATTACTAAAGTCTCTAGACTTTATTGAAAATACTTCTGTGCTTTTTATTCAAGGTGGAGAGCCTCTAATTAATAAAGATATATTTAACTACTTACAAGAGTTAATTGAGAAGAATAAGGCCTCTAAGATATACTTAAAGATCACAACTAATTTAACGATATTAAGTAATGATTGGATAAAAGTTCTATGTCAATTTAAAGGAGTTGCCTTTCATGTTTCTATTGAAGGAACTTCTGAATTAAATAATTATATCCGCTTTCCTTCTAAGCTAAATCAAATTGAAGAAAATATTGAAAAATTAATAAAACTGAAAAGAGTATATCCATTTTTTGTAAATATTCATACGGTTTTTCAGTTTATGAATATTCATAATATAGAATCATTTCTAAAGTACTTACAGAAGTGGAAAGGTCAATTGCCCATTATTCCTACGATGGGATATCTCAATGTGCCAGAATTCTATAATCCAAAGCATTTAGAGGAAGCTAAGAAAAATATGATCTTATCATCTTTAAGAAACTTTCTTAATGATAATAAAATTCTATATACTCAAGAAAGTGGAGAAGTTACGAAAGAGAACTTTGAAAACCTATTGGGCTGCATTGAACTTGCAAGTGAGAAGGGATGTCGTGAAATGGAAAAAAAGGCCCTTTACTATATTGAAGAACTTGATAAATTACGAGATCAATCATTTGTGAAGGTTTCTAATGGAAGGTAAATTCTTATGCCCTTTTCCGTGGATGCAAATTAGTACTGAGCCAGAAGGTTCAGTAAGGGCCTGTTGCTATGGAGACTCTGGGAAAACTCTAGGGCTCGATGTTAATTCGACATTTAAAATAAGTGACGCACAATTATTAGAAAAAAAAATAAATCACCCTGAGCTTGTGAAGCTAAGGAAATCGATGTTAAGTGGAGAGATTCCAAATTTTTGTAATGGGTGTAAAAGAAGAGAGGATGTTGGGGAGAATTCTCCTAGAAGAATTTTTTTGGATCATTATGAAAAGGAGTTTGAGATCCTCCTCGGCAAGACGAATTTGAACAGTGGGGAATTAGCAGTAGACGATATCTCTTTACTTGAATTAACACTAGGGAATACCTGTAATTTGAAGTGTAGGTCATGTTCTCCATATTTTAGTTCAACTCTTGAAAAAGAGTTTGAGCAGTTGGGGATAGATTTTTCAAAAGAAAATGTTCAGGAGATTCAGGCCTTTTGGAAGCAAGGTAAGTTAATCGATTCTCTTATTCTACTTTCTAGAGAAGTTCGTGAGTTAAAGTTTTTAGGTGGAGAACCATTAGTTACTCCAATACATAATCAACTTCTCTCTATACTTATTGAAAAGAATCTGTCTTCTAATATGTCTCTAACTTATAATACAAATTTAACCCTTATAAGCGATGATATTCTTTCTAAGTGGTCAAAGTTTAAGAGTATTAAGCTTGATATCTCTATTGACGGTGTAGGAGAGCTAAATGAATATCTACGCTTTCCTATGAAGTGGGAGAAGTTTGAAAAGAATTTAGAAAAAATTTTCAATGAAAAAGATGATTTAAATATTGAAGTGAGCTTCAATACAGTTTTCCAAGCTTACAATATACCTTTTATTATAGATCTTTTGGAATACTTGAAGCCTCTTTCAAAAAAGTGTCCAATTGTTCCGTACTTTATATATCTCGATTATCCTTACTACTTGAAGGGAGATGTCTTGAAAGTAAGTGTTTTGGAAGAGATAAAACAGAGATTAAGTCTGTATTATTCAAACAATGAAGAATTTTATAAAAATACCTTGTACGGAGAAAAGAATCTCTCTAATTTTTCACTTCTTTTTTCACTATTAGACTTATCGATTTTAGAAAATAGAACCGAAAACTATTTTGACTTTATAATGTTTACCAAGAAATTGGATAAATTAAGAAAACAAAATTATTTTCGATTCTTAAAGTGATTACTCACAAGTTTCCGTGTAAAGGTTTAGTTTCTTGTTAATTGATTTGCAGACTTTTTCCAATATTTCTGTTTTTTCATAATCTTCTAACTCTCTTTTTCCCGATGAGTTACATGGCATATTACGAACTAAGAAAGTTGCATAATTTATAATTAACCCTGAAGTCGCTATAACTGCCGCACTTATCTTGGTAATCGCTGGCTCAGGCGCCCAAGTACAAAGGGCCGTAACAGTTCCAAGTGTTAAAGTGCCCGCAGATAGAGCTGTAATTAAAGCATCTTTGGTCTCGCATTTCATGTTACTTTTTAATTGAAATTGCTTAAGTATCAAGGTGTCTTCCATTCCTGAAAAACAAAAATCTTCGCTAGCGAAACTAAGTTGTGAATAACTAAACAGAATAAAAAGTCCTATAATCATTTTCATTATCTCTCCCATGTTGATTATCATGTAGAGATAAAAGCAAATTATATGCCAAGAATTTGTTTCTTTTTTGGAACACTATTTGTGATAAGGGTGTCCAGTATGAATGGTTTGTGCCCTGTAAAGTTGCTCGACAATGAGAAGTCTTGCTAATTTGTGTGGATAAGTCATTGGAGATAAGGAGAGCCTTTCTTTAGCAAGTTCTAATACTTTTTGGCCATGTCCACTTGCGCCCCCAATAATAAGAACGATTTTCTCTGAACGCGTTTCGATTAATGAATAGAGCCACTTAGAAAAATCGACGCTATTTCTTAATTTACCATTTTCTGCCATGAGGATAGGGTAGCTCGGTGCTAGATCGTTGAGTTTTTTTAGAACTTCATTGGCCTCAAGTTCTAAGTTTTCACGCATGGACTTCAGCTCATGTATTTTAAGCTTTGGTCCAGTAATTCTTTTTAGATATTGTTCTTCAAGAGACTCAAGGTTCTTATCCTTATATTTTCCAATAACGATAAGATGAATATCTTTCATTAGAAATAGCTTTTTCCAGTAGCATCATCAGATTTCTCTTCATCATCTGAAGAGAAATAGTAAGAGTTTGGAATTTCTACTTCTTTCGCATTTTCCCACAAGTTATCTAGATCATATACATTTCTAGAAATGTCCAAGAAAACGTGAACGATAATATCTCCAAAATCTAGAAGAATCCAGTCATCACCTTTTTTAGAACCTTCTCTTGAGATAACTTCATAACCATGAGCTTTTAGTTGTTTTGAAATCTCATCGGCCATTGATTGGGCCATCGTTGGGTTAGTTGCAGAGCCTAATACGAAGAAGTCAGTTAGTGAGCTTGATTTAGTTACATCTAGAACCTTAAGGTTAATACCCTTGAAATTACCTAGTATCCAAGCAGCAGACATTGCTAGATTTAGAGGAAACTCTAAATTCTTATCTTCAAATATTTTGTTTATCTCTAATGTTATAAAATCAGTACTCATCTTCTATGCCTCGTAGTCTTCAAAAGTTTTTAACATCAATGATTTTAAAAGACCAACATTCTTTCCCGATACAGTAGAGACTGGGAGGACTTTTCTATCAATTTGAGTTTCAAAGAAATTTACGTATTTTTCAATTTCTTCATCGGTCATTGCATCGATCTTAGTTAAGCAAACTAATTCTTTTTTAGTTAAAAGATCTTCATTATATTTTCTTAATTCTTCCCTTATGACAACATACTGCTCAAAAGCTTCAAATTCATCTAGGCACCATGAAACATCAACCAGGTGTACAAATGCCTTAGTTCTCTCTAGGTGTTTTAGAAATTTAATTCCTAGTCCTTTTCCCTCTGATGCATCTTCAATAAGTCCTGGAATGTCGGCCACTACAAAAGAGTTATTCTCTCCCATTTTTACAACGCCTAGATTTGGTTCTAAGGTTGTGAAGGCATAGTCTGCAATCTTTGGTCTGGCTGCAGAGATTGCTGAAATCATTGTTGATTTACCGGCATTTGGGAGACCTATGAGAGCAATATCAGCAATGAGCTTGAGTTCAAGCTCTATTTCCATTTCTATACCAGGTTTTCCTGGAGTAAAGTTCTTTGGTGCTTGATTGGTAGAAGATTTGTAGTGAATATTTCCAATACCACCTCTTCCTCCTTCAGCTAGAAGAACTTTCTGATCATGTTCAGTTAAATCTGCGATTATCTCGCCTGTCTCAAGGTTTCTAATAATGGTTCCTACTGGAACATCTAGAATGAGATCTTCTGCATAACTTCCATGCATTTGCTTATTTCTACCGTCACCACCGTGGTCGGCCTTAAAAACTTTCTTAGATCTGTAGTCGACGAGCGTGTTAATACCATTGTTTGCTCTAAAGTAAACGCTTCCCCCATCTCCTCCGTCACCTCCATCAGGGCCACCGAGTGGGTAAAACTTCTCACGACGGAAACTGGAGTTACCTGAACCACCATTTCCACTAATTATCGTGATAATTACTTCGTCTATAAACCGCATTTTATTCCTTATAATAAAAAGGGAATCCCTAAGGATTCCCTTTTAATATGATTGAAAGAATTTTTCAATTAACCCTGTACAACTGATACGATTTTCTTTTTCTTGTTGTAGTAAGAAAATTTAACAGAACCTTCTGTTACCGCGAAAAGCGTACAGTCTTTACCTTCTTTTACACCTGGACCAGCATGAAACTTGTTTCCTGCTTGTCTGATGATGATGTTTCCAGAAACTACTCTTTCTCCACCAAATTTCTTAACCCCGTACATATTTGGGTTAGAATCACGTCCGTTACTTGTCGAACCACCGGCTTTTTTGTGTGCCATGACTTATTCTCCTAATTATAACTTATTTTAAAAATTTCTTTGCAGCTTTTGAATCAGTATCAATTTTTGTAACGTTTCCGTTTCCATCATTGATTTCTGTAATTAAAAGTGCTGTAAATTGCTGACGGTGACCCATCTTCTTTTGGTACATACCTGGCTTTCTTTTAAAAGCGATTACCTTTTTAGATTTGTCGTGCTTAATTACTTTTGCAGTAACTTTTGCTCCGCTTACAGTTGGAAGACCAACTACTGGTGTTTCACCACCGATAAAAAGAACTTTCTCTAATTCTACAGTTGAACCTGCTTCGTTAGTAAGTTTTTCAACATCAAGAATGTCTCCAGCTTGAACTTTATACTGGTGTCCTGAAATCTCAACAACTCCGTACATTAAATACTCCTAGTTTTCGACAAATTCAGGGGTTCTCTCAGGTCATCTGGAAAATCTTGTTACCCTAAACTTGGTCTCTTCTATTACGAACTAGAAGATTTATATATTTTTGGGCCTTATGTCAAGGAATATAGGGGAATTTGAAGCCTTTTAAGCTCTTCTAAATGTTAAAAATTTAAGCCAAAAATGGCCCTGCCGATAAGTAGTTAGCAAAGTTAACGGACGGGGGCGTCATGGAAAATGAATCAGTGAGAAAATTTACATACTTTCAGTACTTTAAGGGCATGGGCTTACCTGTCTATATTAAAGTAAATTTATCAAGTTTTAGCTCAGAGTTAGTAGATTTTTTAAAGTCCTTAAAATTTGATGAAATGGGCTCATCTGAGGTTGATGATCTCATTGAGTCATTTGATACGGACAAATTTGCTAAATTACTTACTCTAGAGGAAGCAACTCCTGGCATAATGCGCCAAATTGGCGATTATTCAGAGTCTGATCGCTTTGGAGCCGAAAGCATCTATCCTAAAGAGAATTATTCAGTTTATAGATTTAAAGGACTGGCCCTAATGCTCTACGGTCATTCTTTTAAAGAATGGCAAATGGGATGTTCAGATGGTTTTGGTTCTGAGAGATTTCATTTGAATTCTAAAATTATTATTCAACGCTATTTATCGTGGGCCCTTGCTCCTTTAGGAATTCTTGGCGTTTGGGGGGTTCCGGTTGAAGAGGGAATGGTTACGATGAAACCAAGGAGATCTGAGGGTGAAGTTGTGTTCATTGATATCTTTAAGAGATGGATTTATACCCAAGATGGTCACAAAAAACTTAAAAGCAATTTTAAATTCTTAAAGTTAGACTCTAGCCTGAAAGACAGATCTATAAAAATGAAAACAGATCATCTTATTCCAATGCTCACTGAGCATTGCACATATTTTGGATATGGTGGATTGTCAGTAGCAACTAGACAGATGATTCAAAATGTATCTCGTAATTATGAAGGATATATTTATCCTGTAGAAAGTTTCCAGCCTAGAACTGATTTAAGTCTCTAATTAGCCAACTTTAATTATTTTACTCAATTACTCCTCAGTGTTAGAATTATTTTCTAACACTTTGGAGCTAAGATGAATCCTTTAAATATTGATCCTATAATTTTCTCAATTGGTCCTGTCGCAGTAAGATGGTATGGCATGATGTATGTAATTGGCTTTGTCATCGCTAATATTTTATTAAAGGTTTTGGTACGTAGGGGCTTCTTTAAAATTCAAGAAGAGAAGATAGATTCAATGATAACGACAATGCTTATCTGCATGTTTCTAGGTGCTAGATTTGCTTATGTCTTTATATACAACTGGGACTACTACTCCCAAAATTTAACAGAACTCTTACATGTATGGCAGGGAGGACTTAGTTTTCACGGGGCCCTTGCTGGTCTGTTATTTGGAGGTTGGTACTTTGGGAAAAAGAATGGAGTATCGTGGGCCCAGGTAATGGATGCCACCGCCCTCGCGGGAACTCCTGGCTTATTTTTTGGTCGGATAGGTAATTTCATAAATGGTGAGCTCTATGGACGGGTGACTGATTCATCTTTTGGAATGGTATTTAATGGAGGAGGTCCTTACCCAAGACATCCTTCACAGTTATATGAAGGTTTTGCCGAAGGTTTATTACTCACATTGATTCTTTGGTTTATTATGACAAAAGTTAAAAGGCACGGTGTAATCGCATGTTCGTTTATTATAGGTTACGGATTTTTCAGATACTTTATTGAGTTTTTTAGAGAGGCCGATGCTCAACTTGGATATTATTTTGGAGAGACGACTACGATGGGACAAATCCTTTGTATCATAATGATTATTTCAGGATTTGTGGCAATGTTTTTGAACTCTAAAAGAAATGATCCTATTTAGGGAATTTTCCAATAAATTGATCACTGAACTTTTGCAGTAGGGGGACGTAGTCTCCCTTTTTTTCACTTATCTTCATGTAGGAAACATAATTTGGAAAACATGTAACAGTACATGCTCCGCTATAAATTATTCTCATTCCTTGTACATTTTCCCATATATAAACAGCATCGTTTTCTTGACGATGGTATTTTGTTTGTTTGCCGAATTTATTAATTAGAGATTGATGAAATAAATCGTGTAGAAAGTAAGTTGGAAATCTAGCATAAAAATCTAAAACAATATTCTTTTTCACTTGAATATAAACAGGAAAATTATAACGAGCATGAGTGATCATAAATCGTATAATCTTTATATCACCAGCATCTTCAATTAGCTCACCTTTACCTAGAGTTTTCTCTATCGAAGCGAGAGTATTATTCGGAGTAAAAGGCTCAAGTTTTTGAAGAGAGAAGTCGTAGTTTGGAGCTTCTATTTTTGCAAATGTGCTGTTTACAATACTGCCTGTTGCGGTAAGAATAATAGCTGTTAAAATTAATCTTATAATATTTATTTTTTTCAATTTGGCCTCTAGTAGAAAATCATTGGATTACCAAGGCTTAACATTAGTGTCGACATGAGTAACACTATGCTGATTGAAACCATTAGAAATGTTATTGGATGATTTAACATATTGAGTATTTTAGCAAATTTTTAAACATACTATGAGTAAAGGGGAAATAAATGCAGGAAGCATCAAAAAAAGAAGCGAAGCTGATTGGTATCGCAATGATTGCGGGATTAATAATAGGGCTTATTCTCTATTCTACAGGATACAGTGATTTAGCATCATATTTAAAACCTATCGGAACCATCTTTATTAGATTACTGAAAATGGTAATCATTCCTCTTGTCCTATCATCTATTTTTATGGCCATGTATAATTTAGGAACTCCTGAAGCCTTAGGTTCTATGGGAAGAAAAGCTGTTGGATACTATTTTGTAACAACTGCTTTCGCTGTTTTTTTAGGACTAATATTTGTTAACTTAATTAATCCTGGTGTTGGTATGGGAGCAGCTCTTCAAGACAAAGCTGGGCTAGATGGCCTGTCCGAAGTTATGGCACAAAAGGTTACTCAATCTAAGGGATTATATCAGACAATTATTGATGTATTAATAAATGCGATTCCAAGTAATCCATTTGAAGCAATGGCAACATCAACGGTATTACAAGTAATCGTATTCGCTATCATGTTTGGTATTGTTGCTCTTTATATGCCTAAGAAAGCAGCTCCAGTTGTTTCGTTTATGGAGAGTTTAGAAGCAATGACTTTAAAGCTTACTCATGTCGTGATGAAGCTAGCACCACTTGGTATTTTTGTTCTGATGATCGATATTATGGCAAAGACAGGTTTTGGAGCGATTGAATCTTTATCTAAGTATATGGCCACAGTTATTATTGGACTTGGATGCCATGCAATTTTACTTATGTTTATAGCTTCTTGGAGATTAAAGAAATCTCCACTGTTTATTCTTAAAAGTTTAAGTGCTCCATTACTGACTGCTTTTTCAACTTCTTCTTCTGCTGCTACACTTCCTATTACAATGACTACAGTTGAAGAGAATTTAGGAGTTAGAAAAGATACAGCTAAATTTGTGCTTCCTTTAGGTGCAACGATCAATATGGATGGTACTGCTCTGTACGAATCAGTGGCAGCAATTTTTATTGCTCAGGTTTATGGAATTAATTTAGATATTGGACAGCAGATCGTAATTTTCATGACAGCTTCTTTGGCGGCCATTGGTGCAGCTGCGATTCCTGGTGCAGGATTAATCACCATGAGTATTGTTCTTGGTGCAGTAGGGCTACCGATTGAAGGTATTGGACTTATTTTAGCAGTTGATAGAATACTTGATATGTTCCGTACAACAGTTAATGTTTTTGGTGATTGTGTGGGTACAATTGTAGTCGATTCAATGATGGACAAGTCTGAATTTTCAGATAGAGTAGATAAGCCAGTAATAGATGGTTAATTACCTAACTAAATAGTATTGGTATAATGGAAAAGTCTAACTAGATTGACTGAAAGAGCAATTAGTAAGACAATGTATAGAACAATTTCAGGGCCAGTAATGGCCCTTTATTAACGATAAATAAAGGATAAAGGAAGCATATGAAAGTTTGGAGACCGTTGGTTACGCAAATTTTTCTAGCAACAACTTTAATCTCTTGTTCAAATATAAGCACTGTGAATAAGAAAGCGGATGAGGCTTCGGTAGCGAAGGCTGAAGAACAAAACCTTTCTAAACATCGCTCTTGGATGAAGCAAGCTCAAGATTCTGTTGAAGACTATCATGGTAATGGTCACATGGTGGGAAGTGCCCAAATTGATCCTTCGGCCTACGAAGGAAAGACTTATTACTTATATGGCGCTGAACATTTAAAATTAGAAAATTACTATTTTGATATACCTGTTGTTTATAATGATGCAGTTAAAAAGTGGATGAATTACTTTTTAACAAGAGGTAGGGGATTTTTTGAAAGATACTCTGCTAGAGGCGGTAGATACGCGCCAGTTTTAGGGAAAATATTAGAGGATCATGGTCTTCCAAGAGATCTTATTTTTCTTGCTATGGCAGAATCTGGATTTCAAACTGGGGCTAAGTCTTGGGCCAGAGCAGTTGGTCCTTGGCAGTTTATGCCTTACACAGGAAAAAGATTTGGATTACAAATTGATTGGTATGTCGACGAAAGAAGAGACCCGATTAAAGCAACTATTGCAGCTTCTAAATATTTAAAAAGGCTCTATAGTGACTTTGGCTCTTGGGAGCTTGCAGCAGCAGCTTATAATGCTGGAGAAGGAAAGGTCGGTAGAGCAATTAGGCGTTATAAAACAGAGAATTTTTGGAATCTAAGAAAGGGAAGATACCTTAAACCAGAGACTAAGAATTATGTTCCAAAAATTATGGCACTTGCTATTATTGGAAAAAACTTAAAAACTTTTGGGTTTGATGAAATCAACTTTCACGATCCATTAGACTTTGAAGAAATTTCGGTTGCTGGTGGAATTGACTTAGTCAGTTTTGCGAAGGACTTAGGAATTGATTTTGAAGATGTTCAGTATTTAAACCCAGAGATCTTACGCTGGTTTACTCCACCTACAAAAGAGACATATACATTAAGGATTCCAGCAGGTCTAAAAGAAACATATGCTCAGTGTTGCTCTAATGTAAATTACTCTGCGGTTGCTTTTCAAAAGTACGAAGTAAGAGGAAGTAGATCTACTCTTAATGATGTTGCGAGAAAATTTAAAATTAAGAAATCTCCCTACGTTTTAGAGAGACTTAATGACTATAAGAGTAATAAGAGATTAAAGAAAGGTACTGTTGTAGTTCTTCCTTTTAGAGATGGACAATCTCGTAAGGATGAAATGTATGCAGATCTATATGAAAAGCCTAGAAAGGTTGTTGTAAGAAGAAAGAATTATAAAAAGAGAATTCGTGTTGCTAAGTCGAAGGGAAAGAAAATTGTAAACCCTTCTAGATGGTATACAGTTAAAAGAGGTGACTCTTTATGGTCTGTTGCACGAAAAACTCAAACAAATTTAGATACATTGATTGTTTCAAATCTTACAATTCTTAATCACCGGCAAATCAGGGCCGGTGATAAACTCATAATCAGATAATTTACATATCTCTATATAGGCCCGCATCAATTGCGGGCTTTTCTTTTTTGTGGCTGACAATAGCAAAATCTTCGATGTAGAATCCAATTACATACAGTAATAATCAATCATTCAACTCTTAGAGAATATTATGAGCTATTCAGATTTAAAGAAATTAAAAAAAGAAGAAGTTAAAACCACCAATAGAATAGATACCACTTCACTTGTCGTGGGTGGAGATGTATTTGCTCTTGCAACGCTTGAAGCACTTTTAAAAACGCATGCAAAAGAGGATATTCTCTTGCTTACTAAAGAAAATATTTCTCAGGATGGAGTGGGGATCAATGGCCCAGGTTCTTTAAGAGGTCAGTCTAATATCGACTATATGGAGAAGTTTTACTCTTATGCTGATATTGAAGTTACCCAAAAGAAATCAACTTACTATAAGGATTTAAAGTTTAAAGCGTTTGGCTCTAGAGGAAAGCACGAAAAGCTCTTATGGGGTGAAGAGTTCTTCACTAATCCAAGAGCAAGATATAGCAGCGAGAAAA
Organism: Halobacteriovorax sp. HLS; assembly: GCF_004006665.1. Lineage (NCBI taxonomy): Bacteria > Pseudomonadati > Bdellovibrionota > Bacteriovoracia > Bacteriovoracales > Halobacteriovoraceae > Halobacteriovorax > Halobacteriovorax sp. HLS. Next base: position 98,099 of record NZ_QOCL01000004.1, read on the forward strand.
TCTTTACTTTTATGAATGATGAGAATTTTTTTGAAGATGTTTCAAAGGTAAAGCTCGAGCATATACCGAATAAGATATTTAAAGAGGACAACTTATGGGTAGTAGAGTGTACAAATGGTACACAGATATACTGCAAGAATCTCTATTGGTGCGAGTCTCCGTGGAAGTTTTATCAAGACTTTCCTAAAAAGGAGTCTCTTTCAAATGAGTTTGTTCAATTTGTTGAGGGAACCCAAACACCATGTGCGCTTCATATAAAATTAATTTTTGAAAAGGAGCTGACAAATAGACAAGAAACAATGCTTATCCCATTAAGTTACACTCATGAATGGGGACATTTTATTGGGGAATTTAAGAATGTTTGTGAAGAAAATAAAACACAAGAAGCAAATTTCTTAGCCTATATAGACGTTAATCATACAAATGAAGAAGATATTTCCAAAAAAATAAGATTATTAAAAAGAAATTTGGAAAAAATATTTCCTGCTTTTAAAGGAATTTCGTTTAAGGAATTTATCGTTTTAACAGAGAATACTGACAGTCTGAATTTTGACGATTCTTATAGTTTATCCACAGAGAAAGCTCTTGAGAATGTTTACTTCGTTAGTAGTAATGCTCCATTTATTGATTCTGCTCAAAATGAAAATAACTTTGGAGATTCCGTTTATGCTTTGTCGCATATGGCAAGAGGTTTGAAAGTTTTGTCAGAAATAAAGTTAATTTTATCTAAAGAAAAGTAAAAGTATGTGATTTAAGGGTGTTGACAAATATTTTTAAAGACACGAAAATCTAGATAACCGATTAATTTAATAATATTGCAAATTTTGCAGATTAATAAAACTGATTACACGAACTGTAATCTTAAAACTTCAAGGAGAAGATTGGATGAAAAAACAAATCCTAATCGCAACAGGTTTAGCAGTACTTTCTACAAGTGCATTCGCTTCAAAGGCAAGACTAGAGGCTCTAGGTCAAAATGACGATAGAGGTTCTTTCTATGTTGAAGATGCAAGAAACATCTTTAGAAATGCTTCAAAAGTTAACACTTTCAAAAACTACATCGTAACTGAATGGGGAACTGACAATGCAGCAGCTGATACTGCAGCAGCTCCACACGCAGAAGGTGGATTCTTCAGAGAAATGGGATCATTTGCTTACGGTCTTTACTTAGGTTCTGACATTGATTCTGAAAACGCGAACAGAACAAACTACCAAGCTCAAGATAATGATCTTGACCTATTCTTTGGTGGAGATATGGGTGTACAATGGGGAGCAAGACTTCACTATGCATCTGGGAAAAACGAAACTACTGGAACTTTCAAGAAAGAACACTCTAACCTAGGTCTTGGACTTGGTATGACAATGGGTGATATCGAAGCATATGCTAACATGATCCTTTCTGATGAGTCTAAAGGTGGAGCTTCTGCTGGTGATAAGTTTGAAGCAAATGGTTTAAACATTGGTGCAGCTTATAACTTCGCAGGAAATAAATTCTTCGTAGATTATGACAAGTCTGGATATGACAACACTGTATCTGCAGTTAAAACTGAAAATGAATTAACTACTTTAACAGTTGGTGTTGGTAGAATTCACGAAGTATCTTCAACTGCAAGATTAAATATGGATGTTGCTTATGTTGCTTCAACTGAAAAAGTTAAGCCAGCTTCTGCAACTTTCGGAGAAATTAAAAACTCTACTCTTCCTGTAACTTTAGGTTTTGAAGCAGACGCAACTTCTTGGTTAGTTCTTAGAGGATCTGTTTCTCAAAACGTATTCATCAATAACAGAGAAGTTAAAGGTGCAACTACAACTACTAACAATGTTAAGTCTACAAACACTAACACTACTGATGTAACTGCTGGTGCGACTCTTAACTTTGGTAAGCTTAAAGTTGACGGTTCAATCGGTACTACTGGTGCTTCAAGAACTGCAGCTACTGCAGCTGAGCAAGGTGTACTTTCTCTTGACAACATGATGACAAGAGTTGGTGTTCACTACTGGTTCTAATTTAAATTTTTTAACTTAAATTTAAATAGAAGGCCTCACTTATGTGAGGCCTTTTTTTTTGTTTTTAAAATAATTTATCAAAATTGTTTTGTTTATATTTGACATAAATTCTTTTAAACCTGACAATAATATTTGAATCACAAATTAAAAATAATAATCACACTTTTTCAGGAGAGTTTTGGATGAAAAAGATTTTAGGTTTTACAGCTGTTGCAACTATGGGATTGGTTTCAACAACTGCACTTGCTTCTAAGGCAAGAATTTTAGCGCTTGGTGAAGAGGTAGAAGACAATTACTTCATTGAAGATAATAGATCGATCTTTACTAATGCTGCTTACATTAATAATTACGCTGATACTCTAACTCTTGAATGGGGTGGAACGGGTGCTACTTCTGGTGGAACTCTTGATCAAGATGCTGACCCAAAAGCTATGGGTGGTTTTTTGAAGAAAACGGGTAACTTCACTTACGGATTGTATTTAGGAAATGAATCAAATGTTTCATCATTTTTAAGAATACTTGCTTCTCCAACAGGTACATACCTTTCTACTGCTGATAATCAGATTGATCTTTTCTTAGGTTCTGAAACAGCTTCAGGTATTAAGTGGGGAGCTAATTTTGTATATACAAAAGATAGTAATGAGCCGGCTACAGCTGGAGCAGCTGCTTACTCAGAAGATAACGCAATGGCGGTTAGACTTGGAGCACTTGCTGATCAGTGGGAAGGTTACGTAAATCTTTCATTGGATTCTAAGTCTGAAAAGAAGAATCTTACTGTTCCTTCTAAATTTGATGGAAAGTTTGGTCTTCAAGTTGGTGGATCATATAAAATCAGTGACTATAAGTTATACGCTTCATATAAAACATTTAGCTGGGACCAAACTGGTGGTAACCAGTCTGCCGGTGTAAAGTCAGAAGGTAAGTTTAATAGATTATTTGTTGGTGCTGGTAAGTCGCATAAGATCAATTCAACAGATACTGTATCAGTTCGTGCGTACTACGATGTTCTAAATGTTGAGATGAAGTACACTGCTGATAAATCAGAACTATCAAGAACAGCTCTTCCTGTAATCGCTACTTACGAAGCTAATGCAACTTCTTGGTTAACATTGAGAGGTTCTGTTTCGTATAACTTAGTTGGTCAGTCTGAATCTAAGAGACTTTCTAAAGTTGTAAATGGTACTTACAGTAATGGTGCTGCTGTTGTTGATACACTTAAAGGGCTAGCTTTAGCATCTTATAATGGTTCAATGACTGATGGTAAAACTACTATTTCAAATGGAACTGCAGTAAATGCTGGGGCATCATTACTATTTGGTGATCTTACTATCGACGGTTTCATTGGAACTACTGCAGCTTCAAGAGCAGCAACAACTTCTGCTAAGCAAGGTGTTCTAGCTTTAGATAACCTACTTACAAGAGTTGGGATGACTTATAACTTCTAATAGTTATATTTAAAAAATTCTTTAATTGGAAAGGTCACATGGATGTGGCCTTTCTTATTTGTACTTTATCTGTCTAATGGCTTCAAATCCAGCCGCTGTTACAATACTTGCTAAATTTAAAGATCTGATATTTTCATTAAGAATTGGAAAGGCAACACTACGCTCATCGTATTCTTCTAAGAGTTCTTCGCTAAGCCCGGTACTTTCAGCTCCAAAAATCAAGTAACAATCTGACTTAATTTCTGTTTCAAAAATATTCTTTTGAGATTTCTTAGTAAAGAAGTGTAACTTGTCTTGAGAGGGCTTCTCCGTCTTTATAAACTCTTCAAAAGACATATACTCTGTCAGAGTTATATCTTTCCAGTAATCGAGTCCAGCCCGTCTTACGGCCTTCTCATCTATATCAAATCCTAGTGGATGGATGAGGATGAGTTGGGCATTTAGTGCGAGACATGTTCTACCAATTGAGCCAGTATTCCCAGGTATTTCAGGACAAACGAGAACAATTTTAAAGTTAGTTTTTTTCATAGTTTGAGAAAAAGCGCCCACGATATGTGAGCGCTTAGTGTATTTAAGAATTTTTTAGAAAATCAACAAGTGTTCTAATAATTAAACCAGATGCACCTTTAGCTGGACAGTATGCTTTGTGTCCTTGGCTATCTCCAATTCCTGCAATGTCTAAATGTGCCCAAGGGATATCATTTTTAACAAAGTTTGATAGAAAAGCCGCCGCTTTAGATGATCCACCAAAGCTTGAACCACCAATATTTTTAAGATCAGCAATAGGAGATTTCATATCTTCATGGAATTCCTTAATGATTGGAAGTTCCCACATATACTCATCTGTAGTCTTTGCAGATTTAAGAATTTTATCCGTTAGCTTCTTGTTATTACCCATAATTCCACAAACCTGATTACCAAGAGAAACTAATACGGCCCCTGTAAGAGTTGCAGAGTCAATAATAGCATCAGGCTTTTGATCACAAGCGTAGTCAAGACAGTCGGCAAGAACTAGTCTACCTTCGGCATCAGTGTTTAGGATCTCAACAGACATTCCGTTTCTTCCTTTTACTATTGAGTCTGGCATAGTTGCATGCTCATTTACAGCGTTATCAGTCATACCTAGGATACAAGTAACTTTAACATTAAGCCCTAATTTTGCTACTGCTCTAAAAGCCGCATAAACAGTCGAAGATCCTGCCATATCAAATTTCATATTCATCATTGAGCCACCTGGCTTTAATGAGTATCCACCTGTATCAAAAACAAGACCTTTTCCAACTAGAGCAATATGTTTCGTGTTCTTAGTAACTTTACTAGGAGTGTAAGTTAGGTGAACAAGTTGAGGCTCATATGCAGAACCAGCATTTACAGAAAGAAATAGACCCATTTTCTCTTTCTTTAATTCAGCTTTTCCAAGAACTTTAGATTTTACACCCTTAACGCCTTTAATATCGGCCAGAACTTGTTTAGCGTACACAGTACTTCTTAGAATGTTTGGAGCTTCGTTAACGAAGTCTCTTGCAACACCAATTGATTCAGTAACTATTAATGTAGAATCTAAAACACTTTGAAGTTTCTTAGCTGAAGTCTTTTTGATTGAACTATCAAGTATAACGTCTTTGAGTTTAGATTCATTCTTTTTAGAAAGATGGCGATCGAACTTATAAGAAGCAAGCTCCATCCCTTCTACAAGAGCGTTTAGAGACTCTTCACTTTTTGACTTTAAGACAAATCCGTCAAATTGTATTGCAACTTCTTTGTGAGTAGCTTGGAGCATAGTCGTAATTTTCGCTGCTTCATTTCTTAGGCCTTCAAAGTCTAGCTTAGTTTTATCTCCAAGACCGTAAGCTAGAACAGTAGTTCCATTGTCTAAGTGAAAAGTGAACTTATCGCCAAGAGATCCGGTGAAGTTACTAGATGTCTTAATAGATTCAAACTTTGCTTTAACGTCTTTAGACCAGTGTGTATTGGCGAGAACTTGTTGCTCTTTTGCTTTTCCTTTTGCTGGGATTGTCTTTTGAAACGCAGAAATGAGGACTAGATTTGAGCTAGAAAACTCTTTTGCTGCGAGATTTAGAGTAAATTTCATTAAAATCTCCTTTATTTTTAAAGATCTATTTAAGATCGATTAGTTGTTTATTAAAGTACGGCGAGTTAAACTATCATGATCCTAAAGAATTGCCAAAATACTAAGGAAATATTCAACCAACTATGTTTAAACTCATTCAACGGTACTTAACGGCCAACTTTATCGCTCCTTTCGTATTAAGCACATTCTTCTTTGTGGCCTTTTTACTTACTTTTCAGCTCTTTCGAATTATCAAAATAGTAATAAGTAAGGGTGTTGAATGGACCGTTGTCATGGAGCTTGTTGGCCATATTGCAATTTCTTTTATACCAATGGCCGTACCATTATCTTGTCTGTTTGCAACAATCTACACGTTAAATAAACTAAGTGATGACTCTGAAATTGTTGCTATGCGTTCTTTTGGTGTAACAAAGTTTAAACTATTTCTTCCATTTTTAATATCAGGCCTATTTATCGGCGCTTGTATTTTTTCTCTTAATAATAAAGTTATACCGGCGTCAAAAACACAATTTAAAAATACGATTATAAGACTAACTTCTACAGGGGTATTAACTGATATAAAATCAGGTCAATTTTTCACAGAAGTTCCCGGTGTAACCCTCTTTGCCGACGAAGTTGAAGAAAAGGGAAAGATGATGAAGCATGTCTTCATTCAAAAGAGTAAAAAGGGGAATCTTGCTGAACAAGTTGTTCATGCCAAAGAGGGAAGCCTAATCAAGATTTTAGATGAAAAATGGGGAGTTCCAAGCGTCCGTTTACATCTTAAAGACGGTGTTATCATAAAAAGATTTGAAGGGCAGGATGGAGAAATTGAGAAAATTCTTTTTAAAGATTACGACTTTCCGCTAACAAGTGGTGGTGCCATCACAGAATTTGTAACTAAAGACGGGATGAAGACTAACTCTGAGCTTAAAAATTCAATTAGAGATTCGGCCACTAAGTCTAAAGAATTAAAACTTACTAAAAGACAAACTATGCAAGCGTCAGCAAAGACTCAGCTTGAGTATTGGTCACGAATAAATACTCCTATACAGTGTGTACTTTTTATCTTTTTGGGATTTGTTTTTGGTATAAAACACGGACGAGGTAAAACTAAGAATACCTCTGGTAGAGCATTAAGTTTTTTACTTTCTTATTACGCGGTATTTTTCTTTGGAGTTAGTTTGTCTAGAAAGGGGATTCTAGACCCGATGATAACTACGTTCTCTCCAACTGTTGTTTCAATAGGTCTAGGAATTTATTTATACAGGAAACTAGATTGGGCCAGTTAAATGTCTTGTTCGTATTCTGACGAAGTGATGGCCTTCCCATTCTTTTTATAAATAAATAATGGAAGCTTAAAGTCTTTAGCACTTTCTTGAGGAAATACAAGAGACTTAACACCAGATCGAGTAGTAATAGTTAATGGGTCATTATTTAAGAATACTCTGGCAACATTGATATTACCCAAGAATATCCTAATAAGATCACCTCTAATAAGTAATGTTCTTCCTTGTTTAAGAACAAACTTCTTGATGGCATTATCATCAGATTTGTAGGTAATCCATGTATCTCCATCTACTGCATTAATGAATACATTTTGTTTTCCAGCAATTAATGAACTCTTAATATTATCTGGTAAATGTTGCAATTCAGTCTTGTCTGCAGAAACTGAATAGAGGGGAAGTGAAAGAGGTCTAAGTTCAACTTTCTTTTCTTTCTCTTCTTTCTTTTCTTCTTCTTGAATTTTTGGTTCTACTTTCTCAGCAACCTTTATTTCTTCTTTCTTTGGCCCTTGAGCTTTCTCAACTTTCACAGGAGCTGGTTTTACTTCAGGAGCAGTTTCGGCCTTAACTTCTACAGCTTGAGCTTCAACTTGGGGCTTTTTTGTTTCCGTTAGAGGTGTTTCTTCACTTACTTCTTGAGGCATGACATTTACTAGAGGCGTCTGGGCAACCTCATCAACTTCTTGCGCCTGCTGAGTAAGTATTTGTTCCTTATTAGTCTCAGAGCTTGAATTAATAGCAATTGTGACAACAATGATCAGCGCTAGAAAAACACCTGCAATAGTTAAATACTGAGAAGGAATCTCATTTGAAGAAGATTCCTCTGTAGGCTCATGTTCTCTTGTTGGAGTAGGTGAGTGGCTTTCAACTGCCGTAACCTCGGGAGTTACACCATAAGCTTCATTAAGAAGTTGTAGGCAGTCATTAGTATTTAAGTTAACAGTTTTTGAATAATTTTTTACGAACCCTATAACATAGGCCTTACTTGGTAAGTCATTAAATCTATTTGCTTCTAAGTGCTCAAGTATAGTCGTACTAATTTTTGTATGTTGGGAGATCACTTTAAGAGAAAGCTTTCTCTCTTCACGAGCAGCTTTAAGCACTTCACCAATTGTTAGGGCTTCAGAAAGTTCGACAGGAGTTTCAACTAACTCCTCATGCTCTGTCTCAGATGCATTTTGGATAACTTCCTGATCTTTAATGTCTTCTCTATGTTCTGTACTCATATTCATACTTATTAAAATGAAGGACTGTTATAAATATTCTTCGCCTTTTTTTCTTTTTTGCGAATTATATCGTTTTCCTTGTTCTCTATAATTTTTTGGTTCTTAATCTCATTTAATTTTAGAGTGGCCATAGAAGAAAATCTAGTAGCGGAAAAACGTTCTATAAGCTCTTGAAATTTTAATGTTGCAGCAGCGTAGTCCTTAAGCTCTAAAAGGGTTAATGCTTGCATATATGCCGGCTCTGGGTTTTCAAAACACTTTCCTTTAGTTGACTCAGTAAACCACTTTAGAGCTGAACTATAACGATATTCCTTGAAATAAATGAGTCCTAACTCATAACTTGCAGGACAGTAGTCTTGGTTTTGAGTATTTGATAAGAGTAGTTGTTCCTTAGCCTTTGTAGTATTTCCCATTTTCAGATAAATCAGTGCAATATTATAATGTGTTCTGTACTGGTGGATATAAGTCAGGTTCTTTAGGACTTCTTGGTATTGTTCAAGAGCAAGCTTGTAGTTCTTTTCTTCGAAATATAGAGAACCAAGGTTAACTCTAGCGTCAGATCCATTCTCATCTAACTCAATAGCTTTTTTTAAGTGTTCAAAAGCTAATTCCTTTTGTTTTAAAAAATAGTAGGTCATTCCCAGATTATTATGAACTTTTGGATCATTTGGATTGAGTGCTTTTGATTCCAATAGTAGTTTTAATGCCTGTCTATAATCCTTACTAATTAACATGGCCGTTCCATGCGAGTAGTATAGATCAGCTTTTTTCTCGTCGGTAGTTTTGCTCAATCTTTGGTTACTGCTACTACAAGATGTGAGTAAAATTGTTAACAAAATAATTAGTGAAAAATTCCATTTCATCTTTAAAACTCCATTTAGTGCAATATGAAAAATCGCATCTTTCATAGTGTACAGTTATACCGCATGGAAATCAACAAACTCTAATAGTGGTAAAGGTCTCAAAGTGTCGAGTACCAGGAAAAAGATCAAAGATTGTGGCATTTAAAATTTCAAAATTTAAATCTAAACTTTTGAGGTCTCGAATAGCTGAGCTGACCTCGCAATTGATCATAAAAATGTAATTTGGACTTAGTTTTTCGATCACTTCTTGCAAGTTCTTCATCCCAGACCTTGGTGGATCTAAAATTATAGATCGTTCTTTATTAGCTTTGGCCTCTTTTTGAATTTTACTAATGGCATCTTTAGAATAAAGGTTAATCTCTTTGAACGTTTGATGGTTTCCAAATGTGGGGGATGATGGGGGAAAGCCGTCTATGACTAATGTTTCATACTCTGTAAGCTCTTTTGATAAATTACCGCCACCTCCAAAGAGATCTAGCAGTAGATGCTCGCTAGGAACATACTTTCTAACTTCAGAGTGTAAATGAGCTTTCATTTTCTCATTCATTTGTTCATTTACTTGGCTAAAACCTCCATGGGCATAATTCTTATTAATATTTAGTTCAACTTTTCCGTCGTAATCATAAATTTCAATATGGCCTGTGTTCTTTTCAAATTTTGTGAGTTTTTCCCAAGCGTTGTCTTGGTAAATCTCCTTTACTTTATTAGAAACTGCTTGGTTTGCTATCTTACAATTCTCAATTTTTACAATTTGTGATTTAAGGGGATCAACCAAACCTAGCTCCATAGTCTCATTATTGTAGTGTAGCTGGAGTCTATTTCTGTATCCAAATCGTTCAGGTGCGCAGATGACTTCTACTTCTGCTTTAATTTGAGGCAGGTATGAAAAAAGTTTTTTTGCCGTAGTCTTCTTTATTGCTATTTCATTTTCGTAGTCTGTGTGAAGGAAATGACATCCTGCGCACTGATTGAAGTGCTCACACTCTGCTTTGATTCGTCGCTCTGAAGCCACTGTTAGTGAAGACTTCTCTAATAATCTTGAGAATATCAGTCGCCCTTTTTTCTTACTTTTAATAGGGTCGATATACCCCTCTTCGCCAGGAAGAACTTTTTCAATAAAAGCGACTTGGTCACCACTTTTACTAATTCCTTGGCCTAAAGGGTCAATATGATCAATTTTGAACTTTATTTTTTCCATAATATCCAATCGGTAAAAAGTAACTTATAAAATAAATACAACTTTAGTATTATCATGGTCTTATGGGAAAACTATCACAAAAAATTCCATTTTTATTAGAATTCTTTTTTAATGGAATTTTTATATTCTTATATTCTCTCAGAACGATTAATAAGTTGCCTTCTGCTTGGAATCTAGAAATTGTTAATAATATCATTTTATATATGGCCTATGTTGTACCTGCCGTATTGATGGTTAACGTCATTGCGAATTTCTCTAACTCGAGAGGGCTTGAGGACTTCCTGAGAAGATATATTTTTTCCATTGTTGTTTTCGTTCCCATGATTATTACGTGGGGAGATATTGAATTTGCATTTTGGCTTGCCTCTGTACATCTATTGTCCTCGGTTTTGGCCCTGTACGATGATAATGAAGAAGACACTAAGCGTGAGAAATTAAATAGGGATGGGAACTTATTCCAAGGATTGCGCTTAAGACCTGCTCAATTAGTACTACTTTCTTTCACAGGTGTTATTTTCTTAGGAACATTTTTGCTAATGCTTCCTTTTTCTTCAATTGATGGGAAAAGTATCTCCTTTATAGACGGCTTTTTTATGGCCACATCTGCTACATGTGTAACCGGCCTAGGAACTCTCTCATTACAAGATAACTTCTCTCTTTTTGGACAAGTAGTAATTCTGTGTTTGATTCAGATTGGTGGTCTTTCGATAATGACGCTTTACTCTTCAATGGCCATCTTGTTAGGTCGATCTATGCGAATGAAAGATCGTATTATTATGCAAGACTTGTTAGATGTTTCTTCTTTAGAAGAACTCTTTGCCATGATTGTCAATATTATCAAATATACTTTCTTGATTGAGCTATGGGGTGGGATTGTTCTTACTATTGCTTTTACTTTTGAGGGATTTGAATTTTCTAAAGCAATTTATTATGGATTCTTTCATAGTATTTCTGCTTTTTGCAATGCGGGATTTAGTTTATTCAACAACTCCCTTGAAAGTTACGCGACTTCACCACTTATTCATGGAACCATTGCGATATTGATCACACTAGGTGGACTTGGTTTTATTGTTTTAAAAGAGCTTAAAGAAGTTGTTACTAGTGGTAAGAAACTAGTTAGACTTGGTCTTCACTCTAAAATCGTTATTGTAACTTCAATTGTGCTTACGGTTTCAGGTGCATTATTCATTTTCTTTGGAGAGTTTTTGAATTCAATAGATTCCTATACTCTATGGGAAAAAATTCAAGTATCCGTATTCCAGTCTGTTACTCTGAGGACTGCAGGATTTAATTCAATACCTCTGACAAACTTAAATAAATACACCATCTATATGATGACATTATTTATGTTTATTGGTGGAAGTCCTGGTTCAACAGCTGGTGGTGTTAAAACGACTACTTTGGCAATTCTTTTTTATTCAATTAAGTCGACACTGATTGGAGAAAAGAAAGTAACGGTTCTAGATCGTAGAATTCCATCACCAATGGTTGTTCGTGCAACGGCACTGATGTTTATTTCTATCTTAATAACGAGTACATTTATTTTAATAATAATGAAAATTGAGCCTGAACAATCCTTTCTACCAATCTTCTTTGAAGTGATAAGTGCTTCTGGAACGGTTGGGTTAACGTTAGGAATAACTCCGTATCTCTCTGTTATGGGTAAGCTTGCCATTTCTATTTTGATGCTTATTGGAAGAATTGGTCCATTGACTTTGATTCTGGCCATTGGGCAAAGAAATAGAGATACCGGAAAGTTTGACTATCCTGACGGAAGAATTATGATTGGTTAAAGGCCCTGGAAATAGTTTAACAAGGAATATTTATGATTGTTGCAGTCATCGGACTTGGAACATTTGGTGCCAAAACAGCTGTTCGCTTATTTGAAAAAGGGGCAGAGGTTATTGCTATTGATAAGAATGATGAGCTAGTCGATAAGATTAAAGATCGTGTTACTCATGCTGTTTCCTTAGATGTAACAGATGAAAGGTCTTTGAGATCAGTAAATATTTCGGACGTAGATGTCGCAGTTGTTGCAATTGGTGACCATATTGAAATGAGTATTCTTGCAGTGACAATGCTTCGAAGATTAGGTGTGGGGAGAGTTATTGCTCGGGCAACTTCAACGCTTCATGAACATGTTCTTCAAGAAATTGGTGCATCTGAAATTATAAAAGTTGAAGAAGAAATGGGAGAGATTATAGCATCTAAGATTGTTGCTCCCCACGTTATGCAAAGATATAACTTCTCCGCAGGATATTCGATTGTAGAATTAAAGCTAGGGAAGAATTTTGAAGGTAAGACCATTGTAGAGAGTAAGATTCGTCAAAATTACAATTTAAATATTGTAGCTCTACAAAAGAAGATTCCATATATTGCTGAAGATGGAAAGTCGGCATATAGGGTTGAAATAAATGATTGTCCAATGCCTATGGATGTAATCGAATCAGATGACATTATTGTTTTAGTTGGAAGTGAAAAGAACTTTAATAAGCTTTTTGCTGACTTGGTAGAGGGGTAGAGAGTGAATTTATCACTAAAAAATAGGGTTGCAGCAAGTTTTATCATCGCCTGCTTTGTGGTTCTTGTAGTTGGCTTTACAGTTTTCTTTCACTTAAATTCTTTAAATAAAGAAATTGAATCGATTACAGTGAAGTCTAATAGAGTTTCACTTCTAACGGATGAAATTAGAATTTCTGCAGTATCCATTTTGAAATATCAAAGACGTATTCTTTCAAATAAGACATCTCCTGAGCTTGTGGAAAAGTTAGTTAACTTGTGTGATAGTTTTACTTCTCAGTTAAAGACGCTAGACTCGCTATACCGGGATGCAGATGTTAAGAGGGTTGTTGCTCAAATGCAATCCTATGTCGATTCATTGAAAGTTGTCTTAGGTAAGGCCTCTCTTTTCCATCGAGATAATATAGGGATGGCTTCAATTGGAGATTTGGCAGATAAGATCTTAGATGCCTTTAGTGAATTTCAAGATATACAATACTTTCAGTCAGTTGAAAGAGATGAAAAGATTAAGAAAATTATTAAAGAAACTAAGAGAAATATGATGATAACTCTTATTATTTCTTTTTTAGGTACAATTATTTTAGGACTGGTAGTTCCTGGGAAAATTGCCCTGCCATTTAAAAAAATTAAGGATGCGATCAGAGAGCTGCAAGATTGTAATTTTGATGTATCTATTTATTATTCTCAAGATGATGAAATTGGTGAAATCGCTCGTGAGATGAATAAGATGATTCACTCATTTAAAGTTTTTGAAGAACTAAGAACAGATAGAATTTCTCTAGAGAATAGAAAATTTGATGCTCTAGCAAACCTAGTGAAGAAACCAGTTCTTCTTGCAAATGCGAATAGCCAAATTATTTATATGAATTCTCACTTGTACTCACTACTCCAAGTTCAGTCTGAAGACGTTATTGGTAAGGTTATGACAGATACCTTAATCCCTGAAGCAATTATTTCGACTTATCAACTGGCTATTAAGCGTAGAAGTAAGATTGAAAATGCGGACATTGTTATTCCTCCAAAGAAAATTAAAGAGCTTGAAGTTGATGCTGAGGGAGCTGTTGCTCTTGAAGAGGAAGCGGATGGTCAAGAAGAAGTTGAACATGAAGTTGCCGTCAATATCTTTCAAGGATATGGAAATGTTATTCCAATCAGAGGAAAGGAAAGTTCTATGGATTACTATCTAATGGTTCTCTCAGAGGATGTTCACGTATAAAATCAAATGCTTGAAGCATTGCGCATTTCATGAGGACATATTTAATTAAAATGTCCTCTGAAGTCTTCCTAAATGCCTAAAAATTGGTTAGTATATGGTGTTTTTACATAACTATTTAAGGCACTATAAATGGATCAGAAGTTCATCAGAAATTTTTCAATCATTGCTCATATCGATCATGGCAAATCAACTCTAGCAGATAGACTCCTTGAAGAAACTAAAACAGTTACTCAAAGAGAGACTAAAGATCGCTTGCTTGATAATATGGATATTGAAAGAGAGCGTGGAATTACAATTAAGGCACAAACTGTAAGGCTTACTTATCCTGCTGCTGATGGAAATACTTACTATCTAAATCTAATCGATACTCCAGGTCATGTTGATTTCGCATATGAAGTTTCAAGATCTCTCGCTTCTTGTGATGGTGCACTACTAGTTGTAGATGCTTCCCAAGGTGTTGAGGCCCAAACTTTGGCAAATGTTTATATGGCCATGGAAAATAACTTAGAAATCTTTCCAGTTTTAAATAAGATTGATCTTCCTCATGCTGACGTAGATAAAGTGAAGCAAGAAATTGAAGATATCGTTGGTATTGATGCAATGGATGCAGATGAGGTTTCTGCAAAGTCTGGAATTGGAATTAAAGAATTATTGGAAACAATTATTAAGAAAGTTCCGGCTCCAACTGGAAATCCTAATAACGATTTACAGGCCCTAATTTTTGATTCGTGGTTTGATCCATATCAAGGAGTGGTTGTTCTTGTAAGAATTATGGAAGGAACTTTAAAGAAAAAAGATAAAATTTTCTTGAAGTTCTCTAATCAAGAATATGAAGTCATCAAGATGGGCGTTAATGAGCCTTTTTTCAAAGAAGTTCCACAGCTTGAAGCAGGTGAAGTTGGAATGCTTATTTGTGGAATTAAGACCGTTCGAGATGTAAAAATTGGCGATACAGTAGTTCATGCAAAGAAGAAAGACACGCCTAATCTTCCGGGCTATTCAGAAGTAAAGCCAATGGTTTTTTGCGGGATATTCCCTGTTGATTCAGTTGATTATGAAGATCTTAAAGAGTCTTTAGAGAAGCTCGCTTTAAATGATTCGTCATTTACTTATGAACCTGAAACTTCTGGAGCTCTTGGGTTTGGTTATAGATGTGGTTTTTTAGGTCTTCTTCATATGAGTATTATTCAAGAAAGGCTTGAAAGAGAATTTGAACTCAATCTTATTTCTACTGCGCCTTCAGTGGCCTATAAAGTTACTATGCCTGGTGGCGATATCATTGATGTTGAAAACCCTGCGGACCTACCAGAAGTTGGATTATTTGAGTCTATTGATGAACCTCTTGTAAAGATATCTATTCACCTACCAAATGAATTCGTTGGTAGAATTATTAAACTATGTGAAGAGAGAAGAGGTATTCAAACAGGTTTAAATTATATAACAGAAGAAAGAGTTCAAATAACCTATGATCTACCACTAAGTGAAATGGTTTTTGATTTTTATGACAAGTTAAAAGGAATGTCTAAGGGTTACGCCTCAATGGATTATGAGTTTAAAGGTTATGAACCTTCAAACTTAGTTAAAGTTGATATTTTATTAAATTCTGAAAAAGTAGATGCTCTATCTCTTATCTGTCATCGTGATAGTGCTTACAATAAAGGTAAGCAACTTGTAGAGAGATTAAGAAAAATAATTGATAGACAGCAATTCGATATTGCAATTCAAGCCGCAATTGGGGCCAAGATTATTTCTAGAGAAACTGTTAAGGCCTTAAGAAAGAACGTTTTAGCAAAATGTTACGGTGGGGATATTTCAAGAAAGAGAAAACTTCTTGAGAAGCAAAAAGCAGGTAAGAAGAGAATGAAAATGGTTGGAAGCGTTGAGATTCCACAAGAAGCCTTTCTTGCTGTACTTAAGGTAGATGATTAGTATGATTGAAAAAGTGATGGAACACTTAAATAAGGCCCTCGATATTTATAGTGTTGGTGAACACTATGAGACGATGCTTGAGGCGAAGAATCAATACTTTGGCTTAACTGGTCAAGTTTTTGAAGAAGATACTGATTATGAAAGTAGAATGTCTGCATTCAACGATTGGTATCTTTTACAATACGTATCTGAAAATGGCTGTCCGATTTGGAACTACGTTAGAGAATATGAAGTTGAAGAGTCAGTATCTAAGGCCATGCGAACTATAAAGCATTCTATTTATGAGTACGTAGGTCGAAACCTACGTAAACAGCATGTTCTTATGGATATAGTTCATGGACGTAAAATAAAGTTATCTAAAAGGGCCGTAATACCTTCACTTTTAAAAGATGATCTATTCATTGGCAGAGTCATCGAAACAGAGGGGGAGTACTTTACTCTTTCAGGGCTTTGCTTATTGCCTGGTGAAGTAAAAGGTATTTTAAAGAAGCAAGGCAAGAAAGTTAGACTTCTCAATGATCAGAAAAAAGAGATGGAGTTTCTTCTTTTAGTTGAATCTTTAAAAACAAAGTGGGTCAGATATGGCCACTTAGATGCAAAAACAATTTTTGTATTTAATTAATCTTTGCTATCTTCGAGACCTTCAAATTCACTTGTTTCACTTAAGTCATGTTTCTTACTAAAGAGGTAAGGAAAGATTCCAATTAAGTTTGAACAAACAATAATTATAAAATAGAGATTAAATAACGATGCTCCACCTTTTATATTAACGAGTTTAAATAACTCATCAAATATCAAGTGTCCTACTCCAAGTCCTGCCGGCGAAATAGGAACAGCAATTGAAATTAGTCCAATCGGTATAAATGTAAAAAGTTGTCCGATAGGGACTGAAACTTCTAGAAATGGCTCAGTTACTAGCCAGAATACCCAAATATTTCCATATTGGAGCACTAGGCTAATAAGAATGGCTAAGATAATAGACTTTTTATTTTTACCAATTAACCAAACTTGTTCAAATGTTTTCTTAAGCTTTGCTCCAATGACTGGAACTTTCTCACAAAGAAATAGGATGAGCTCTCTCGGTTTTTTTGGAAGAAAAAGTGAAACGAGAAATACTAGTGAACCCAAAAATAATATTGCATTAAAAGGAAGCAGTGTTTTCATCTTAGGTGAAAGTGCAATCATTTCTTGATAATTTACTAAAGTAAAAATACCAGTAAGAAAAATAAGACCAACTAAACCTAAGATTCTATCGATAAATACGGACATAACTAAAAATGTTTTTGGAAGCTTAGGGTCAAGATCTTTTGCATAGACTAATTTGATCAGATCTCCAGTTACTGCACCAGGTAAAAAGGTATTGAAAAATTGGCCAATCCACGTGAGTCCAATAAGCTTTCTATAGGGAAGATACTCTTTAGATTTTGTTTTTAAGATTAATCTCCACCTAACACTAGATAAGCTCACTTGAAAGATAAATAGTAAACTTGCATAGATCCAATTGTTAGAATCACTTATGAGTCGTTTCACTAATGTGAGATCTAGTTTTCCACTATTAATTAGCCATCCAATTAAGATTGCGGCTATGAGAAATTTTGCCAAAGTTTTTAGCATATTAAGGTCCGTTCTTTTTGCGGTGCGAATAATTATTTTTACTTCTATATTTAATGAAATTAATGCTATTGTAAAGCGTTTAAAATTGGAGAAAAATTATGAAAGTAACAGTAATTGGAACGGGTTATGTTGGCCTTGTAAGTGGAACTTGTTTTGCTGAAATAGGTCACGAAGTAACTTGTATTGATATAGACCCTAAGAAGATTGAAATATTAAATAATGGGAAGTCCCCAATTTATGAACCAGGACTTGAAGAGCTTCTTCAAAGAAATATGAAGTCTGGTAGATTAAAATTTTCAACTAACTATGACTCAGTCCCTAGTGCAAAGAGTATTTTCCTCGCAGTTGGTACTCCGTCTAGTGATGATGGTTCAGCTAACCTGACTTACCTAAGAGAAGCAGCTTTATCAGTTGCTAAGGAAATGAGTGAAGAAGCAATTATTGTAATTAAGTCAACTGTACCAGTTGGTACATGTGAGATGATTAAAAACCTTGTAAAAGAAAGCACTCAGAAGTCATTTCATATTGTTAATAATCCAGAATTCCTAAAAGAAGGAACTGCGGTTGATGACTTCATGAGACCAGATAGAGTTGTAATTGGTCATGCCGATCAATATGCAGCGGATGCTATGAGTGAACTCTATGCACCTCTTGTTAAGCAAGGTAACCCAATTTATATGATGTCTAATTTGTCGGCGGAGATGACGAAGTATGCGGCTAACTGCTTTTTGGCCACAAAGATTTCTTTCATCAATGAAATTGCAAAATTATGTGACCTGGCCGGTGCAGACGTGAATGAAGTTAGAAAGGGAATTGGAAGTGATTCTCGAATTGGACACAAGTTCTTATACCCAGGACCAGGATATGGTGGAAGTTGTTTTCCTAAAGACGTTAAGGCTTTAATGCATACAGCGAGAGAGTTTGGAATGAACTTGAAAGTCGTTGAGGCCACTGAAGAAGTGAATGAAGAACAAAAGAAGAGAATGTTCGAAAAGATAGTTAGTCATTACGGGAGTGATCTTTCTGGAAAAATTTTCACTTTCTGGGGAGTTGCATTTAAGGCCAATACAGATGATGTGAGAGAAACAAGTGCAATTACCATGTCTAAAGAATTAGCTAATGCTGGCGCAATTATTCATTATTATGATCCTGAAGCATCAGAGAACTTTGAAGCACTTATAAATTCAGTTGAAGGTATGCAAGGAAAAACTAAGAGCTTCAGCAATAAGTATGATGCTTTAAATGGTAGTGATGGTCTAGTGACAATGACTGAGTGGAGAGAATTTACGAACCCTGACTTTTCAGAGATCGAAGCAAGGCTTAATAAGTCTGTAATTTTTGATAGTAGAAATCTCTATGATACTCAAAAAGTATTAGCTTTAGGATTTGATTACTACGCTATCGGAAAAAAAATAAAATAAGTTAAGGTCGAGTTTATGAAAGTAGCAATTATTCAAATGACTTCTAAACTCGACTATAAAGAAAATCTTTCAAAGATTGAGAGTATGCTAGATACAGTTTCAAGTGAAAATATTGAAGCTGTATTCTTACCAGAGTGTTTCTATAGTATGTCCAATGGGCAAAGTCCAAGCCCTCACTTAATTGAAGATGAGAATTTACACTACCAAAATATAAAAAATCTTTCTATAAAGTACAAAATGGCCTTTATAGGAGGATCAGTTGCTACTAGAATTGGCGATAGTATTGTAAATCGTTCTTATAACTTTGATGCTGAAGGTAACGAGTTAGGTCGCTATGATAAAATTCATCTCTTTTCATGTAATATACAAAGAGGTGATATTAAAAAGAAAATCAATGAAGGTGATATTTATACGCCTGGAACTGCTTCTAAACTAATTAACTTAAAACAATTGGCCATTGGCCTAGGGATTTGCTTCGATCTGCGCTATAGTGAAATGGCATTGGCCTATCGTAAACAAGGAGCAAACCTTCTTACTTATGCTTCAGCTTTTACCGTGCCGACAGGAAAGGCCCACTGGCATACATTAGTTAGGGCCAGAGCAATTGAATCTCAATGCTTTGTTATTGCTTCTGCTCAATGGGGCGCAAATAATGACAAAATTCAAACCTACGGCCATTCACTAATTGTTGACCCTTGGGGAGAGATACTTATTGATGCTGAACAAGGAGAGTCTATTCATACCTGTGAGCTTGACCTTGATAAAGTAGACCTTTCACGATCACAGGTTATTATGGGCCGTGAGTAACCTTCTATTAAATGTAAAGAAGCAGTTTGATTTTGATGAGATACGTTTGCTCTATCAAAATCCAGATGATCTTTCTTTGGCCTTTCCAAGTGCCAGCTTTCCAGTCGATGAATCTCAGTGGAATAAGTGGATGGCTAACGCTGATTCGGAAAATTACTCATTAACTTTCTATCTTGATGATATTCCAATTTCTCATTTATCTTTAAAAAGTTATAAAGAAAGTCCTGGGCTATGTTATTTATGCTTCTTCATTGTGGATAGTGAATATAGAGCAAAGGGCTACGCAAAAGAAGCAATGTCTTTAACATATGACTTTATAAGATCAGTACTAAAAAAGAATGAAGTTTGGCTTATTGTGGATCCAAATAATACTTCAGCCTATTCACTTTATAGAAAAGAAGGTTTTAAAATAGTTGATAAGAAACTAGCAGGACTAAGACTCAAGAAAAAAATCTAATTTAATAAATTTACTTCTTTGAAAATCATAAAATGATGGGCCTTATTACATAGGCCCCTCTATTTATGAGAAGTATGGATTATCACCTGACTGGTGATCTGTAAGATCAACAACTTCTTCAATTTCTGAAAAGTTCTGCTTAATTAGCTTTTCAATTCCATCTTTTAGAGTAGCACTTGAGCTTGTACAACCTTGGCATCCTCCACTTAGCTTAACAAATAGCTTCCCATTATCTATATCAATAACTTCTACATTTCCACCGTGGGCAGCTAGGGCAGGACGAATTTGATCATCAAACAGTGCTTCAACTTTTCTTATCATTTAAATCTCCAGTTTTACTCTTTTTACTATCTAATTTTTTTTATGGCCAATAAATATAGAGGAGTTGTCTAAGTTACCGTTATTTCTTGTTTAAAGAGATCATTTCAAGCTGGGAAACTGCACTATAGATAGCGTGTTCTACTCTTAAGCAGCTATGGCTAATTTTTATTGGACGAAAACCTGCTTCTGTTAACTTTTGTTCTTCTTTAGCTGTCCACCCTCTTTCAGGTCCGATTGCAATTAATGGATTATCTAGCTGTCCTTTAAAATCGAGAAAACTACTCTGTGAGTTTAATGAAAGAAAGAATTTATTCTTTTGTGATTCAAACTTTTGCAGGTTTAAGTATGTCTCTAACTCAAAGTCCGGTAGATTGAAGTAGGTCTTAGATTGAGCAAGACCATCTATTAGATACTCTTGATAAGTATCATTCTCATAAATCTTAGAGCTAGCGTAGCTCTTTTGTGAAAGGTTGGCCCTAAATAACGAAAATGATTTGGCGCCAAAGGTTGTAGAGTGTTCTAATACTTTTTTAATAGTTTGAGGTCTACTAAGTCCAACTAAAAGATTGAACCAGGGCCTACTCGCAGGAAGCTCAGACTGAATCTTTATTTTTATTCTAGAAGAACTAATCTCTTCAATGAGCGCTTCAAAAATTCCAGTATTTAGAATTGTCACTTTTAGAATATCCCCAACAGAGGACTTTAGGTGGGTTTGAATATGCCCCAATCTCTTACTATCTGAGAAAATAATGGTCTCATTATCAGAAATTTCATGTTGAAAAAAGCAGATACTGTTCATATTGATTACTTCTTTTAGTGTAAATAGTAAGTTAGTTAAAGTATTTATCACGTAGTTTGTACTTAGCAAAGTATGACAACTGCAGTAGATATTGCCCCGATATTTAGTGAAAAAGATAGTATATTACTCTTCTTGGCCCCTCCTGGTTGGGGAAAAACGACCTTAATATTAGATTTCTATGAGAAGTTTGATGGTTCGGTCGTATTTATCTCCCCGCTGAGAGCTCTTGCTGAAGAATTCTATAAAAGAGCAATTTCTTTAAAAAATGTTTATAGCGCTAGTGACTCGGAGGGTATTAGCAAATTCAAAAAAAAGAAGAAGTCTATGCTGATACTTACAGCAGAGAAGTTATCTGACGAAATTATTAATGAGTCGTTAAAAAAGAAAGTTCTGTTTATTTTTGATGAGTTTCATTTGTTTTATTACTGGGGAGATACGTTTAGACCATTATTGCTGGAAAAGCTTATGGCGGTAGCAAATATTGAGGCGAGGGTTCTTGCTCTTAGCGCAACTATGTCTGATTATTTATTATCTAGGTGGAAAGAAGATTTTTCAGTGGCCATGAGTAATTGTTTTCTTTTAAACCTTGGAAACCAGTACTTACTGAATAGACCAGAAAAGATATATCGTATGAGTATGTTTAGTGATGGTTTTTTTAATAGACGTCTAATTAGATGTATTGATGATGATAGTACTCGTGGAACCATCTTAGTTTTTTGCCGATATCGCAAGGATGTAGAGCTTTGGACTGAATTTTGTCAAAGAAGGAAGATAAATGCGCTTGGATGTGTAGGTGGGCAAGTCGATACTTTTTTGGAGAAATTGGCGAAGAACCCAAGGCCAAGAGTTATTGTGACAACTTCCGCTTTAAGTCATGGAGTAAACTTACCAATTGTTTCTAGAGTTTTTATTACTTACCCCGTTAATAATGAGGATTTCTGGGTTCAAATGGTGGGCAGAGGTGGGCGAGATGGCTCGAGCTATGAGCTCTATGATATGGAAAGAATTAAAATAAAGGATTTAAATAAAATGCTTTTTAGGAATTTTCTAAAAATGATGGTAATTTCAATTAGGGATATAATATATACCTGCTTAATAGGAAGAGTTTAGTGCAAACAAAAGTTGAAGGAATAGTACTTTCTAAAACACCATTTCAAGATAGACATCTTGTGTGCAGACTCCTTTTAAGAAATGGGGAGAAGATCTCGGCCATTTTTTATGGAGGTCAAGGTGGAGGAAGTAAAAAGAAAAGCTCATTTTTAGAAGTAGGTCATTTAATTAAGGTTGAAATAACGAGAGCTAAAACAACTGCTCAAATTTTCTCTATTAAAGAGTGGTCTCTCTCTTGGAATCATAATCAAATTAGAAAGAATCATAAAGCATTTTATATGCTTTGTTTCTTTCTTGAGTTGGCCGATAAACTCGTTGTTGAAGCTGATCTTTTTAATGGTCAATATGATGAAGGGGTTAATGAGGAAAATATATTTAAAGTTTTGAGCAATGGAATTTTTTATTTAGAAAAGAATGCATCTACTAAGGATGAGTTTTATACAGACCTCTTTGTATATATATCTAAAATTTTGATTCAAGAGGGAATTTTCCCAGAAAGAAACCACTGTGTTTTATCTGGAGAAGAGTTAATTTCCATTGAAAGAATGTCACTACTTGATGAACAAGGAGGATTTGCAGATTCAAGTTGTGTAAATCAAGAGTCTCTTGATGTCAGGATTAATCCCGAATCGACAAGAGAGTTATGGAATATTCTCTGTGTTGTTGCTCTGACAAAGTATGGCGAGATGGAAAAGGTTGGGGAAGTTCCAAAGTCTTTTGCTGTTAGATTAATTGATTATTTATTTTACCAGATAAGTGTTGAAAAGAATGAATTTAAATCTATGAGTTTAGTTATTTAAACATTCTAGAGAAGTGAGAATTTTTTTTATTTCTTTACCATGTCTCTTATTTTGTTCCCAAGTCATTAGAGTATTTATATTAAATAGGTTGCCGTTACAATTAAAGAAGTAGCTCTTTTCAAGAAATAAGTCTTTCTCTATAGTATAAGAATATCCAATTGAGTGAACTTCATTGATGTTCTTCCACTTTGAAATACGATACCCTGAAAACCGTACAAATTTACCATTATTCTTTTTAAGCCATTTAAGACGACCACTCTTATAGCTATCTTGATTTTCACTTAAGTTCTTCTTGTCAAAAGAGAAGTTTTTTACTGACGAGTTATTGATTGAAATAACTGGGCGACGCCCATCTTTAACAGGGCCAAATAAAGTTAATGGCGTAGAAAGAAAATTGTAAGCAAACTGCCAATTAGATGGGTAGTGTAAAGAGATTTTATCATTCTTAAGGTTGAATTTTTTTTCCAATGAATAAGCATTATTTATATTCAAAATAAACCCCGTGATAACAAGAGCTTTAAAAATAAAGCTAAGGTTTTTTTGTAGAGAATGTAAATAAAATGAATTCAATATATTTTCCTATTCAATAAATCAGTCACTATTTATTCGGAATATTGCATAAAATAGTTAAAGAATTTTGAGGTTTAATTCGAAAAAAAAACATAGTGAAGTGCTTTAATTTCATTTGTTTATAAAGAAAATCTTTAGAGAGAGGATATCAAAATCTGGTTAAAATTATTTCTTTTATTCATTCTATCAAGCGCAACTTTTTCACAAGTTGATGATCTGTTTCAAGAATCAATGGATAAGTTTGAAAAATATTGTGTTGACCAAAATGATGAGATCAGACTCGATGTCTTTGTAAAAGATGAAATGTATTCTTGTAAAACAGAGTTTGAATATATTCAAAAAGAATTTGAGGCCCGTGAATCCTTAATGTCACAGCATCCAGAGATATATGAGCAATATCAAAATTGTATTAAGAATAAAGACGCTTCAAAAGTAAGTGACTTTGCTGAGAGTGTTGAAGATATTGCTGAAAAGGTCAGTTGCCTCGCAGAAGAAAAGAAAGATTTTGAAAAAGATTGTTCAAAAGCATGGCAGTGTAACAAGTTTAGAGCAGTACTAGATGTCATTGAGGTCTTACCTGGACCAATAGAGCGTCCAGTAGAAAGATATATTCAATCTGAAGCAAGACAAAAAGGGCTCTCTTCTGATTGTCTCTCGGATGATAAGTCCAATTGTATGGAGGACTTTGTAAATGCTTTAATGGATAATTTGTGGTCGTCTGCTACTAGTATCTTAAATCTTGCAAAAAGTGGATTTAAGTCTCTTTTTAATATGGATAAGTTCTTTAGTGATGAAGCGGATAAGCAGAAAGTAAAAATGAACCAGACCGTAGAAGATGTAGAGACTTTTCTAGATTCTCCTGGAAAGTGGATTTCAAACTTCTTAGACAAATTGAAAAGTGGTGTTGATAAATGGGTTCGATCATCTGTCTTTTGTCAGGAGTGGGAATATAATAGTGACATTCGTGAACGTGGAGGAGTTGTTGATTCAAGCTCTGGAGCACTAAGGACTTGTACTAAACCTCTAGATAATTATGATTGTATTGATTGCGATGATAAAATTAATGCTACTTGTATCGCTCTGGGGGGGCTTACTGCGGAGCTTGGTGTTGCTTTCTTTACTGCCGGAATAGGTACTGCTGCAAATTTTGCAGCAAGAGCTGGAGCAAAAAGTTTGGCCATCGTTTCAGCTAAAGTTGGTACAAAGATAAAAGCTGTTGCACCTAGTTTTTCTAAAGGAAGTAAGGCGAAGGTTGCTCAAACATCTAGAGCAGCTGCTCTGATGTCCAAGGGAATATCTAAGTCTACAGAAATGGCAAAACTTATGTATTCAGTATCAAGTGCTAAGGCAAAAAAGTTTAAGGCCAGGGCAGATGCTTTAAGCTTAGCTGTAAAGAATACAAAAGTAGTAAAGGTGACTGCTCTTGTTATTGAAAAAGGGAATGTTCCTGCCAGAATAAGCGAGAAGATCGGAGAAAAGGGAGCCTTGTTAGCTGCTAAAGTCACTTCGAAAGTTGGAAAAGGAACTGTGAAAAAGGAAGCAGACCTTTTACTTAAGGCATCTAAAAAATCTAAAACCTCATCTAAAGCTAAAGACTTTGTCGATGAAAGAACACATGGGAAAAAGAGAGTCGTTGGTCATACAGCCAAAGGAAAGAAGCATTATGATAGAGGGGAGAAAGCTACATCTGGAGGAGAGACTCTAGGATCTAGTAATTCGCACTCTGATCATGGTGCTCATTCTAATAATAAAAGTAGTGATAGTAGTGGAAGAGGAAGTCGTGAGAGAGTTTCTAGAGAGAAACCTCGTAAAGATGATAATCTAACTAGAGAGAAAACTGAAAGAGAAAGAGTCACCCTTGATAAAAAGAAGAGTGAAGATGCCAAAAGTTTAACAGAAAAGAAAAATCGTGAAGATGAAAGAGTCGCTATTGAAAAGAAAAAGAAAGAAGATGAAAGAATAGCTGCTGAGAAGAAAAAGAAAGAAGAACATCACGAAGAAGAAAATGATAAGAAAAATGGAAAAACCAGTATTGTAAAGGTTGCAGCATCTGTTGTTGCTGTAGACTTGGCTGCAAAGGGAGTGAATATATCTCGTGAAGAAGCTCAGCAAGAGATAGAAAGATTGAAGGAAAAGCGCTTAAGAAAGAACGATAAGTTTTCTAATAATTTAAATTCAGCGAAAGAAGTTCTTGGAATAGATGATAAGACAAGTTCTCCTACTGATATCACTAGAAAGGCCGATGCTTTAACAAAGATGTATTCGAATGCGAATAAGGAAACGATTGTATCGAGTATCCAAAAAGCAAATCCTAATATGAGTCGTAGAGATGCAGAAAATGCTTTCTCTCAAAGAAGAAATAACGTTATAAAAGCAAGAGATTATATTAATACCGAAGCTGCAGTTGAAAGCACTAGTGTTGCTAAACGTGAGAAGGTTGATAAGTTAAGAAATCAGCTAGAGCAAATTAAGACTCAAGGGAAAATTAGTTCTCTTAATACTGAAATTGAAGATTTGAAAAAGCAAAGCCTAAAAATTAATGAAGATGTGCAATCTGAGATAGGCGACACTAGAGAAGTTGTAGCAAATAGGGCCGCCACACCTTCAAGCTCTACTCGTGCCCCAATTGAATCTTCTAGGACTTCATTGGCTGCACCTTCTAGTGGTAGAGCAGTATCAAGTGCAGCATCAGCAAACACTTCTTCTGCTTCAGCATCAAGTTCTTCTGAGAGTATAGGAAGTGAGCACTCTGGAGAAAACTCTACTCATGAAAGTAATCATCAAGGAAGTGTTGCTGTTGACTCTCTTGAGGGAGCAGAGAATTTAAATGAAATAGATTCTCTTCATGATGCAACAGATGAATTAGTTGTTGAAAGTGATCTCACTGAACTAAAAGTTGAGGATGAAAGTGTAGCGCGTAAGAAAAGCTCTAACTTAAAAAATTTACTTAATCTGATATCAAAAAATAAAATGAAAATAGAAAAGAATGTTACTCTAGATTTGGATGTGTCTAAAGTTAAGGCCCAGAGTGAACAAATAAAATCCAAGTTAATAAAGTTAAAATTACTATCTATAAAAAAATCTTTAGCGCAAAAGAAGGTGACCTACACAACTGGAAAAGGAAGACTTGAAGTTTATCATTTTGATGATGAAGTATTTCCAATAGTTGTTTCAGAAAAAGGGGAATTAGAGCTTCTAAATAATACGGAGTCACAAGTGATCATTCAAAGCTCAATTGACACGATCGAATAAATTGTACGAAATGTGACTTATTCTGCTAGTATGGCAGGATGAGAGAATTAATTTTTAAGAAGCTATTACCCTATATAATCCCATACAGAACCAAAATTATAGGAGCATTTTTGCTCTCCTTTGCAATTGCTGGTCTTGGTGGAGCGCAAATCAGATTGGTTAAGCCAATATTTGATTCTGGATTAGGGGAGTATTCTACTTTAGAGGATGTTCTTAAGCTTGCGGGTCTTTTGGTTGGAATAGGACTTTTGCACTTCCCATCGAGATTCTTTCATTTTTACTGGTTGCGTTATATATCTGATAGAGCGACGTTAAAAATCAGAGAAGATATTTTTCAAAAGCTTCAATCGCTTCCAGTCTCGTACTTTGCTAAGAAAAAGCAAGGAGAGCTAATTTCTAGCATCTTAAATGATACTCAAATCTTTTCTTATGGTTTTAAGGCATCTATCGATGTGATTCGTGAGTCGTTAAAAGCAATAGTCTACCTTTCAATGGCCTTTTGGAGTGATTGGCAACTAACGCTTGTAATTTTCATTATTGCACCATTTCTGGCCCTCATCTTTTCTAAAAGTGGAAAGTCGGTAAGGAAAAATCAGTCTAGTGTTCAAGAAGAGCAAGCTCAATTAACTCACAATATCTCAGAAGGGATTCTTGCTCAAAAAATTACCAAAGCATTTAATCTTCAGAACTTTGTCAATACAAGATTCAGTAAGGCACAAGAGCGATTTTTTGGAGCCCAGATGAGAACAACTTTTATAGAAGAGTTTGCTCATCCTCTTGTAGAAATAGTCGGTACTTTTGCTTTTGCTGGCCTGATAGTTTTTGCTCATTACAGGCTACAAAATGGAACGACTATTGGAGCATTTATCTCTTTTGCTACAGCTCTTGCTCTATTTATGGATCCTTTAAGAAAATTTTCTCAAGCCAATATCAAACTCTCTCAAGCCAGTGCGGCATCGGACAGGATCTTCGAATTACTTGATTCTGATAATGAGCCAGATTTTGGTCAGCACGAATTAGATGGATTGAAAGATTCTATTGAAGTTAAAGGTCTTACTTTTTCTTATGGAGAAGGTAATGTAATTGAAAATTTAGATGTTTCCATAAAGAAAGGTCAAAAAATAGCGTTAGTTGGTCTTTCTGGGTCAGGTAAGTCGACTTTGATTAATCTTCTCCTGGGGCTTTACACAGTAGAGAAAGGAAAAATATTTATTGATGGTAAAGACATTAATGATATTAAATTAAAGTCTCTAAGAAATCTCTTTGGACTTGTTAGTCAGGATATTTTCTTGTTTCACGACTCAATTCGTGAAAATTTGACTGTTGGTACAGAGTTTAGTGAGGATCAGATTAACAAGGCTTTAGATGTTGCTTACGCTAATGAATTTGTAGAAAAACTACCTGAAAAAGATCTAACAATTATTGGGGACAGAGGAGCAAGGTTATCTGGTGGGCAACAGCAAAGAATAACAATTGCAAGAGCGTTCCTACAAGATACCGAAATATTATTATTTGATGAAGCGACTTCGGCTTTAGATAATGAATCTGAAAAACTAGTCCAAAAGGCACTAGACACAATTGGCGGAAATAAGACTGTTATTGCAGTGGCCCATAGGTTGTCTACAATTCAAAACTTTGACCAGATATATGTACTTCATGAAGGAAAATTAGTTGAAAGAGGAACTCACTCTGAACTAATTCAAAACTCTGGAGAATATGCCAAACTTTACGAGCTGAGTCAGGCCTAGACCCTTCGTAATATTTAGACACTTTTCAAAAGCTAGGGTAAACTGTCTCCAGTTTATCCATAGTTATTTGCAGGAGTTTATAGGTGTCAGAAAGTAATCTAAAATCGATGAATGATTTAGTTAGTCTTTGTAAAAGAAGAGGGTTTATTTTTCAATCTTCTGAAATTTATGGAGGACTTGGCTCGTGCTGGGATTATGCTCCTTATGGTATTCAATTAAAGAATAATATTAAAGAAAGATGGTGGAAAGCGATGACTTTCCGTGATGATGTCGTAGGAATAGATGCCTCTATTTTTATGCACCCATTAGTATGGAAAGCGTCAGGTCATGTTGATGGTTTCAATGATCCAATGGTTGATTGTAAAAATTGTAAAGAAAGATATAGAGAAGATCAGATTGATACAACTAAACCTTGTGCTAAATGTGGCTCATCTGATTCATTTACTGAACCACGTGACTTTAATCTAATGTTTTCAACACAAATGGGGGCAGTTGCTGACAGCTCATCAAAAGTTTATCTAAGACCTGAAACTGCTCAAGGTATATTTGTTAACTTTTTAAATGTTCAACAGACGATGAGAAAGAAGTTACCTTTTGGTATCGCTCAAATAGGAAAAGCATTTAGAAATGAAATTACACCAGGTAACTTTATTTTTAGAACAAGAGAGTTCGAACAAATGGAGATGCAATTTTTCATAAAGCCTGGAACTCAAATGGATGCCATGGAGAAATGGAAAGAAATTCGCTGGCAATGGCACCTTGATAATGGAATTAGAGAGGAAATGCTTAGATGGGAACCACATGGTCCAGATAACCTTGCTCACTATGCTGATGCGGCAACAGATATTGAATATAAGTTTCCAATTGGTTGGGGAGAAATGGAAGGGATTCATTCTCGAACTGACTTTGATCTTAAGCAACACGAAGAATACTCAAAGAAGAATTTAAAATACCTTGATACTGAAGATGGAAATAAAAAATATCTTCCTTATGTTTTAGAGACTTCTGTTGGTTGTGATAGATCATTACTTGCTGTTCTTTGTGATGCGTATAGAGTTGAAAATGAAGGTGACAAAGAGAACGAAAGAGTTGTCTTAAAGTTTCACCCTAGACTGGCTCCTGTTAAGGTTGCTGTTCTGCCTTTAGTTAAGAAAGAAAAGTTAGATGTTCCGGCTAGAAAGTTGTTTGAAGAGATTCAAAGAAATTATCAAGCGGAATATGATGTAGCAGGCTCTATTGGTAAGAGGTATAGAAGACAGGATGAGATCGGTACACCTCTTTGTGTAACTTTTGATTTTGATACACTTGATGACAACGCTGTTACTGTTCGAGATAGAGATACGATGGTTCAAGAAAGAATTGGATTAGATCAATTGAATACGTATCTTCGTGATAAATTAGGTTTTTAAATTTGAGGTGACTTAGTCACCTCTTTTTTTATTTGGATTCCACCCAGGGAGGGTATTGTGGCCAATGTAAAGAAGTGGGTTTATAGCTTTAATTCTAATAAAACAGAAGGGAACCAGGGAATGAAAGACCTTCTCGGTGGTAAAGGTGCTAACCTTGCTGAGATGTCTTCGCTTGGTCTAAGTGTTCCTCCTGGATTTACTGTTACGACTCAAGCGTGTCTTGATTTTGTATCCAATGCTAATTCACTTAATGATGAAATAAAGAAGCAAGTTCTAGATGCATTATCACTAGTTGAAAAGGAAAGTGGTAAAAAGTTTGGAGATAGTAATAACCCTCTGCTCTTTTCGGTTCGATCTGGCGCAAGAGTTTCGATGCCAGGAATGATGGACACGGTTTTAAATCTTGGATTAAATGATGAGTCTGTCTTGGGCCTTGGTAAGCTCACTGGAAATCCTCGCTTTGCTTGGGACTCCTATAGAAGATTTATCCAAATGTATGCAAATGTTGTAATGGGCTTTAATGTGGCCTTATTGGAGTCAACTCTAGAAGATCTAAAAGAAGCGAGAGAGGTTGAAGAGGACACTCAGTTAACGGCTCAAGATTTACAGGATCTCGTATCTGTTTATAAAACGATTATCTTAGAAGAGACAGGGATTGGTTTTCCTACAGACCCTATGGATCAATTATGGAGAGCTATTGCTGCTGTTTTTAGTTCTTGGAATAATCCTCGTGCAATTAAGTATAGAGAAATTAATGAAATCTCTCACGAATGGGGAACTGCCGTAAATGTTCAGTCTATGGTTTTTGGAAATATGGGAGAGGACTGTGCTACGGGAGTTTGCTTTACTAGAGATCCAAGTACAGGTGAGAAGAAATTCTTTGGTGAGTTTTTAATAAATGCTCAAGGTGAAGATGTTGTTGCAGGGATTAGAACTCCACAGCCCATAAATGATTTATCTAAGAATGAATCTAATAAAACTCTTACAACTCTTGAGCAGGCAATGCCGAAAGTTTTTGGCGAGTTAGTTGAAGTCTACACTAGGCTTGAAGAGCATTATAAAGATATGCAAGATATAGAGTTTACAATTGAAAAAGATAAACTATTTATTCTTCAGACTAGAAACGGAAAAAGAACGGCCGCTGCAGGTATAAAAATTGCGGTTGACCTTGTGGAAGAAGGTATTCTTACTAAGAAAGAAGCTCTACTTAAAATGAATCCAGAAGATCTTAATCAATTATTACATCCTAGACTCGATCCTTGTGTAGCTAAAAATATAATCGCGACAGGTTTACCCGCTTCTCCAGGAGCAGGTAGCGGTCAAATTGCTTTTTCTTCGGAAAAAGCACATACCATGAACGAAAATGGTGAAAAAGTTTTACTAGTAAGACAAGAGACAAGCCCAGAAGATATCGCTGGAATGGTTGCTTCGCAAGGAATCCTAACCGCTAGAGGAGGAATGACTTCTCACGCTGCTGTTGTTGCTAGGGGGATGGGAAAACCGTGTGTTGCTGGATGTTCTCAGCTGGCCATTAGCTATGCTAATTCGACTTTAACAGTCAATGGTAAGGTTTATAGAGAAGGGGACTGGATAACTATAGATGGCGCTACCGGTGAAGTGATTGAAGGAAAAGTTCCTACTATTTCAGCAACAATTTCTGAAGACTTTTCAACATTTATGAAATGGGCGGATGAAGTTAGAAAGTTAGATATTAGAACCAATGCAGATAATCCTCAAGACAGTAAAACTGCAATTTCTTTTGGAGCACAAGGGATTGGCCTATGTAGAACAGAGCATATGTTCTTTGAACCTGAAAGAATTCTGGCCGTTAGAGAAATGATTTACGCTGATAATGTAGCAAGTAGAAAGAAGGCCTTAGATAAACTTCTCCCATTTCAAAGAGAAGATTTTATCGGCATCTTTAATGAGATGAATGGTCTTCCTGTTAATATTCGTCTACTTGATCCTCCTCTTCATGAGTTCTTACCACATACTGCACAAGACAAGCTTCAGTTGGCAGATTACTTAGGAATTGATGTAGATCTAGTTGAGGATAGATGTGAGAAGTTACATGAGTTTAACCCAATGCTAGGGCACAGAGGGTGTCGTCTAGGAGTTACTTTTCCTGAAATTTATAGAATGCAAACGAGAGCAATTATAGAAGCTGCTCTAGAATGCTCTAAAAATGGAATTAAAGTTCTTCCAGAAATAATGATTCCTTTAATTTCCTTATCTGGAGAGCTGGTAATTTTAAAAGATGAATGTTTAGATGAAATCAAAAAGGTATTTGAAGAAAAGCAAAGCGAAATTAAGTATAAGTTAGGAACAATGATTGAATTGCCTCGTGCTGCAATAACCGCTGGAGAAATAGCTCCTCACGCTGATTTCTTTTCATTCGGTACAAATGATCTAACACAGACAACCTATGGTCTCTCTAGAGATGATGCTGGTAAGTTCTTACCTGAATATGTTGGAAAAGGACTAATGCCTCTTGATCCATTTGTTTCAATTGATAGAGACGGAGTTGGTTTTCTTGTAAAGCACGCCTGCATAGAAGGTAAAAAGACCAATCCTAATATTCATCTAGGAATCTGTGGTGAACATGGTGGAGAGCCTCGCTCGATTCAGTTTTGTCACGATATCGGACTTGATTATGTAAGCTGCTCTCCTTTTAGAGTACCGATCGCAAGATTGGCAGCGGCCCAGGCGGCATTAAAGTAATGAAAGTAATTGAACAAGTTATAGAGAAGTTAATGAAGCAGCAGCATTTTGATAATATTGCTGTTGGAGTTATTGACTTTAAAAAGAAAAAAATTGAAACAATAGAGTGGCATGAAAATTACTTCGTTAACTCTCGTTACGAAAGATTCTATTATGACTTGGCCTCTTTGACTAAACCGCTAACTTTAGCCGCTACATATTTACTAGATCCCTCAAAGTTTACAGATGAAATGAAGCTGCTTTTAAACCATAGGGCCGGATTAACTTCTGGAGGAAGAATTTCATCGAGAGATTGGAGAAGTTATATAAATAGCTTTAAGATCGTTGAATCTCCAACACTTTACTCTGACTACTCGGCCTTAAGGGCAATGCTCGAGATTGAAAAAGTTTATAAAAGAGATCTCTATTCTATCTCTTCATTCTATTGGGATAGTGAGCTTTTACATTGGACTGACTTGAAAGATACAGACTTATGCTCTAGTACAGGAATGAGAAGAAAGAAAGTTATTAACGGTGCTGTCCACGATGACAATGCTTACTACTTAGGTGAGAAGGTTTCTCATGCGGGTCTATTCTCTACTATTGATGGTATTTGCCAGAGCTTAATTAAGCTCAATGATAAAACTTCCATGTTAGAAGTTATGGATCAGGCACTTGAGGAAAAATCTGACCGATTTGTAAATGGTTGGGATACTGTGACAGATCTAGAAAACTCTCTCGCAGGAAGTGGCTGTTCTTCAAAAACATTTGGACATTTGGGATTCACAGGAACTTCAATTTGGATTGATTGTGAAAAACAAAGAGGTGCTGTTATTTTATCTAATGCGACGAAAAGCTACTGGTATGACAGAAAAGGCCTTACCATGCTTCGCAAAGAAATTGGTCAAGCTATCTGGAGTATGTAAAAACGGATAGTTGGCTATGTTTTGAATTAGTCTTGAATATTAAAGAATATTAGTTAGTTATCCGAAAAGTCTTCTGAAATGGAGGATTTCTCATGTATAAAAAGCTAACCTTATCTCTTGCAATGACGATTGCTGGAGCAGGCTGTTCTCATCAAAGCACTTTCTATTCTGTAAAAAAGAAAGAACTAAATTATATTAGTCGCTACCCAGCAGCTTCTAGTGAATCATGTAAGAATGTTGTTGAATCTTTTTTTAAAACATCTTTTAAAACTAAGAGAACACTTTTAACTGAAGCCACAAATAATATAGAAGAGACCGAAAGAATAGGTGTTCTAAATGCGATCGAAAGTATTCACTTTGTAGATTATAATTACACTGTTAAAGAAATTAACGAAGTTTATCAAGGTCATAAGAAGCTTTCTAATGTGGAATACCCATATGCCTTTAATAAGGGAAGAAGAAGCGCTCGAGAGGCCATGGGAAGAGTTGGAAATTTCTTTAGAGGCCGCAGAGCAGAAGCTGTAGCACCTCAATGGGATGAAGCTGCTTTTGAAAATTACTTAGAAGCCAGAAAGTTCTTAATTACAAATAATCCTGAATATAATTTAGAAAGCTTTAAAGAAGTTCATCGAATTATGATGAAAGATGGCATTGAAGAGATTACAGAAGCTCAGCTTGGAAAAATGAGAGTTGTACCACTTATAGGAAATGAAAAATCTAGAGGCGTCACTAAAGATGCACTGGAGAATATAAAGAATAATGTATATCTAGATTTTAATATTACTTCTGGTGTCACTACTGATGGAGTAGCAAGGTATAAAGGGGAGATTGTTTATCCTACTCCTGGAAATATCAAAGATGAAGCTCTAGAGAGAATTGAAGAGACACATCCTGAAGTTTTTGAATTAGTAAAAGCATTTAAGGCCGGAGATCGAAACTTTAGTGAGAGTGATCTGATGCCAAGATTGATTGAGGCCTTAACTGAAGAAAGGTTCTCTTGGTTTGAATCGTCTAGAAGAGCATTAGGAAACTTAAGTAGTGAAGAGAAAATTAATGACTATATAGATCTTGTTGTTGATTTTCAAAGACAAATGGTTTCAATCCACCCATTTAGAAATGGAAATGGAAGAACAACTAGAGAATTCATTTTAAATTATGCTTTAATCAAAGAAGGACTACCTCCATCGAGAATTGCTGACCCTAATATGGATTTATACTCGCCAATTGAAGTTTGGACAGAACAAGTCGTTAAGGGGATGGAGTCAACTAATAGCTTATATGAAGATATCACTGCCCGTTTGGAGCTTAATCTTCCAATAGAGAACTCACCTGAGCTTTTTTCACCATATATACCAAGAGCTTCTAGTATTGATCACAAGAAGTATAGCTCTTCAAAGGTTGGAGAGAATGCGAGAGTTGCTGATGTTAATCCTAGACAGTATATGGAGTTTGTCTCATATATGCTTGAAGAAGATCCATTGTTAATGGATGAAATAGTTAAGAATCCGCACAATACTTTACTAGGAATTAATAAGAAATATGAAGACTTTTTTAAAACTGTAAAAGTCGATTTTACTCACAAGAAAGAAGGTCTTCAAGAAGTTAATTTATCATTCGTAGATAGAGATTTTAAGGCAACTTTTGGACAAGGTGCCTACCTCAATAAAGCAGATTGGGACTCTAAGATGAATCTATGGTACCAGGACTCTGTCGTATGGAGGGGATTGGCCTATCGTAGAGAAGTTGAAGAGTCAGAAGTTATAAATATCTTCACGAAGATTCACTCTCAAATGACTTCCAATAATGTAGCTAAGCAATTGCGTGGAAATATGTCTCAAGAAGATATGAAAAAAGTAGTAGAGAAAGATTTTGATCGCTATAACGATGATCTCTTTGGTGGAGGTCTTGTTCAAATGGCTAAAGATCACTCTGAAACTGGGCCTCAATACGGCACTAGCTATGGATATTCCACTTCAAAAGATAGAAAGGTTGGAAAGGCCTTTGCTATGGGTGCAATGCAATTTTCGATTACAGATGATGCTGGAAAGCAAGTTCAAGTGACCTACGGTATGCAAAATGATGCAGATGTAATAGAGAAGTTAAAAGATCAACTAAAAGGAAGAGTATTGATTGGTGTTCAAAGGGCGAATAAAGATGTTGATCTTGGTAGGCTTAAGCAAGTAAGGTCTGATTTTTCTTATAAGTATGGAAGACAGCAAGAAGTCATGGGAATTGGCGCTGCCGATCCTGATTCTGTAATGGTTGTTCAGATCCTAAAAGAAGATGGAGACATTGCTATGTCTTATTTTAGAAATCCAAATAAACCAAATGAATTATGGTTAGTTCGTGACCCTAAAATATCCGACATTTCAGAAGTATCTGAAGATATGGTCGAGAGAAAGATCACCTTAAGATAGAGATTTATAATATTATTTTTCTTGTGTATAATAAAAGCGACTTACAATATTGTAAGTCGCTTTTTTTTATGGAAGAAAAATGAATCTAATAAATCGAATTACTGGCAGTGAGCTAAAAGTAAATAAAAATAAAATCAAAAAGATTTTTCTATATAGAATTTGCGGAACAGGAATGGGGGCAAGTGCATGCCTTTTAAGAGAGAAAGGTTATGAAGTAGAAGGTGGCGATACTACATTCTATCCTCCTATGAGTAATTACCTCGAATCTACTGGCATTCCTTTGCATGATCTAAATGATTTCGACATGGACTATCTTAGGCAGTTTGATCTGATTGTTGTAGGAAACGTAGTTCCAAGAGAAAGTGACGAAGCAAAACATATTGAAGAGCTCGGAGTTGCATTTACAAGCTTCCCAGCAGCACTTGGAGCTCTTGTCCTTGATGATGTAAATGTTGTTGGTGTAGCAGGAACTCATGGAAAAACAACAACAACATATTTGATGACTCAAGTATTCGAGAAGCTAGGTTTTAATCCAGGTTATTTTATTGGAGGAGTACTTGAAGGACGTAACTCTTCGAGCTTGGGTGATGGGAAATATTTCTTCATTGAGTCTGATGAATATGACAGTGCTTATTTTGAAAAAATATCTAAGTTTAGATTGTATTCTTTAAACCATATGATTCTAACTTCTTTAGAGTTTGACCATGCAGACATTTTTAATGATATAGAAGATATAAAGAATGAATTTAGACATGTTTTTGAAAGCTTCTCTGGAAAAATATTTTATGATCAATCCTATGACGCTTCTCGCGATCTTGTTTCTGAATACGAGGAGAAAGTTGGTGAATCGAATTTCTTTCCTTACAATGAAGAGATTGTAAAAATTGGAAATATCTCTTCTGCTGGGACTGAGTTTAGAGTTGCTTGGGAAAACTCAGAGCTGTCTTTTTCAACGAATTTAGTTGGGACACATAATATTTTAAATCTTTGCTCTGTAATTCTCTTTGCGCTTAGTGAGGGCATTGAGTATGAAAAAGTAAGAAAGTCTGTTGAGAGTTTAACTCTAGTTCGTAGAAGACAAGAAGTAAGAGGAAAATATAAAGGAGCTGTTGTTATTGATGACTTTGCTCATCACCCTAGGGCCGTTGCTCTAACAACTGAAGGAATTAAAAACCTTTACCCTAATAAGTCTGTTAAGGTTGTAATCGAGCCAAACTCTGCAACAGCTAGAAGTAGTATCTTTCAAAAAGAGTTTGCCACGGCCCTTGAGATTGCCGATTATGTAATTTTCTCAAAACCTGTAAGACCTACCAGTGTTAAGGGTACAAAGGACCTAGACGGTGATCTAATAATCTCTCATTTAAAGGATAAAGGTGTTGGTGGAGTCGTAGTAAAAGATCTTGAGCAACTCAGAGTAGAAATAGATAGAATTGTAGATGAGAACACTATCTTACTAGTTTTATCAAACGGTACTTGTTTGGGACTATGGCAGTCTACATTTATTGATGAAATCTCTTAATAAGTTTCTCCTTTCATGGTTCTTTGTAGGTGGTGCCCTTGCGTCAACTTCTACAATTTCTTCACAAGTATTTAGTAGTGATATTTCTGATAAGAAGCTTGTTAGAGAGTACTTAAAGAAATTAGATTCTTTTTCTAAGTCTCAATGTAAAGGTGGTGTAGAAGAAAAATTTTGGGAAAAGTATAAAGAGTTTAAAGGAAATGGAAATTTTATACCCTTGCTACCAGATCAATCTCTAGATAAGAAAACTGTAAATAAATTTATTCCTGAATTACAGAACAAAAAGAAATGGATTTCTTCGAAGATTGTATCTCTTAAGTCAAAGAAGAATTTTAAACTAGAATACGCTAAAATTAAAAATCTAGAAAAAGGCTTAGATGATCTCTTATTATTAAAGAGAGATTTCTATTTAGAGCAAGATTTAGATAAGAAAACGAAAATACGAAATAAGTCTAAATATCAATATTTAGCTTATAGAGAAGAGTTAAAGTCTTATATTGAATCATTAGATTTTTTGGTCTCTTATCGATTTCCTATTGACCACCTAGAATTAAGATTAACTTACGATAAATATAAAACATCCTTAGATCTCGAAGGAAAGCGCAAGTCTAATGAAGTATATTTTTATAGAAAAATCGTTCAAGATGGAGCTCAAAATCCCGATCATAAAAAAAGTGATAGGTTCTTAAGAGCAACACTAGATACTCTCTATCTTGGTCTTTCTAAACAATCTGACTTTGTTGAAGAAAATATTCGTTTTGATTTGGCCGCAACTTTTGATGCTATTGAATGGCATCTTAAAAGTGGTGTTAAGTATCAGCTAACTAGGTTGGGAGAGTGGCACGATAGAGTTGAAAGGGCTTTAAGTTTCTATACAATGCTAAGAGATGGAAAGATAAGTGAAAGCGGACACTCCTTTTCTACAAGTAATCTTTTGGAACGTAGGTCAAAGGCACGTTATGTTCTAAAAGATCACGTGTTAAAAAAAGAAGCACAGGCCTATAAGTATTGGATGAATCAGCCTGATATATTACAGGCCATATACGTCATAGATACTATCTTGTTTAATGAAGTAGGTGGTATTGATGGAAGAGATATGCTTGAAAGAAGAGATGTTGCTCAAGTTGTAATTAATCGTTACTACGATAAAATCTATAATGGAATTTCAGAAAAAGAATCTCTCTACCCATACTTAGAACTTGAAAAAGAGACTATTGCATCAAACCCGTGGCTAAATGTTATGCTTAAGGAAGGTGAATTTTCATTTACGTATTTCTTCATTCCAGGAAATTTGAGAATTTTCTGTCCTGATAAAACAAGAATGGGTAAGTTTCTTAGAAGAGAGAATATCTCCATCGCTTTATCATTACTTAAGAGACCGAATACAGAGTTTGAAGCTGTGCGCTACTTCTCTAGAGCTTCAATGCTTGGACGCATCGATATGTCAGATATCTGGACTGACTTTAAGACCTTAGAGGAGAGACCAGGAAAAAAGGTGAGCCGATCAAATTACCTTGCAAAAAAGTATGCTAAGGGTGAGTACACCTTTCATTATGACTTTACGACAGCAAGGGGGGAGAACTTCCAAGTAATTAAAATTGGAAAAAAGGTTTATGTCGCAGATAGAATTGGTAAACACTTCTATAAATATAGAAATCCACACTACTTTCGTTATTTTAAAACAGTTCAATAAATACTAATATTTTCATTGTTAATCACTATTTCTATAAGTATAGTTTCTCTTTAGTAGTGTATTATTTGTTTAATAAAATCTATTTATATGGAGATAAAATATGTTAAAAGATTATGTTTTTACATCTGAATCAGTAACTGAGGGGCACCCTGATAAAATGGCCGATCAAATTTCTGATGCAGTTGTTGATGCAATGTTTGCTCAAGACCCACAATCGAGAATAGCTTGTGAGACTATGATTTCAACTGGAATGGTTGTTCTAGCTGGAGAGATTACTTCAAAAGCTAATATCGATTTCCAAGAAGTTGTTAGAAATAAAATTAGAGAAATTGGTTATGATCATTCTGATAAAGGTTTTGACTGTAATACTTGTTCTGTAATGGTTGCACTTGATAAGCAGTCTCCAGATATCGCCCAGGGTGTTAATGTTGGAGAAGGAACTTTTACTGAGCAAGGTGCTGGTGATCAAGGTTTAATGTTTGGATACGCAATTAATGAATCTGATAATTTTATGCCGTTAACTATTGATCTTTCTCACAAGTTAGCAATGAGACTTTCTGAAGTAAGAAAAGATGGAACGTTACCCCTTTTAAGAGCTGATGGTAAAACTCAGGTTTCTGCGCAATATGTAGATGGAAAGATTACGAGGCTAGATGCTATCGTTATTTCTACTCAACATGCAGCTGAGATGACTTTAAAGCAAATTCAAGAAGGATTAAGAGAAGAAGTAATTAATAAGATTATTCCTTCGCACCTGATTGATAACAATACAAATATTTACTTAAACCCAACTGGAAAATTTGTTATCGGTGGACCAATGGGTGACTGTGGATTAACAGGTAGAAAAATTATTGTTGATACTTACGGTGGTCATGGTGCTCACGGTGGTGGGGCTTTCTCTGGTAAGGATCCTTCAAAAGTAGACCGTTCCGCTGCTTATGCAACTAGACAGATCGCTAAGCACGTTGTTGCTGCAGGTCTAGCTGATAGAGCTTTAGTTCAGGTTGCTTATGCAATTGGTGTTGCTAGACCAATGTCACTATTGGTTGATTGCTACGGAACTGAAAAAGTTGATATTAACAAAATTAATGCTGCAGTTAATGAAATCTTTGATATGACTCCTAAGTCTATCATTGAAAGACTAGACCTATTGAGACCAATCTATTCTGAAACTGCTGCTTACGGACATTTTGGTCGTGAAACAGCAACTTCTTTCCCGTGGGAAAAGCTAACTCACTTAGATCAACTAAAAGGTCTATTCTAGTTTTTAATTAAATTATTATTAAAGAAGGCCAGTCGATAGACTGGCTTTTTTTTTGTCTGTCGACTATCATTACTTATGGATTTAACCTTCTTTATAATTAAATATATTCCTTTTTGGTCAGTTCCTTCAATAATTATTGCTGGGTACTTCTGTTATCTTTATTGGGTTAAGGATATTAGGTTAATTGCTGTCGCATTTGGAATGACTGCTTTTATTTCATTTCTTAGTTTGGGTTATTGGGTTATGTCTGGTGGTCCAAATCAATCAGTTCAACAAATTCTTGAATTTCAAAAGCAAGATATGTAAAAAATAACCTCTCAAATGTAAGAATTCTTTAGCTTTAGGTAACTATTTCCAGGGTGTTGAGAAATTGACACTGTCTCTTAAAACGGCTACGATTTTCGTACCTAAAGTTTTGAAAAAAACTATCTAGGTTACTAAGGAGACGGTGTTTGAACGAATTTCAATTTCTACATGATTCATATGACACAGAAAATTCTAGTCCAAATTTACCCGAAATCTACCTCGTTGAAGATGATTTGATTTTTGGTAAGACCCTCAAAAAATTTTTACAAAAGAAATTAAATCTTACTGTTAACTACTTTAATGATCCTGCAAGCGCTATTGAAGCAATTGATGGGAATGTAGGCAGTGATAAGTTTATACTTATAACCGATATCACATTTGATGACGG
The DNA here is from genome assembly GCF_004006665.1 of Halobacteriovorax sp. HLS. NCBI lineage: Bacteria > Pseudomonadati > Bdellovibrionota > Bacteriovoracia > Bacteriovoracales > Halobacteriovoraceae > Halobacteriovorax > Halobacteriovorax sp. HLS. The sequence continues at coordinate 139,381 of NZ_QOCL01000004.1, forward strand.
AGGTGCAGATGGCCTTCTTTTAATTGATATTCTAAAAGATAAAGGTCATAAATTCATACCGATTGTGATGACTGGTTTTGCATCTATTGAAACTGCAATCACTGCAACTAAGAAAGGTGTATTCCACTATCTAACTAAACCATTTGAGTTAGATGTTTTGACGAGTCTTGTAATTAAGGCATGTGTCTCTAAGCTAGGTTTAAAGGAAGAAGATTTCAAAGCGACTTCGAAAGTTGAATTGAATCAAAAGTCTTCAAAGCTTAATCAATCTCTTAAAATAGAATCTCCTACAGAAGAAGATATGTTTTGTGGAATGATTGGACGATCCAGTAAGATGAAGCTTGTTTTTGAGAGAATTCAAAAAGTTGCACAGTCAGGATCAACTGTATTTATTAATGGTCCATCGGGAACAGGTAAAGAGTTAATTGCTAATGCTATTCATTCACTATCTTTAAGAAAAGATAACTCAATGGTTTCTGTAAACTGTGGTGCTATTCCTGGAGAGCTACTAGAAAGTGAACTCTTTGGTCATGAGAAAGGGGCCTTCACTGGTGCAATATCAAGTCGTAAAGGGCGCTTTGAACTTGCTGACAAAGGTTCAATTTTTTTAGATGAAATAGGAGATATGCCTCTACTTCTACAGGTGAAGTTATTAAGGGTTCTACAGGGACGAGTGATTGAAAGGGTTGGTAGTACAACTACAACTCCGGTTGATGTAAGAATTATCACAGCTACGCATAGAAACCTTGAAAAACATGTTGAAGAAGGAAACTTTAGAGAAGACCTTTATTATAGATTAAATGTAATTCCGATTAAGGTTCCATCTCTTTGTGAAAGAAGAGAAGATATACCGTTATTAATTTCCTACTTCTTGTCGCGATTTGTAAGTGCAGATGGAAGAAATAATATTGAATTTGATGATGAAGCTTTAGAGTTACTATTGTCATATGATTGGCCAGGTAACGTAAGGGAGCTTGAGAACTTAATGGAGAGGCTTGTGATTCTTCGTGGAGGAAGTGTCATTAGAGCAACTGATCTTCCAATTAAGTTTTTAGAAAGAGCTCCTCACTATATGAATTCTTATGACAGCTTAATAACTCTTCCTGAATCAGGAATAGATTTGAAACAGACACTTTCTAATATCGAAGACTCTTTAATTCTTCAGGCGCTTGAACAAACTTCTGGTAATAAAAATCAGGCCTCAAAACTTCTTTCAATGAATAGAACAACATTGATCGAAAAGATGAAGAAAAAACAGATCGATCTCCACTAATACCAAACCAAAATTCTTTTATACTGTAGTTTTTAGCTAGGGCATTTTGACACTAAAATGCCCTAGAAGCCCATTAACACGTTACATTTTCTTACTGTCATAATTTTGAGCGGAAAAATTAGCCTATTGGAAAAAATTTCCTTTCATTTTTTTCTAAAACGGGTAAAATGTTGGTGTGTGCTGGGGTTAGATGTTTAGGATGAACTTTTAATCAGACCAACACGGTAGCATTAACTTTGAAACAGGAAGTTTCGTCCATTATGCAAGCCATTAAGAACAAAATTTTGACGCTAGTAATTCTTATCTCAAGTCTAAATGTGAGTGCAGGAATTATTACGCAAGAAAAAGGTTCAACTCATCTGAGATGGAATATCTTTTCACCAAAAGATCTAATAACGATACAAAAGAAAGACAACAAGGTTTTTTTGAAGACACTTAATAGAGAACTCTATTCAGACCTAGAAAAAGCAATTAAGGATTTTGATCCAGATCGTAAATATATTAATACTGTTACTACGATTGGTCCAAATGACATGAGTAATGCTTCGAAAATCGTAGTTGAACTTAAGTCATCTGATGTAGAGCTATTTAGCTTCTATAAAGAAAGAGATAAGAAATTAGTTATCGACTTCTGGAGAGAGGATACTAGTGATGATACGCCTATTTCAGAAATTAAACCTAAGGCAAAGGTAAACACTAGCGCAGCAGTAGCAGTAAAAGCTAAAAAGACTAAACCTGTTGCGAAAAAGAGTGTACCAAAGAGTACCCCTCTACAAAAAGCTATCGTAAATAATAAAGACTCTGATTACCGCGATTTTAGATATGGAGCTTCTTTCTTATGGGACTACTCACCAATTGCACCAGAGTTAAAGAAGGTAATTAATTTAGAGAGAAAAACACCTGAGTACTTCTTTGAAATAAAAAATAGAGAAGTATCAAAAGGTGAAGAAGAAGCACATATGCAACTTACCATTAATCTTTTCAGAAAGAAGAAGTGGGGACTTATGTACAAGTCTATAAAGTTGTATGAAAAGAAATTTGGAACTGAGAAAAATGCTGATATTAACGAATTCATGAAGGCCAATGCAATTTTAAGAGAAAACTTTGCAAAAGGTAACTTCGAGCCAGTTAAAATGAGCATTAATATGTTCGAAAATATTATTGAAATCAGTAAGAACTATGAATTAAGAAGAGGTATCTATAAGTATTTGATTCCTTACTATATTCAGGCCAACGATAATATTAAAGTTCTTGAATTAACAAAGAAGTATTATGTAGATTCGAAAGAAAATTTTGACTACGAAGAGTCTAACTATGCAGCGGAAGGAATTCTCTATAGTCTTGCAAATTTAAAGCAGATTGAAAAAGTACAAGAACTACTTAAAGAGAAGACGATTCAAAAAATATTACCAAAACAAGTAATGCTTGCTTATGAAATCTATACTTACATTTCATTAGAGCAATCTGAAGAAGTTATTAAACTATATGAACAAAGAAAAGCAGGACTTGTTAAGCCAATACACTCTGTTATTCTATTTAATGTTGCTGAATCTTATTTTAGAAATGCAAAATATGACAATGCAATATCACTTTATGATGAATACTTAAAAGACAACTCTTTTAACACTAAGAGCTCTCACGCAAGAATTAGAATTGCGCAGTCATGGGAGGTTCAAGGTAAAGATTTTAAAGAAACGGAAAATCTTTATAAGAATACAATCAATAGATCTCAAGATTCAGAAATTGGTTTTGAAGCAAGAATTAGATATGTTGCACTTAGAAATTTAAGAAAAAAGAATGTTACTGAACTAGATAGAGAGACAAAAGTCTTCTTACAAGCAGGTATTGAGCAGTCTGAACTTAATGATGATCTTAAAAAATTACTATGGTTAGTAAGGTTAAGAACATTTATTGTTGAAGCTAAGTTTGATGAAGCCCTAGCGTATCTAAATGCTCTACCTCTTAAATCAATGGTTCCAACAGATAGAAGAGTATTTGAAAGTGATGGAGCGGAGATAGTATACGGTCTAATTAGTACAAACTTTAAAAAGGGACAGTACGCTGACGTAATAAAGGCTTGGGAAATCTATAAAGATAGGTTTATTGATAAAGTTGCTAATGATCCTCAGATGAATTTCTATGTCGCTAACTCATACATGAAGCTAGGACTTTTTAAAGGATTTGATAAGGTTTACGAGAGATTCTCAAAACAAGGTCTAGAAGTTGCGAAGACCTTTCCAATTTGGGTTTCTAGGACGAATAATGCAAATAATGACTCTCTACTTGCTGAACTTCAAATTATTAGAAATATAAAAATGAAGAACTGGTCTCTTGTTAGAAAAGATATTGCTTTTGTTGAAAAAAACAAGGTTGAGCTTAAGAAACTTGAGTTCTACAAAGGTATAGTTGCTCACAGAACAGGTGCATGGAAAGTTGGTTCAAAGGCCTTTGAGAAATTTCTTGCAAGTGGAAATGAACAATCAGTATCTGACCCTAAAGAAGTTGCAGAACTCATTAAGGCATACACAGATTGCTTATACGAGTTAGGAGACACAAAGAAGTACCAAAGAGTAGCTAATGCACTTTTAAAAGATAGCGCTAGTCTAAAAAAGAGGAATCCATATATGGATTCTGTTAGAGAAAAAGTATCATATCTTAATATTGAGCTATTGGCAGGCGATGAAACGGCCGAGAGCTTCTTATTAATGGAAGCGAAAATAAATTCTTTTAAAAAGGAATTTGAGAAGTCTATATATTCTGGAAGACTTAATTACTTATTGGGTCTTTCACTTTTAAATAATCAAAAAGATACAGAAGGTAAGAAAGTTCTTGAAGAGCTCATTGGTCAGGATGGCGTAGATGAGCATATTAAGGACCTTGCAAGAAGTGAATTGAGTATGTTGAAAATTAAGAATAGAACTTTATAATTTTATGTCCAACGGATTGGACAATCATTGACAGGAGGTCAAATGGAAACAGTAAAGGTAGAGCTTTTTGGAAGAGACCCAAAAGTTACAAAGGCAATTTCAGTTGCTAGAAACATTTCGGTCACTAAAGCTCCAGTGCTCGTTGTAGGTGAGACAGGTGTAGGTAAAAGAGCGCTTAGTCGTTATATTCATGCTAACTCTACAAGAGCAAATAATACGTACCTATGTGTCGATTGTTCAAATGATGCCCAAACAGTAGAAAATCTTATTCTTGGTTATAGAGAAGAAGAGACTGGTCACTTTAAAAAGGGTGTACTAGAGGCAGCTAATTCTGGAACAGTTGTATTTGCAAATATTGACTGTCTTGAAGATGATTTTCAAAAAAGACTTCACAAGATCTTAAATGAACTTGAAGACTATGATATTGACGTAAGAATCATTGCTACAACTACTAAGAATTTATCTAAGCTCGTTGGATCAGGAAGATTCTATAGAGGGCTTTATACATTCATTTCATCAAATGCTATCTCTTTAACTCCTCTTAGAGAAAGAGTTACAGATCTTGAAGAAATCGCAAGACACTTTGTTCAGGAATTTTCTGAAGCTCAAGTTACAGTTGATACTACAGCAATGGATAAAATTCTAGGTCACTACTGGACTCATAATGTTAATGAATTAAGAACAGTTTTAGAAAATGCTATTGAAAATAACTCAACAGGTGTTCTTACTGAAGCAGATCTTGAAATTGGTGAGAAGAAAGCTGTAAGTATGATGAGTGAAGATGATTCTGATGGAATCAGATTAATGTCACTAAAAGAAGCTGAAAAACTTTTAATTAAGAAAGCTCTTATTCATACAAGTGAAAATAGAACACAAGCTGCTAAGATTTTAGGAGTATCTATTAGAACTTTAAGAAATAAGATTAATGAATATAGAAGTAATGGTTCAGCATATTTTGTTAATTTAAGATAATTCCAAACGTTTAAGGAGTTAGTATGAATCTAGAGAATAAAACAATTCAAGCATTAGCTGCATCACTGAACTTCAGACAGATGCGACAAGAGATTATTTCTTCTAATGTTGCTAACGCAGAGACACCAGGTTACAAGGCCAAGAAAATTGACTTTGAATCTGCTCTTGCTAGAGCTCTAGATGTAGATGGCAAAATGCAGATGAATACAACAGATGAAAGACACTTCGATGTAGGAAATGGTGGTTTTAATAATTTGAAACCTGAAATTTACGATGATCCAAATGGTGTTGTCAGTGATGATGGAAATACTGTTGATAGAGATGCTGAGCTAGCTAAGATGGCCGAAAATAAAATTTTATATGACGCATCCATACAGCTTTTAAATAAGAAAATTGGTCTTATGAAATATGCAGTTGGTTCAAGTAACTAGGGAGATTAAATGGATTTGTTAACATCTTTAAAAATAAGTTCATCAGGATTATCCGCTAACAAAAAGCGAATGGCCGCGATTTCCTCTAATATTGCTAATACTGAAACAACTAGGACTGCCGAAGGTGGCCCTTATAGAAGAAAAGAAGTTGTTTTTGGCTCTGAACCAGCGAGAGAAACTTTCTCTGAGATTTTAGAGGGAGAAATTGATGAAAAGGCACAAACTGTTCAAGCAACAGAGGTGATAAGTACTAACAGACCTCCGATCCTAAAGTACAATCCGTCTCACCCTGATGCGAATGAACAAGGCTATGTGGCCATGCCGAATATCAATGTAATGGAAGAAATGGCAAATATGATATCGGCCTCAAGAGCTTATGAGGCCAATATCAATGCAATGAATACGACTAAGAATATGGCCATGAAGGCCCTAGAAATTGGTCGAAACTAAGGAGATAGATTATGCCAGTACAGAATGTAGGATCTATGCAAAGTATACTTAATAACTATAGTGCAAAAGATTGGACTAAGAGCGCTGAGCTCGATGCTGCAAAATCTATCAACTTTAATGAACTATCTTTTGATGAAGTCAAAGGACCTCATTCAAAGGAAACTTTTGGAGAGATGTTGGCAAGTTCAGTCTCTCAAGTGAATGGATTACAACAAGAAGCTAACGTTGCCATTCAAAAATTAGTAACAGGTGAGTCTAAGAATTTACATGAGACTATGTTAGCAGTAGAGAAGGCCGATATCGCCTTTAAGACAATGAACCAGATTAGAACAAAGGTTATTGATGCTTATAAAGAAATCATGAGAATGCAAGTTTAATTAGTTGGGGGCAACAAGCTTACTCAGGAAGAGTTGGCTAATTTATCAGGAGGATTCCGTTGCAAGATTTTTTAGAAAAGATCATAAGGAATTTCACAGAATTTTTTAATAGCTTAGATGCTAGTAAGAAAATAGGACTTGTTACAATAGCTTCGTTTATTGTTGCGTGTTTTATTGGAATAGTTATTTGGGCCTCGAAGACTCGTTTAGATGTTCTTTACACAGATCTAAATAGAGAGGACTCGAAAAAGATAGCTGTACTACTAGAAGAGAAGAAGATTCCATACGAAATGTCTAATGATGGTAAAACAATTAGTATTCCAGAAGACTTAATAAACAAATGGAGACTTGAGATCGCAACTCTTGGAGTGAATTTCTCTGGTTCTGTTGGGTATGAAGTTTTTGATAAGCAATCATTTGGAACAACATCTTTTGTACAAAAAGTTAATAAGCAAAGAGCACTAGAAGGTGAGCTTATTAAAACGATTAAGTATATTAGAGGTGTTAAAAGAGCTCGTGTTCACTTGTCGATTCCAGAATCAAGTCCTTTTGTTTCTGAAAAGAAAGCACCAACAGCGTCAGTTGTTGTTGATTTAGAAAGAGGGGTAACTCTTACAACTAACGAAATTAAAGGTATTGCTTCACTTGTTGCCAGTTCAATTGATGGAATGAGAAATGAAAATGTTGTGATCCTAGATGATAGAGGTAAGAAGTTATCTGAAAATATTGGTGACCAAATGACGGCCTATACTGCTAATAGAATGGCATTAGAAGCTAAAGTGAATAGACAGTATGAAAAACAAATTGAAGAGATCTTAGCTAAGGTTGTTGGTCAAGGTAAGGTTATCGCAAAAGTTACTGTTAATCTTGATTTTACTGAATCAATATCTACTAAAACTGAATTTGATTCAGAAAATAAAGCCGTTCTTTCTGAAGTTTCAAATAATCAAAAACTAAAGGGATCTAGACCTTCTCCACAGGGAATCCCTGGAGCTAGATCAAATCTTCCAGGTGAGCAACCTCAGCCAGGAATTCCAGAAACAAGTAATAATGTAGATAAATCATTAACGACTAGAAACTATAATGTACCTTCTAAAGTAACTAAGTCTAAAAATCCAACGGCAGGAATTAGAAAAGTAAGTGCTGCTGTAATGATTGATGGAAGAAGAGTTCAAGTAAAAGGTGCTGATGGAGTCATGTCGTCTCAGTATGAAAGATGGTCAGAGGCAGACTTAGCAAACTTCTCAGCAATTGTTTCATCTACTTTAGGAATTGATGCCAAAAGAGGTGATCAAATCGTTATTAAGAATATGGAGTTTGCGCAAGAGGACATGGCATCTATTGAAGCTCTAATGAGAGAAAAGGCCAATAGAGAGTTAATTAAGAATATTGTTAAATACTTAACAGTTGGTTTAGCGATTACATTATTCTTCTTCTTAGTTGTTAGACCTTTCATTCAGTGGATTACAGATAATACTGTTGAAACTGTTGAAGATTTCTTACCTAAGACTCTTGAAGAACTTGAAAAGGTGCAGGCAAATCAAAAGTTACCTGGACTTGAAGATGCATTACCGCAAATTGAAGAGAAGCTAAACCCTGAAAAGATTGAAGGGAATATGTTGAGAGAGAAAATTATTTCACTGGTTGAAGGTAACCCTGCCAAGGCAGCACAAGTTATTCACGAAATAATTCACTCTCAAGAATCAGATAAACAGATTGCTTAGTAAAAGGGATAGAGCATGTCAGAACAAGGTTTAGAACCAGATGTAGAGTATTCGTTATTATCAGGACAAGATAAGGCCGCAATCTTATTAAGTTCGCTAGGTGTAACAACTACTCAGTTAATTTTCTCTCATATGCGTGACAATGACGTTAAGAGAATGATTAATGCGATGTCTTCTATTAAGAAAGCATCTATTTGGATGATAAAAAGAGTTCTTGAAGAGTTCTACTCTCACTTAAACGAAGAAAATGACTTACTCTTTTCAGAAAACAGAGGGAGAGATTTTATAATCAATGCTCTTGGTGAAGATAGAGCAAAGCAACTTCTTGGTCAAATTGTTGATGTTGGAACTTCAAATACTCTAGAGTCTTTAGAACTTGTGGATACTAGAACTCTAGCTAACTTCTTGATTAATGAGCATCCGCAAACAATTGCTCTGATTATTGCTCACTTAAATGCTGAGAGAAAAGTAGATGTTTTGAGAAGACTTCCTGAAGGACTACAGGCCGAAGTTGTATTGAGAGTGTCTAACTTAGATTATGTATCTCCTGAACTTATTGCACAACTTGATGATGTACTTAAAACAGAACTTAGTACTCTTGGGTCGATTGATACTAATCAACTTGGTGGTGTTGAGCCAATTGCAGATATGCTTAACCTTATGGATAAGAACTCTGAGAAAAATATCATGGGTAGAGTTGAAGAGAAAGATCCTGAACTTGCTGAAGAGATTCGTAAGCTTATGTTCGTATTTGAAGACCTTGTTTACGTTGATGATAAAGGTATTCAATCTCTTCTTAAAGAGGTTGATCAACAAAAACTTGTTATTGCACTTAAGACAGCGCCTGAAGAGATTAGGGCAAAGTTATTTAAAAATATGTCAAATAGGGCCGCAGGGCTTCTGCAAGAAGATCTTGATGCGCTTGGACCAACAAAGCTTTCGGATGTTGAGAAAGCTCAAGCTGAAATTGTTCAGAAGTGTAAGGAACTTGAGTCTCAAGGTAAAGCATTTATCTCTAGAGGTGGAGATGGAGATGCTCTTGTTTAATAGAAAAAGGCTATAGGGGGAATTGTGGCAAATAATAATGAACTATTTGGTGAAGTATCAGAATATGAGTTTCACGCATTTTCTCCTAATGATGATGTTTCTGGAAAAGCAAGAAATTTTGAATTTAAAGAGATTGGTCAATTAACACCTGCGCAAACAAATAATTTAGAAGTTGCTATTAAGACTGAAAGAGTTAATGCTGAAAAGTCCGACTTTCAGATATCTCCAATTGTTAAAGAGCATAGAGGTATTAATAAGCAAGTTCTTAAAGAACGCGAAGTTAGAATTGAAGAAGAAGTTAAAAGAAGAGTTGCTGCAATTCAAGAAAATGCTTATAAGGCAGGATTTGAAGAAGGTGTTCAAAACGGAAGAGATGAAGTTTTTGCACAAAATAAACTTGCTTCTGAAGAAAAATTACAGAATCTTACAAATATGATTGTCGAAGTGCTACACACACGCTCAGAGATCCTACTCACACAAAAGAAACAGATCTATGGTCTTGTTAGGAATCTAACAAAGTGGATTGTTTTAAGAGAACTTAAGGACGATGGACAATATATTGAGAATCTACTTGAAAAATTGATCACAGAAATTCAAACCAAATCAAACCTTCTCATTCATGTTGATCAGAAGTCTTTTGAACAAATGCCTGATGTTCTTCAGACTGTTCAAGAGAAGCTAGGTGAACTCCACAATGTTAGAGTTGAAATTGATTATGATATCGAAGGTCCAGGAATCGTCCTAGAGTGTGATAAGGGAATCTTAAATGGTTCTATTAATCAACAGATGAAAAGTTTAGATAAGCTATTTGAACCTGTTGGTCTTCTGCAGGATGAGGTTATGACTTACTCAGAAGTTCAAAATCCAGAAACAGCTAGTTTAGATAAAGTTGTTGAGAACTTAGTACAGGATGACGATAGTGACTCAGAAGAATCCTAACGAACTCGATTTATTATCTATTCATAAAGCCTATGAATACTCAACTCCTTACCAGAAGGTAGGGAAGATTCATTCTAGTAAAGGTATGCTCTATGAAGTTAATCTATCCAGAGCAGTTATAGGAAGTAATGTAGAATTTGTTACTGAATATGGTGAGAAATGCTTCGGAGAAGTCGTTGCAATCAATGGTCATAAGTGTATGGCCATGCCTTATGATGAGATATCAGGTATCAACTCAGAGACTAAAGTCTATTTAAAAGACTTAACAACAACAATCAAATTATCTCAAAATATGCTTGGAAGAGTTATTGATTTTCAAGGGAATCCTATTGACGGCAAAGGTCCGATTGAAGATATAGAAGAGACTCGTTCCATTTATGGTGTTGCCTTAAACCCTCTTGATAGACCACCAATAAGTGAGCCTCTAGATACAGGAGTTCATGCTATAAACTGTTTTATGACTGCTGGTAAAGGACAGAGATTGGCGATTATGGCCGGTTCAGGTGTTGGTAAGTCAGTAACACTGGGGATGATTGCTCAAAACTCCAGTGCTGATGTAAATGTTATTGCGCTAATTGGAGAACGGGGTAGAGAAGTCTTGGAATTTATCGAGTCTGATCTTGGACCTGAAGGTATCAAGAAGTCTGTCATCGTTGTCGCTACGTCTGATACTTCGCCTTTAATTAGAATGAAGGCTGCCTATGTATCAACAACGATATCCGAATACTTTAGAGATAAGAATAATGATGTATTATTGATGATGGACTCTATTACTCGTTTTGCGATGGCCCAAAGAGAAATATCACTATCAGCAGGTGAACCACCTGGTCAAAAAGGTTACACACCTTCTGTTTTTGCTCAACTACCAAAGTTGATGGAAAGGGCCGGTACTAAATCTAACTCTGGAACAATAACTGGTATCTATACAGTACTTGTTGAGGGGGGAGATATGGATGAGCCAATTGCTGATGCGGTTAGAGCGATTGCAGATGGACATATTATTCTTAGCCGAGACTTGGCTTCAAGAAACCAGTTTCCTGCCATTGATGTTCTTCAGTCTCTTTCAAGGGTCATGAATAAAGTTACATCAAACGAGCACAAAATCGTAGCATCACATTTAAGAGACCTATTATCAGCTTATAAAGAGAATGAAGACCTTATTAATGTTGGCGCCTATGCAAGAGGATCAAATCCTAAGGTAGATAAAGCTATGGTTATTTATGATGAACTCATGGCCTTACTCAAGCAATTTCAAGGAATGAGTGACTACCTTTCAATTGAAGAGTTATATGATCGTATGGTCGAGCTTGCACGTACAGCTGAAAATACTATTAACCCTCCGGTGGAAGGTTAATAAATGAAAGGGTTCAAATTTAAATTGAATGGATTACTAAAAGTTAGAGAGTTTAAAGAGAGAACTTTAAAGGTTGAACTTGGGGAGATTCTTAAGCAAATAAATGGGGCAGAAGAAGAAATTCTTAAATTAAAGAAAGATATTCAAGAAACTTACGAAGCACAGGAAACATTTATGGCAGACCCTTCAGCAGGAGAAATGATAAAGTTCTTTCCTAAGTTTATTGAAACTAAAAATTCAGCAATCGATAATCAAGAGAACCTAATATACGCATTGAAAAAGAAATTTGATTCCAAACAAAAAGAACTTGCCACTGCAAGAGGTGAGGTTAAGGTAATTGAGAATCTAAAAGAGAAGAAACAAACAGAATATAAAAAGAAACTAGAGAAGAAACATCAAGAAAATGTGGACGAGTTAGTTCAAATTAGACGTATTCTTAAGGGGAATAGCTAATGAAATTATTATTAATATTTATTCTTATGATTTGTAACATCAGTTCTATCGCCCAAGATAAGAAAGAAGATAAGCTTTCTTTTACAAAAGAAGAATTTCGAAAAGCAGTTATGGATGAAGTTGAAAAAAGTTTAAAGAAAATTGGTCGCTCTAAGATGACTGAATTTTCTGCTCAATTGCTTACTAAAGAAGAGCAGCTAGAAAAAAGAGAGCTAGAGTTACAGAAAAAAGCTCAATCATTAAAAATCAACGAGAAGTCTTTTTTAAAAAGAGTTCAAAGTTTTAATGAGAAACAAGAGAAATTTATTTCTTGTCTTGATAATGTAGATTCAAAAGAGGCCAAAAGAATTGATCATATGGTTGATGTTGTCTCTGGAATGAGGCCTCAAAATGCAGCTGATGTACTGTCAGTACAAGAATCTTCCCTTTCTGTTCAAATATTAGGAAGGCTTGAAGCTGCTAAGGTATCGAAAATATTCAATTTGATGGATAAGGAAGTTTCTGCCCGGCTTCAAAAACAGTACATGACTATGAAAAGATAGATACACTGCGCAATATAGGTTGAGCAAAAATATAGGAACTAATGCAATTTAACACAGACTTACTACAATCACTTCTCATTAGCACACCGTCATCGAAGACGGCAGCTGATAGTACTGTTTCTACGGAAGCGGCTTCAGGAGAGTTTCTATCTCTGCTGACGGAAGCGAAAGAGTTAGCTAAAAGTGGTGCTATTACTCCTAATGAATTCTTAGAGTCTCTTAGTGACGAGTCACTTGAACTTGATCCAAATCAAAAGAAAGCATTGGCAAAGTCTTTTATGGACTTCATGCCTAGTGAAGACTTATCCACAGAGCAGAGTGTAAAAGTAGAAGAGACTACTATTAAGAATGGGCCTTTAGGTTTAAAAGCTCTTTTAGGAACACAAGCTGAAGTTAAGTCTATAGAAAAGCCGATTCAAAATACAATCGAAATAAAGGGACAGAACTTCTCGAATTCAAATGTGGAAGTAGAAGAAGTTGTTGATCCAAAAATTGCGAATGGAAAGTTGATCTCATTAAAAAATATTAATGGATCAAAGCCAGCTCAGATGCCAATTCAAAGCGCACAAGATTTTGTTATGCAAAATCAAGCTATGGGAAAAGTTGTTAATGCTGAACAGATGAGTAATGCTAGGCAGTCATTTTTTCCAAATTCTAAAAGTGCAATTTCTGCTTTTGGTAAAGAGCAAGAAACCATAAATAAAAGTGTCTTTGCTGGGAAAAACCCATTTATTAACTCTCAAGAAACTTCTTCTGTTATGGGGAATGTCACAGATACGGAATCAGCTTTATTTAGCGCCGTAGAAAGTACTGAAGGGGCTGAGTATTTAGGAAGTAAAGTTCTTGATTTTGGTGCAACAAAAGCAACAATGGGTCTGAACTCAGCAACTACATCAGTAGCTACTAATGTAATGGATCTTAGTTCAATAAATATTCAAAACACAGAACAATTAATTGATAAAATTTCTGAATATATTACAACTTCTAGGCTAGAGAATCAGGATAGTGTTGAACTACTAGTAAAGCATGATTCTCTTGGTCAGTTTAAAGTAAGTGCTTCAAAAGGTGAGCTTCCTAATCAAGTTAACTTAGAAATAAATGCAGCATCTGATAAGGCGAAGGCATTTTTTCAAGATAATGAAGTAGAAATGATTAAGAGCTTGTCGAAATCTGGTGTAAAATTAGGAGAGGTTAAAGTCGCTTTAACAAGTGACTCTTCTTTCCAATCATCTTCTAATAAAAATGATGGAAGCTCAAACCAGAATAATAACGGATTTAACTCTAGCAAGAATCCACAATTTGCATCTTCTAATCACCAAGAAAGTGGAAGAGAGAGAAGGCAAGAACTGTGGAATATGTATAGAGAAAGACTTGGTGCTTAATGGCTGAAATAGGTAGACCACAACAAGCAAACCCATTCAATGGAATTGCATTAAAAAAAAGTAGCTCTAAGAAAAAGGCTAAGGCTATTGGTGAAAAGCTAAACGATATGGCCGGAATAAGACCAGAGCAAAAGTTTGTTGATGCTAAAGAACATAATAAGTTAGGAAAAGATGGTTTTCTTAAACTTTTGTCACATCAGCTTGCTAATCAAGATCCTTTAAAGCCAATGGATCAGAAACAATTCGCCGCTGACCTTGCTCAGTTTTCACAGCTTGAGCAACTTACAAATATGAATAAGAAAATGGAAGGCATGCAAAAGAATGATGGCACTGAAAATAAATTCATGGCCGCAAGCTTCATAGGTAAGGAAGTTACTTCTTCTGGGACTTCAATTTCTTATGACGGAGAAGGTAGAACAGTAAACCTTCCTTTTCACTTAGATAAACCTGCTCGTAATTTAATGGTCAGAGTTTACGATACAAAGAATCAATTGATTGCTCAAATTGAAAAAGAATCTCTAGGGCAAGGTAGCCAAAATGTAATCTGGGATGGTTTACAGTTAGATGGTACCGTAGCAGTAAAAGACAATTATAGAATTGATGTTACTGCCTATGATGAAGAAATGAATAAGTTCAAAGGAAAAACTAAGTCAACTGGACTTGTAACAGGTGTTCATTTTGATAATGGTGAAGCAGTGCTTGAAGTAGATAATACTAAGAAGGTTTACTTAAGAGACGTAGATAACTTTAGTCTTCCTAATGGTAAATCTAGCGGTGCGCTAAAAAATATGCCGGGCTTGAAAAAGAATGCTGCGCAAGCCTATAATAAAATAGAGTCACAAATAAACTAAGTGAAGGTTAATGACAAAAGGTAATATCAACAACATTCTTATCCCAAATGTATCGAAGATTCCTTCGAACAAAAAGGTTAATGTTGATAACCGCATTGACGGAGCAAAGTCTGGTGAAGAGTTTAAGGCCCTTCTTCAAGATCAAGTAACTCAAACAAAGAAAGAACATGGTATTCACCTATCAACTCACGCGGCAAAGAGATTGCACGAGAGAAATTTAACAATGGATTCAGATGAGTTCTTTAAGTTAAAAGATGCCATGGTGAAGTTAAAAGATAAGGGTGGTCAGGATTCATTAGTAATAACTGATAAAGCCGCTTATATAGTGGATGTTCCGAACAATAAAATTGTTACGGCCATCGATAAAGGTAGTATTTTAGATAACGTTTTTACCAAGATTGATTCTACGGTAATCGTTTAATATTTTGATGTGATGTTTGGCTGGTCCTTTCCGGAAGCCTTGTGTTTAGCCTGTAGTTGTTAAACGCCATTCGCAAAATATATTTTGTACTTAAGGTCTAGGAGGGACTTACATGGGAATTTTACGTTCTTTTAACATTGGTGTAACTGGTTTAAATGCTGTTGGTCAAGGTATGGGTGTTATTGGTGATAACATCGCTAATGCTGGTACTAACGGTTTCAAGTCTTCAAGAGCAGAATTTCAAGACGTGCTCGCAACTTCTCTAAAAGGTATTGACGGTGGTGATCAGTTTGGTGCTGGTGTAAAGCTTGCTCATATTAAGCCTCTCATGAGTCAAGGTGATGTCGCGCGTACGGATAATATTACAGATTTAGCTGTAAACGGTGATGGTTTCTTTAGAGTCGATGCTCCATTTGGACCAGGCTTTACAAGAGATGGGTCTTTTCACTTCAATAAAGAAGGTGAACTGGTAAATTCAGATGGTTTCAAAGTAATAGGTTTTAAGGCCGATGAAACAGGAAAAATTACGACAAAAGAAGGACCGGTTAAGTTAGGTAGTACAACGATTCCTGCTCAAGCAACAGAGAAGTTGAACGTAACAATGAATTTAGATTCAAGAGCAGAAATAAAAGAATTCGATATAAATGATCCAGATGCAACATCAAACTTTGCTAACTCCGTTACTGTTTTTGATAATGTTGGTACGGCAAGACTCGTAACTCTTTATTACAACAAAACAGGTGATAACACTTGGACATATAGAGCACTAGTTGATGGTGCAGACGCTGAGGGTGGAGTTCCTGGGAAGTTTACTCAGATGGCCCAAGGTAATGTTGTTTTTAATAATAAAGGACAATTACAAGAAGAAGTTGTTGGAAGTAATTCATTCAACTTTAATAAAGGTGCAGCGCCTGATCAGCAAATTAAGTTCAACTTTGGTGAGTCTATCGTTGAAGGTGGAGAAGGTATTGGAGCTTCAACTCAGTACGGATCTAACTCAGCAGTTTCAAGACATACTCAAGATGGATATAGTGCTGCAACACTAGCTTCAATGTCATTTAATGATGAAGGTATTCTAACAGCGGTGTATGACAATGGTGAATCAAGAGATATTTCTCAAATTGCTGTTGCTAAATTTGAAAACAATGAAAGTTTATTTAAAGTAGGTAGAAACCTTTTTAAAGAATCAAGAAAGTCCGGTCAGGCTGCCATGGGGAAACCAGGTGAGTCTGGACGTGGTGAAGTCTTATCTAAGTCTCTTGAGCTTTCAAATGTTGATATTGCCAATGAGTTCGTTGGGTTGATGACAGCTCAAAGAAACTTTCAGGCAAACGCTAAGACTCTGACAACAGCAGATCAGATGTTACAAGATGTTCTTAATATTAAAAGGTAATAAGTAATCTCTCCAAAATTCAAGGAAGGTGTTTATACACTTTCCTTGAATTTATTTTTATTATGAATTTTTTTAAAAAACCATTTTCTATATTTATTCTCATAATGGCATCAGCTTATGGTGCTGAATGTTCGACCATTGACTTAGATAAAGGAAATGGATCGATGGCAAATATCCCACCGCTTAATCAACATTACACAAATACTTGTTATGCACATGCAGGTGCAGTGATGTTAGACGCTTGGCTGCATTCTCATGGTGGAGATAGAACGAAACTAACATCTCCTTTGGCAACGGCCGTTTTTAATAATGGAGATATGATGTCTATGGGATTGGGGAATATTTCTTGTGCTGCCATTGACTCTATTGATGATTATGGTAGATGTGAAAAGAATGGATTTGATGATAAAGTATGGAATGATTTTAAGTTCTTTGACCCTATTTCTCCTTCTCAAAGGGCCACGGATATCATGAAGTTACTTGGAGAGTTGTACGTAAAGCCACCAAGAAAAAGATTTTCAAGCAAGAGTAATGGTTTTTCTCAAAATAGAAAACTTCGTAAATGGAAAAAAGAAAATAAGATTCGAGCTCAAAAAATTTACTGCTCAATGGATAGTTTATCACTAGGTACTTTTTCTAATGTAAGCTTAGAAAGTCTTGAAGACGCAATGGCTTCAATTAGTAAAGAAACATATTATAAGAAAATGATTCAAACCCTCTGTGGTAATAAAATAGAGGATATATCTGATGATATTCCTAGTTGCAATAGTTCAAAAAGAATTTTACATGCAGAGGATCGTACTCCTAAGAACTTCAAAAAGAAGATTCATGAAATTCTAGAAAGTGATAATCCTCAACCAATTGGAGTGGGATATTGTGGAAACTTGCTATACAAAGGAAAGGATTTTAGAGGATTTAAAAAGGGAGTCTTAGGATTTGTCTCTTTAGATGTTTTAACAGGTAGCGATTGTGGTTTACATGAATCTGTAGTTATCGGTCGTAAGATGGTTAATGGAAGATGCCAATTAAAGATAAGAAATAGTTGGGGCGCTGATGCAACATACCCTCGCTGGGAAAGTGACAATAATGGAAATGTTTGGGTTGATGAAGAAACATTTACACAAAATATGGGGAGCTTGACCTATCTTGAATAAATTATTAATTACCCTATTTTTGACAAATATTTGCTTTGCTACTGAATCAAGATTTTTTAGCGATGAAAGTGGAAAGAGCTATGAATTCTTTGTTAATAAAGAAGAAAAGATATTTCTCTCCGTTAGCTGTAAGAGAGGTTGCTTAGCAAAAGAAGCATTAACACAAGTTACTACAAAAGGAGTTAACCCTCTTTTAGGCCAAGTTCCGGGACTTATTCTATGCATGGATCAAGTTCAAGGAGAGTCCGTTACTCTTAAGAATAAACGAGGTGGTGAATCAAGCTTTTGTCGATTTAAAGACGGAAGCATGACGGAAAGCTCTAGGCTATATATTCACGCACTGAAGAACGATCAAAAAAAGAAATAAGTTTAAGCTACTTTAAAATTTGACTAGAAATCTTTAAGTCTCCATCAATTTTATGCTCTATCTTTAAATTAAGAATCTTTGCCATTAGAGGATAAAGGTCGATATTTCTAAAAGATTCGCAGACGTGACCTTTCTTAAAGGCAGGTCCTTTTGCATATAAAATTGAATGCATATCTTTTCCTTCAAATTGAGACCATCCATGATTTCCTTTTGGTATAGAGGAAGTCTCTGTTGATATAGACCAGTCTCTATTTGCTAAACAGACAAAATCTCCAATTCGAGAATTGGTATTAAAGTTTAACTTCTTAGGAGTTTTTTTATTCTCGTAGCATTTAAAGTGATCAGCTTCATTGTTAATTTTTCGAACAGTTTGGGAAATATTCTTTTGCTTCTCATCCTTTCTATAGAAGTGAACAAGAGGTCCCTTTCCAACAGTTTTAAAGGTAGAAATAAGTTTCTTGGTACTCTCTGTTTTGCCAATCAGTTCGACATTCTTCTTTGATAATTCTGCCATACCATGGTCTGAAACAATGATAATATTTAGTGGCAACTTAAGCTTTTCAAGCTTCGTTACTAGCTGCTTTATACTATTGTCTACTTTGTGAACGGCCTGTTTTGTTTGTTCTGAGTTAGGGCCGAACTTGTGGCCAGCACTATCTACATCATGAAAGTAGAGAGTCGCAAAGTGAGGTCTTATTTCCTCTTTCATGCTAAACCACTCGACTATAGTGTCTATTCTTTTTTGATGACTGGTTCCATGATTATACTTTAGGTAGTAACTTGGTAGTATGGAGTTAAATTTGGCCTCTGAGCCTGGCCAGAAGTAAGTTGCCGACTTAAGTCCTTGTTCTTCAGCAAGTGTCCAGAAGGGCTTAGCTTTGTAAAAGTCTGAATTAGTCACAGCATTAGAATCTCTTAATGAGTAACTAGAACCAAGGTCAGGGGCATAGAATTGATTACCCACAATTCCGTGGTTCATCGGGTATCTTCCTGTGACTAATGAGAGATGATTTGGAAAAGTTTTAGTAGGAAAGGAAGGAATTAATGACTCAATTGAACTCCCATCACTTTTGAATCTTGTTAAAAACTCAGGTTTATAAAGTTCTGTGTAGTCCCATCTGTATCCATCAATTGAGATAAGTAGTATGTATGGAGCGTCTTTCTTATTCTTTTGACTATTTGTTGTGAAGTAGTCCTTTGTCGATGAACAAGATGAAAGTAAAAGTAGTGAAAGTATAATAAGAATTGAGTGCATATTTATTCCAATATTGTTTTTTTGAAATTATAGCGATTTTAAGGGAAAGAAGTCCAAAAAAAAGGTCACTTTAATGTGACCTTTTAATTTTAAGATAATTTAAGGAGAATCCTACTTACCATCATTTCCAATGGCCTCTACTGGGCATGCTTCTAGGGCCGAATTACATGCCTCTAGCTCTTCAGCGTTAGTAGGTTGCTTCTTTACATAAGCGTGACCATCGTCATCATTCATCTCAAAGAAATCTTCAGCTTCCATAATACAAGCATCACAGGCAATACATTGATCATCTACGTAGAATAGACCATCAACATTTAAATCCCATTTTGCACTCTTGTCTGCCATTTCTTTGTCTCCTGCTTTTTATTCTATTGTAATACACCGTAGTCAACAATTTTAACTGAAGCCTCAAGGTTCTTTAGCACTTCTTGTTTCATCTTTCTTCCAAGAATATTTTTAAGAGAATTATTACTCTCTTCAATTTCTTTGTCAGAAGTAACTACCTTATTATCAAATTTTGACGTCTTTACAACAACAACGTTAGTCGCTCTATCAAATGTATATGTTTCTGATTGATCGAGCCCTTTAGAGAATATTGATTTTAAATCAGTCGACTCGAGCAGTACTTGTCCTTTAGATCCATCAATTTTGTTTAATTCGTTAGAGCTTTCAACTTTAAGGCCGTATTTAGACTTCAAGGTAGTAAGCGCCTTTTTATTTGTAATCGACTTCGAAACTTCCTCTGTAACTTTTGCTACAAGTTCATTTAGTTCAGTATTTTTAAGTTTTCTGATCATTTCTTGAGCTAGTTTCGTTTCGTGCTCTTCTAGTTTTGCTTCTTTAGCTTCTTTTCTATCTTCAACAAGAATGATGTGGTAACCATAGCTAGTTTTTACAGGAGAAGAGATTGTCCCTGGCTTTAGGCTAAAAGCGATCTTTTCGAACTCTGGAACCATTCTTCCTCTAGAGAACCAACCTAAGTCTCCACCATTCTCTAGTCCAGAAGGATCTTCAGTATTTTTCTTAGCAAGTCTTTCAAAGTTCTTTACTGTTAATGATTTCTTTAAATCTGTAATCTTCTTAAGTTGCTGCATCTCAGTTGTTGAGTCAGTCTTTAAGAGGATATGACGTGCTTTCACTTGTTCTTTTTGATCTAGAGAAGATTTTCTTTCATTAAATAGAGAAAGAACCTTTGCTTTATTAGATTCATCACTTAGAAATGTTGTCGTCTCTTCTTTAGATACATCTAACTTTCTTCTAATCGCTTCTTTATTGATCTCTACGATAGTTGTTGTAAGCTTCTGCTTTCTAAATTCGTTTATATCTTTAAAATATTGATTCGAAATAGGCATCGTGCTTGAAATTGCATCAGTATTGAAGCCTCTTACTTGATTAAGCATATCTTTTTCAAAGTCTTGTGGATTAAGTCTGTTTGCTGCAAGAATTCTCTTATAAAGATCGACGCTAAAAACACCATTAACTAGAAAAGGCTTAAATTTCTTTATTTCGTCCTTAACTTCTGCTGTGCTAGGCATTACTCCCAATTCATCTCCAAGAATTAGAGTCAACTTACCTTGAACTAAATTTCTAAGTGCATTTTGCTTAAGACCAAATTGCTTTATTTGAGCATTAGTAAGGTCTTTTCCTCCAGTGATTCCACGATAGAACTCAAGTTGACGGTTGTACTCTCTTTGGTAGTCTTCAACTTTAATAGGCTCGTCACCAACTTTAGCTACTGCGTTTGGACTTCCAGTAAAACTCTGGTAACCGGTAAACATGAACGAAATAACGATGAATCCTATAAAAACCGTTACAAACATGCTTGATGTTTTCTTTTGAAATGTTTCATTTTCAGACATAGTGCAAAATCCTCTGTGATTAATTATATCTATTTTTTTGATGCTATTATTCCACGGACTGATTAAATCCGTAAAGATTATTGGCAGTTGGAAGCTAATTAGTTACTCTTTTATATAGCATTAAGCAAAATTTAGGACTAGGGGATGGGCCAAGTGCGATTTGGAGAAGGAGAAGGACAGAAAATTAAGGTAATTCTTAATATTCTGGTCTGTGCAATAGCTTTATACAGGGTGTCAACTCGAGACTTCGAAAAACAAGAAACAAGTGCGTTTGAAAATATCATGATTGATTTCTTCGCGCCTATGCAAAAAAGTGTAACTTTTGTGCACAATAGTTTTAATTCAGTCTTTGATAATTACATCGCAAATGTGAACGCTTCTAAAGAAAATGCAAAACTGCAAATGGTTATGTCAGATTTAAAAAGCCAAATCTTTTCTTACAAAGAAATGGAGCTTGAAAATATTAGACTAAAGGGACTTCTCGATTTTGGTGAAGATCTTCCTTATAAAAAAGTCTTGGCCCAAGTAGTTGCTAGAGATGCCTCGAGTGACTTTAGAGTTCTTCGTATAAATAAAGGTCTCTCTGATGGTTTAAAGCTTCAGGCAACTGTAGTCACAGGTTCAGGCTTAGTAGGGTTTGTTTATAGATTAACCGATCACTTTGCAGATGTTCTCACTATCTTAGACCCTAACAATAGAGTTGATTCTCTAGTTAAGAGAATTAGGGCCCATGGAATCATTGAAGGTGATAGTGATCTGAGATGTCTGATGAAGTATGTAAATAGAACTGAGCCAATCATTTTGAATGATGAAGTTCTAACATCTGGTCTTGGAAATCTATATCCTAAAGGTATTTTGATTGGGAAGGTTTCAAAGATTGAAAGACAGTCCTATGGAATGACCCAAGAAATAGAAATCTCTCCTGTAGTGAATTTCGGAAAGCTGGAAGAGGTCATTGTTCTTGTTTCAGAGGGTGATAAGAAGAAAGATCTAGAATGGGAAGCGCTAGATAGTAATGCTGAGGAGAAGAACAAATGAAGAGACAATTTAAGGACCTAATTGTTCCATTATTTATAACATTATTGATTCTCACAATTCTTGAAATCATATCTACGTCTTTATTACCTGCTTTTGGTGCTCAGAAGTATATTATCCCTTTCAATATTTTGATTGTTCTATACTTAGGCTTTAAATTAGAAACTCCATACCTTGCAGTATTAATACTTATAGTTCAGTACTTTCATTCATTCTTTTCAATTGAAGGGTGGGAGCTTGGTACCATTGCAGGGATTTTTATTTGTATTATTATTTCTTACTTAAGAGATGTTCTGCACTTTTCTTCTGCTGCAATTACAATTGCTGTTACACAAGTCTTCCAAGTTGTATGGTTCTTACTTGTGTCTTCACTATTTTATCTTAAAACAAATAACTTTACTTTCTTAGTGGAGAAAATGTGGAGATTTTTACCAGAGAGTATTGCTATCTCTCTCATGGCTCCATTCTTCTTTAGTATCTTTGATAGAATATGGGGAACTAGTGGGGATGGAATGTTAGGTGAGGATATTTAATGTTTGGTGAAGATGACATTGTTCGTTCCCATAAAGGTCGAGCGGACTTAATATTTAATATAGTCCTAGCTTGCTTTCTTATTATACTTATACGTTTGTGGTATCTACAAATTCATAAAGGTGATGAGTTCTATAAGTATTCTGTTCAAAATAGACTTCGTAAGGAAGTGGTTAAAGCGCCTCGTGGAATGATTTTTTCACGTAATAATAAATTACTTGTTCATAATACACCTCGTTTTGATGCGATAATTGTTCCTCAGTATTTAACGAACAAAAAACAAACATTAAAGAAATTGTCTTTAATTCTTAATATGTCTGAAAAAAGTATTCTTAATGTATTAAGAAAGAATTCATATCAAGCAAGATATCGACCAATTATTATAAAGAAGAATATCTCTAGAAAGGAAGTTGCAATAATAGAAACAGAGAACTCTAAAATGCCAGGAGTAAGTGTTCAAACTTTTATCTCTAGAGAATACTCCGAAAAAGAAGTTGGAAGCCATGCTCTTGGATATATCTCGGAGATTTCTCAACAACAAATACCTACCTACAGAGAAAGAGATAATTTCAACTATAGAATAGGCGACTTTATTGGGCAGGCAGGAATTGAAAAGAACTTGGATCTAAACCTTAGAGGTACTGATGGTTATCAATTCATGGAAGTTGATGCCAGAGGTAGAATGAAGCGTTTAATTAAGGGGAAAAACCTATTCGCTGGAATTGAGAATAAGAGTGCAATTCCAGGTGATAATATTCGCCTAACAATAGATCGTGATATGCAAAGAACAGCGTATAACTCTTTGGAAGGCAAGGTCGGTAGTGTTGTTGCGGTAGACGTAAACTCGGGAGAAATCTTAGCAATGATTTCTAGACCTAGTTTTGATCCTTCAGAGTTCTCAAAAGGATTAACAGCAAAGTATTGGAAGAAGCTAAGTAATGATGAGTTTAAGCCAATGACGGATAGAACTATTCAGGAGCATTATTCTCCAGGATCAACATTTAAAACCTTTACGGCCCTAGCAGCTTTAGAAGAAGGGATTGTCACTGCAAATCAAGAAATTAGTTGTCCACCTACTTTTAGATTAGGAAGAAGAGTTTATCACGACTGGAAAAGAGGAGGACATGGATTAACTGATGTTTACAAATCATTAAGAAGATCTGTTGATGTTTACTTCTATAAAATAGCCACCAAATTAGACATTGATATTTTAAGTGGATATGCAAAGCAATTTGGTTTTGGAACTAAAACAGGAATAGCACTACCGCGTGAGATTCCTGGCTTGATTCCAACTAAAGAATGGAAACTAAAAAAAGATGGAATACCTTGGCAAAAAGGTGAGACTGTCTCTTGCGTTATTGGACAGTCCTATGTTTTAGCTACGCCACTTCAATTGGCATTGGCCTATGCATCTATTGCTAATGGGGGGAAGCTATATCGTCCTTATCTAATCAAGGAAATTTTCTCAAGTGATGGAACTATTCTTGAAAAGTTCGAACCTCACATTGTGAGTGAATCTACTATTAAAAAAGAGAACTTAGAACATGTAAAAAAAGGATTATATCAAGTTGTTAATCATCCAAAGGGAACTGCTTGGTGGCATAGAGGAAGAGGAATAAGAATGGCCGGGAAAACTGGAACTTCCCAAGTACGTAGTATGTCTAAAAAAGAATTGTTCTCTAAGTGTAAAGACATGCCTTATAAAGACAGGCATCATGGTATATTTGTTGGATTTGCTCCCTTTGATAATCCAAAAATTGCCGTTGCTGCTGTTGTTGAGCATGGATGCTCTGGTTCTGGAGCAGCTGCACCTGTTGTAAAGAATGTAGTGACTACATTTATGAAAAAATATGAAAAAAAGTTATTCGAAAAATATGAACAAGAAGATAAGGCCTACGCGCTTAAGCTTTATTTAGAAGATAAGAAACGAAGAGAAAAACTGAAGGCCGAAGCCGCAACGGATGAGGAAGCTTCAGATGACGAAGATTAATTGGATTTAATATGAATACAACAGCAATAATTGAAGCACTTAAGAAGTATGACTTCAGCTTTTTTGGAATATGTGGAGCAATTTTTTTAATGGGAGTTGTAAACCTATACTCTGCAACTCATGCTTCATCTTCTGCGCACATGGCCAGTTTATATAAAGTTCAAATAGGTTGGTATGCAGTCTCACTACTAGGGGGTGTAGTAATTAGTTTTATTCAGCCTAAGAACTTCTTTAGGTTCTCTTGGCTTATATATGGTGTGAATGTATTTCTCCTAATTTTAGTTCTCTTTTTGGGGCATAAAGGTATGGGAGCGCAAAGATGGCTAGTGGTAGGACCTGTTAGAATTCAACCATCTGAACTTATGAAGATGTCTGTCATTTTAGTACTTGCTAGATGGTATGCTAAAACTGATCCAGATAAAGCAATTGGATTTAGAGAATTAATGATTCCTTTTGTTATTGCTTTCATTCCAGCATTACTAACTATACTAGAACCTGACTTGGGAACAGGTTTACTTATTCTGTTAATTTTCTTTGTTGTCACGTTTTATAGAAAGCTAAAGTGGAAAACGATAATGGTCTTAGGAGTCATTGGTATAATAAGCGGTGGTGTGATGTACCAGTTCGGCTTAAAAGAGTATCAAAGAAAGAGAATCTTAACCTTTATTAATCCAACAGCAGACGCAAAGGGTTCTGGTTATAATGCTATTCAATCTAAAATCGCAATCGGATCAGGAAAAGTAATAGGTAAAGGGTTTAAAAAGTCTTCACAGGCGTCTTTGAATTACTTGCCCGAGAATCACACAGACTTTGTCTTTTCAATTTTTAATGAAGAGCATGGCTTTGTTGGTTCACTATTTTTAATTTCACTCTTTCTTGTCCTATTTTACAGATTCATTTGGTTGGCACAGTCAGTGCCCCGGATCTTTGAATCCATCGTAGTCATTGGGATAATGTCGATTTTCTTTTGGCATACCTTTATAAATATGGGGATGGTTACTGGTATAATGCCTATTGTTGGTTTACCTCTTCCGCTCATGAGTTATGGAGGTTCTAGTTTACTTACTTTTGGCTTCTGTTGCGGTATTGCAACTTCTATCAGTAATTCTAGAAACTTGTTCTAACTATCTGAAAGTATTACCTCTTTTACCTTTTATTTAAGGTTCTAAGAGGTAATGTCCGATAAAATTACTATGAATTTAACAAAATCTTTGTTGCTCTCTATTTTTATTTCCATAGTTGCTGCTTGCTCGACTCAATCACTTGTCGAGACTTCTTATAGAGCTCCTAGCTCGATAACAGAAGAGAATTCTTGCACTAAGATTGCATCTGAATTTATTGCTAATGAGCAAGTTAACAAAGAAATTGCAAATATTACGGGAATTAAATATCTCACTCAAAAATTCTCAGAGATTAAGCATTTAGATAAATCAAACTTCTATGCAATGCAATTGAGAATGATGTTGGTGGGACAGAACAAAGGAAAAGTAGTAGAGACTGTTCCCTTATCTAAACTTAAGCCTATTCATCCAATAAATCGTGGTGCTTCAATTGAGAAAACTAAAGCTAGATCTTTAAATATTGATGAGTATATTTCTAAAAACGGATTACCTAAGGTTTTTAATGTCGACATTCAAGAGGAGACTATTAAATCTAGAATGTTAATGAGGGCCATTAAAAATGATGAAGGTGAATATATTGTCTTCGATGGTAACGGTCGTCTCTTTGCCCTAAGAGATTATTTTGAAAGTCGTAACCTCACTTCAATGCCAATTGAAGTTGAAGTTTACCAAATGGACTACTCTAAGATAAAGCATTTGGTCGAAATTCGTAGAAAATCAGTTTATGAAACAGGTGAAGATGTAAGTGAATTTCGCGCTAAGCTTTACAGGCAAGATCTATCAGAGCAAGAGATAGATGAGGGAATTCATTCTTTAAAGGAAAGCTTTAAGCACTATACAAAAATGGCAGAGAGAACTAAAGATCGTGATGCTCGAATTTCTTTTACAGCTCTTGCAAGTGAAATGAACTCTAAGGCCAGAGAACTTGAAAATGTAAAGATTTGGAGAGAAAAAGGCTACTCTGATGCTTTTAGAGAAGGATTTAGTGAATCCCAGATAAATGATATGGTGGCAAAGAAAGTACCTTTAGGCTTTTCAAATCAACAATTTGAACAGGCCAAGCTTGAATTGATTGATGCTCTTAGAACTGAGAATATTGGTCAGGGGCATATTGTCTTAGATGGTTCATCAACAACTTTCTACTCTAATAACCCTTCCAAGAAGTTAGGACACCACTTTAAAAATACTGGTCTATTTAAGAGTGATTATGATTTTAAACTTTATTCAAAGAAATTCGCAGAAGATATGCGTGAAAAAGGATATAGCTGGAAGGCCCACGAAGCTCACTTTAAAGCTAGATGGATTAATAAAGAGTATGAAGCAATTCGTGAATTTAGCAAGAAGTGGTCTAAGAAGTTGAATAAAAAGGTGACTGTAATAGGTGTGGATGAGGAAATATCAGAGCCACTCGAACATGGCTCCTTTATTATAAATCTTAATGAAAACTAAACTCTGCTCGCAATCCAAAGTGATCTGAAATAGGATTTTCTGTAAAAGTTTTCCTAACGTTCTCTAATTTTAGAAATTCTTCTTGATAGAAAATATAATCAAGCTTGCTATTAAAAGGAGCATCTGTAAGCGGATTTTCGCTACAGAAGGTACATCCTATCTGATCTTTTCTAGCACTTTCTCTAAAGCCTAGGTCATATAACGGCCTGTAGAACTCATCATCCTGATCTTGATTAAAGTCTCCAGTAAGTAATACAGGTCTGTCAGAGAAGTGATTTCTAATCTTATCTATCACGAAATTTAACTGATCAACTCTTTCATGTTTTCGATCTTCAAAGGGTGAGAAGTGAACATTAATAACATAGATTTCTTTTTCATTAGATAATCTTATTTTTGAGACTATCATTATTCTCTTACCAAAAATTTTTTTAGAATGAGGTAGCGTATAGGCTAACTTCTTTCCAACTTGTTCATAGGTTGAAGCAATAGCAAGCCCTTCTCGCATAATAATTGTATTATTAGTTTTATAGTAATGTACGTTTAGTTCTTCATTTTCTATAAATACATTGAATAAGCTTTTGCCACCGATACTCTTCCAAGCTTCCTGGAAAGTCATAATTTCAGCTTTTTCTGTATCAATATTTTGAATAAGAGAGTCTAGTCGCGACTCGTAGGACTTAGTGTAGTGCCATAGGTTCTGAGTACTAATGGTGAAGTTAGTGGCAAAGCATGCCGTAATATTAGCGAGTACTATCAATAGTATTTTAGACATTTTTTCTTCCTGAATAAGTCATTAAAAATTGTTTCAAAATAGGGAGTTCTTGTCAAAGTCTTCAAATGACGCGCATGGCATGATTGTTGCTCTTATATAAGTATAAATAATCAAAATACGTAATTATAAGGGGTTAGTGATGATGAATTCGATTAAACTTTGTTCACTTGTTATTTTATTATTCACACAAATGAGCAGTTTTGCTTCGAATGATACGCCAACTCGTTTAAATCAGGTTAGAAATAGCTTATGGGTCTTTGGAGTTGATAACTCTGTAAGTGAAGCACCAGAAGTGGTTGAGCATTCTTTATTGGGTCTTGCCGATGAGGTAGAGCCTGAAACTGTAGAGCAATTTGAGCCAGAAGTTCCTGAAGAGCTGCAGATGGCCATTTTTAAGGTTGAGTCTTAAACTTGACTCCTTAAGACGTACGTAGTTATATAGTCTTATTAACATACTACTGATGTGTATGTTGTAGGATGACAATGAAAAGAGTTTCTAATATTGGTGGTCTATTAAAAAGACTTTACCGTATGTACAATTCACAATTATTACAGGTGCTGGAATCAAAAGGGTTCACAGACTTGCGTCCTAGCTTTCTAGAAGTATTACTCTATATTTGCGAAAATGAAGGTCCATCTATCAAAGATATTGGATCAGGTTGTGGTCTAAAAAAGCAGACTATGACAAGTCATCTTAATGAGCTTGAAAAAAGAGGATATATATTTAGACAAGTAAACTCATCTGATAAGAGAGAGCAAAAAATCTACCTTACAGAATATGGCGAGAAGTTTAAATTAAACCTTTTTGAATGCCTTACTAATATCGAAAATGAGTATTCTATTTTAGTAGGTGAAGTTGAAATGGATAGAATCGAGCACGTTCTAGAAAACTATCATACGAGGCTTACTACAAATCAAATCCAGAGAAAAGCTTCTCAGGCATTTCAAAACTTAACTCTAGATTTCTAGTTAGGCCCTCTTTACAGAGTTTTGATTTTCAAGATTTGGCCAAAATCTATATCCACCAGAGACATTATTTAAATTGAAAAAACCTTTCTTAATTAACATTTCACAGGCCTGAATTGATCTTAAGCCTTGTTCAGAAAAAATAAGAATAGGTGTAGTCTTACTTTGCAGCTCCGCATATCTCGTATTTAAATCTTCTAGGGAAATCTTTATACATCCATCAAGCTTTATAGGAGCTTGATAACTTTCATTAGAAACATCTAGTATAATATAGTCGAGGTCTGGATTATTATAAATCTCTAGGGCCTTTTGTGGACTAAGGTCATTATAAGGCCTACCCATTAGAATATTTGAATCATCAATATACTCACCGTTCTTTACTCTGATTAAGTGATTACGTTGCAAAGAAAGTGAAAACTCTAACTTCTCATCTATTCTTGAAATGTTTTTCTCGATATTGCTAAGTCTATTATTCATAAACTCAAGCATTTGAAATAATTTTAAATCCATAGATACCTCTAAGAGAATTATATAAAAATACAAAACTCTGGGGAATCGGGCAAAGAAGTACTTGAGTAAAAAGCTCTATCTAAAAGACAGGATAGAAGTTTCCAAAGTTAATATGACCTGTAATAACAGTAGTAAGGTAGCAAGAAGTAAAGAAAATTGACCCTTCGAATACTCCATAGCCAATTTCCGCATTTCCTTCTTCAGATAATTGCTCTTTCATATGTGTTGCAAAATCATCTTGAAGTTTAAAGATAAAAATCAAACCACTTCTGAAAATAGGAATAATTATTAAAGAAAGAAGAATCTTTAAGATTACTTGGATAGAATACCATTTAATATTTGAGAGTTCGTGGTTAAAAGACGAAGTAATTATAAATGTCCAGCCCCAAATAAACCCTAAGTAAGAAAGACCTACGGCTAGATTCTTTTGAACAAGTAGTCTGTTAAATGAAAGTTTAGAAATTAATGAATAGGTCTTTGTTGAAAAACCAATTAGAACCATTGCTAATAACCACAAAAATAGCAGAACAATAATAGAAGACTTTGAAACTGAAGTGACACTTTTAATGATAAAAGCTACAGCTGTCGAATTCGCAAACGATATAAGAGCATAAGACATGTTCTTTCTTTTTATGATCTCATCATGATACTCAAAATTATAAAGAACAATGCTTTCTATAATATAGACTGAAATTAGGTATATAAAACTGACCAGTATCGCATGAATAAAAAAGTCGATAAGAACTAAGTAGAATTTGTCAGACATTGTAAAATAGAATTCTGAAAAAATGATCCCAATACCAATTAATCTTGAAAAAAGGTGAATTGTGTCTGAAGAATTTTTAGATGGAAAAAAACGTTTAAATATTTGAGTTCGAGAAGACGGATATAAGAAGCCGTGAGCATATTTATAAACAAAGAGTATCCCACAAAGAAATAAAGTAAATACCATTCTTAAAATTAATTTATCAAATAATTCATTCATACTTGTTTACTCGTTATTTATTAGACCATTTCGGTATGTATAAAAATTCATTCCATCTTTTTAGTAGATCCGATTGAATGACTTCTTTTCGTTGTTCTTCTTTCTTCTTTAAGCGCTCTTGTGTGAGATACCCATCGGTTCCAAATTCTTTATTTTCACCGTAGTAAGACTTGTCATGACCTAAGAATGTTTGGGCAGTTTCATAAAATTTCTCGGTGGCCGTAAAATCCTTCCAATTGAAGTAGTTTGGAAAATGTCTATAGGCCCTATGGAAGAACCATATTCTTTCTCCGGAATTTTGAATCTCCCAGTGACCATATGAAGGATCTCCTATATAGAGTATTCCCGGCGGCATTGGAATAACACTTTCGGTATTTTGTCTTTCACCTCTTCGAAATATAGACATACCTAAGTTCCCAAGATTCTTTGACCAAAAGGCATATGAGGTTCTAACAATTATTGTTTCAGGGTGCTTAAATCCATGAACAACCTTATATTTTTGAAAGTAGGTTTTTATGAGAAAGCCCGTTTGAAAACTTTCTAAAAGAATAATAGATAGGGGAGAACCGTAGAAGAAACTAGAGAAAACTCTTTCATTCGGGATATACGGTGCCTTCTTTTCAGAAGGAGAAAAGCTCTTTGAGAGTCCCAGATATATGAGAATTAGTAATATATAAACTGAAATCTTATTCATTCTTTTCTAGCTTGAGGTTTAAATCATTATCCCTCAAGCATTTTAAAGATACAAGCTTACTGTTTGGTAAGCTCGTGAATTTTTGTCATTTGTGACTCAGTTAGTAAACTTGTGTCACAATGGAGTCTATTTATGGAATGAGCATTTGAGAATTTAGTAAATAAGTCCGTAGCTTTATTAATATTAAAGTACTCCTTGCCTTCATTACCAAATGTTTTTCTTACAACTTTCATTGAGTACTTATTATGACCATCTTCCGCACTGTAGTACTTAGATAATCTTCCCTTTGAAGAGCAGCGAATATACTCAATTCCTTCATTTTCAAGGTAGTTTTGAACAATTTCTAGCTGCTTTACTTGAGAATTATTAAAAGATTCAAATATTTTTTGCGGTATTTTATTTTTTACAATTGATTGAGCGTAAGGGTTATTACTCTTTCTCATAATTTTCATTAAGTGATGGTCATCGTGCTCAATATATTCTTCGATATCCGCAGGAATAGTGTATTCCCCTTTTGATGTTTCGAAGTATTTAAATAGGAGCTGCTCAAGACAAACCGCTCTATAATGGAAGTAAACCATTACGAACATATGATATCTACTTAGTAAAAAGTCATCAAAAGTAACAACTGCTCTTTCTGAAATCCCTAGGTAGGCTTTCTTATCAATGATAGCTGGCTCTAGGTTATCGAGTAGCCAGTCAAGGTCATAAGAACCATAACTAACACCACAGAAGTAGCTATCTCTTAGTAAGTAATCCATTCTGTCACAATCAAGCTCACTTGAGACTAATTGGTGGAGGAGGATAAAGTAATCAATTCCATCAATAGTGAAATAGCTGGCTTCGTCAGTATCACCACGAATTAAATCTGCGATGAACTTCCTTTCAACTCCAAAAGACTTTTCAACATCTGCAAATGATTCTGCAAAGGAACTATCCGCGATGGCCTTAATTGTGTAATCTTCGTGAGTGGCCTGTCTATTTGAGCTCTTATCTTTTTCACTGAGAAAACGAGGAGGTATTTTTAATTCATTTAAGCTAGGCATCACCGACTCTGTGGAGTGAGAAAGAGGAGCGTGTCCAATATCATGTAGAAGGCAAGCGAGCTTAAAAGTTTCTTTTATTCTAAGAATATCTTTAGTGTAAGAGCGTCCTTTAAATAATTTATCAAAGGCCTTGTCTCCAATATTCATAACTCCAATTGAATGGATGAACCTGGTGTGAGTGGCCCCAGGGAATACATATTCTGAAAAACCAAGTTGTTTAATATTTCTTAGTCGTTGGAAGAATTCATGCTGAATTATTGCAATTTCTTCATCTAAAATATGTATTGAACCGTGTACAGGATCTCTAACTTCCATAACTACCCTTACTAATTTTTTTCTAGTTTTTCTTGATTATCTTCTAGCCACTGCATTATATCTGAAGATTCAAACATAGCTTTATTGTCAATGTATAAGCATGGAACTGTTCTTCTACCTGTGTCTTGAACTAATCTCTCATAGCACTTTTGATCTTCTTGAATATTACAAAGGTCAACTTTTACATTCAACTTATTAATTGTGCCAAGAACATACTGACAAAATGGACAGGCATCATAATAAAATAATTCTAACTTTTGATACATTTTATACCTTTAAAATAAAAAAAGCCCCGATCTCGGGGCCATTGTTAAGATTTTTATTTCTATTCTTCTTCGTCTTTATCAAGGCCTTTGGCGTAGAGAACATCTTCATCAAGAATTTCCTCTTCTTCGTCTTCAGGTTTGTCAAAAGCGTCGTTATAACCCCAACCGTAACCAAATGCACCTGTTTCATCGTCTTTCTCATCGTCTGGATTATATTCGTCCAGTGAGTTTGAATCATTAGTTGTTTTAACTTCTTTTTCTGACTCAAGATCAATATCAGGAGTGTCGCTTACGACAACAACTTGATCAGCTTTCTTTTCTTCTTCAATTTCCTTAACAAAAGTTTCTTCAGATTCTTTTAAGTCTTCGTTAAGTTCTAATTGGTGCTCTCTTTTATATTTTTCGATGGCCTCTTCTTTAGTCATCTTCTTTGGAGAGTTATCTACAGGCGCTTTTTTAGCTACTTTCTTTGTCGCTTTCTTTGCTGCTTTTTTAGCTACTTTCTTTGTCGCCTTCTTCGCTGCTTTTTTAGCTACTTTCTTTGTCGCTTTCTTTGCTGCTTTTTTAGCTACTTTCTTTGTCGCCTTCTTCGCTGCTTTTTTAGCTACTTTCTTCGTCGCTTTCTTTGCTGCTTTTTTAGTTACTTTCTTTGTCGCTTTCTTCGCTGCTTTTTTAGCTACTTTCTTTGTCGCTTTCTTCGCTGCTTTTTTAGCTACTTTCTTCGTCGCTTTCTTCGCTGCTTTTTTAGCTACTTTCTTTGTCGCTTTCTTTGTCGCTTTCTTTGCTGCTTTTTTAGCTACTTTCTTTGTCGCTTTCTTTGCTGCTTTTTTAGCTACTTTCTTTGTCGCTTTTTTTGCTGCTTTTTTAGCTACTTTCTTCGCTGCTTTTTTAGCTACTTTCTTTGTCGCTTTCTTTGCTACTTTCTTAGTTGTTTTCTTCGCTGCTTTTTTTGCAACAGTCTTCTTAGTAGCTTTAGTTGCCTTTTTAGCAACTTTCTTTTTAGTTGCTTTAGCTTTCTTTTTTACCACGGGAAGGTCCTTGTTATATCTTTAATTATTTTCTAGTGAGTATATAAAATAAAGCACACTTTTTTCAAGTAATTTTAATGAGTAAGTGTGCCAAAATCACTTAATTGACCACTTTCTAGCTCATTTACCACGTTCCAGCTAGCAATATCATCAGAATGATTTAAAACTTGGCCTTTTGACTTCTCTGAATAAATGGCCTTTTCTAAATATGTTCCAGGTCCAGAGCCTGAAATTGAGCTCGCAGGTATGAATTTAGTTGAGTAATAATTTCTCTTAGCACTATAAACACTGGAGTAAACGTCAAAAGGGTGAGTTAGATCTCCATCGTCGTTAGAGCCTTGTCTAGGTCCAGGTGAGTAAGCTGAAAGCATATCTTTGTTAGAGAGTGGAGCTATATAGCTTGAGCTATTTGATGGTTTAACATAGCTGGAAGTATAGAAATAACGGTATGTGTTACCACCTAAGGCGGTCTCAGAACTTATGTAATCTCTAATCATCTCAGGAAGAGGTTTAATTCCACATTCAGTAGCACCACCTTTAAAGAATTGGTTAAATCTAGTGGCCATACTTAGGTTGTCACAGTCCGTGAAGTTTGAAAGTCCAGCGTCAAGGGCGTAGATTGAGTTTGCCGCATTTCTGTAGCTATCCGTTCCAGTACTTGGAGTTGCTGCTATATCTTCAGCAACACTTTTGAGCGCATCTAGATACTTTTCAACAGCCTGATCACTTGAGGTTAAGTAGTTTTGAATAACACTAATGATACTATCTGGAGTAGGGTAGAGTGTATCTGTTCCCCAAAGTGGAGCAAAGAGTTGGTAGAAATTATTTCCAGTAATTGGACTTGAAGGTGTTTTGATTACAACTGCCGGAAATGCAGAAAGATTTTCAGGGTTATCGGTTGGGCTATTTTCCATTGTCGGAATCATATAATTTAGAGCTTCATATCTTGTTGGTCTTCTAGCACTTTCTATGGCGATCTCAATTTGATCCGCGGTAATTAGACTTGGATCAGTAATTTGTAGGTGAGAGGCTAGCTTTGTAAATTGTTTAGCATCAAAAAGACCTAGTTCTTCAGGATTCGTTACCAATGAGGTTGCTGATTCAGTTATGGCCTGCATTGCACCTTCAGGGCTACTAGTGTGTTGAGATAAATCAGAGTAGTTATCAAAGTCATATAACAAATTTGGAACAGCAAATTTAACATCAATACCTGAAGACGGTGAGCCTCCGATAACTGAAGTTGCCGTGTCTACCCAAAAGTCCTGAGTATTTGGAATTGGTCTACCGGCCTTAAATGGTCCGCCAGGCATAAGAAGACCAGAAACATAAGGAAGACTTCTATTTTGACTTGCTTCATTTCTTGGAGTTAAATAAGTTGCTTCAGAATCAAGACCAAAGAGCATTGGTCCAATTCTTCCTCCAAATGGTTTGGCAGAAGCATAGGCCTGTAATGTTACACCTTTATTTTCTGAAAATGGGTAGAAGAGTCCAATGAAGTCTGCTTCACCTTTTACTGCGTAGTAAGTAAGGACCTTTGGATTTTTCACATAGCCAAACATATAGCCAGGCACTGGAAGGCCTGTTTTAGTTGCTCCACAAGCACCTTCAACAGGAGTATTACCAACAATACTCTTAATTGCTTCACCACTATTGTTAGTAACAAGTGTAGTATAAAAAGTTACAAGATTGAGAGGGTAGGCTATCAAGTCGATATATCTTTTTTGTGATGGAACATATGAACTTGAACCTAAGTTTACCACAGGGTTAGGAGGCATAAGAGTAGTACTTAGAGAGTTTGCACTAGCATTAAAAACTTTCGGTTTTAGCTCAGTTAGTTTAAATGAGCTCGCAAATTCATCTCTAATTTGTCCGGACTTATTTGCACCACCAGATAAATTTCTAAATGCTGAACGAAATGCCTTAATCGGTCTTTCATTATACGGATTTCCAAAAGGTCCTCCAGCATTATCTCCAGCTAGTTGGCCATAACTTGTACAACCACTTGCTCCGTAACAAATAGGTTCATCTACAGGAGGTCTATTTACTATGGCCTCAAGATTTCTCATTCGAAGTCCAAGCTCAATTGCTTGAATCCATGCTCCTGTTCTATGTCCAGCAGCACTTGGAGTATCAGTAAAAAAATCTTTCTTAATCCCATAGGCCCAAATCATGGCACTACCAAAGTTACGTATAGATTTTTTAGAACAGTTGGATGCTTTTATCTCTGTTATAACGTTCTCAAAACTTTGGTGTTGTTCATCAATACCAAGAAGACCAGGGGCTTCAAATCTAGGTAGACCTGGGGTAGAGAATAGTTTGCAAATATCTTTAGAACCACCAAATGACATACAAGTTGATGGAAGGTTATAAGGGTCAAACTCATTAGAGCCTGGGAAGGGAACCAGTCTGAAGTTTGTATTGCTTTGAGAAGCTGTTACTGCTGGATCTAGCTGAGAACCAAGTCCAAGTTGACCGATAACGTAGTATTTGAACATCCACTCTTTATAGGTATTTCTCATTTCCCAATTAAGGTAGGCGATATTAGTCATCTGGCGTGCTTGAACAGCAGCACCAGACCATGCGGCAGCATCAACTGCATTTTGCAGGTTAATTTTGGCCTTAACGAATAAGCCTACATTGATGATAAAGCCCATCATAGTGATAACAATCACCATGATAATGCCTAGGAAAATACTGAGCTGACCTCTTTGGTCTTTATAAACTTTTTTCATCTTTAGATATTCTAAAACAATAAAGATCGATAAAAAAGCTAAGCTTTTAAATATATGAAGAAATATTTGCCGGACTCAACTCGATCCCAGGGCCAAGCAAGTTGACACCTTTGAACGTAAATCTAGAGGTTTGGGCAATGCGAAACTTGGAATGATTCTTGATAATAACTATCTAACTGTGAAGACTTGTCGGTGTCACAGTGCTGAACGTTCGCCGCACGACAAATCCTATCAAGATTTACTTTCTCATCTCGCACGCAAGTGCTTCTAAAACACGTCAATTCTCTGGTGGTCGCGGGGCCACCGGAGCTCTATCGATGGTGAGTTTGGAAGATTTTGCACAGTTAGATTTGTCGAGTAAATCTGGTAGAATATTGCTACTAGGAGATAGGTTTTTATGAGTAACTTTAAATGGAATCCACTTGAAAAAAGAAGCTATAAGCATAAGAATCCATCTATGGAATTCTTCTGTCCTCTTTGTGGCTCTGAGAGGGCCTTTCATTCTTCTCCTAGACTATCTTTAAAAAATTATCTTCAACTCATTCTGTGTTCTGCCATGGCCATCGCCATTGCTTTTCCACTTATGGGAGCTCGCTCTTTCTTTATTTTCTTTGTTTTGCTTGCGGCATTTGAGGCAGGTTTCAGAATGAATTTTAGAAAAGAGATCCCTTGTCCACATTGTGGCTTTGATGCTTCTTGGTATAAGAAGGATGTTAAAGTTGCACGAAGACTTGTGGCGGAGTTCTGGAAAACTAAGAATGGTTCTCAATCAGACACTGTAGATGAGAGTGAAGTAGACGAACTTTTGGACGCTGTGTCGAGTCAAAGACAGCAAGAAGAAGCGGCCAAATATAGAAACTTTTGATCTCTAAAAAATAAGCCTAAATACTTTCAAATACTTAGCTTTTAAGGCACTTTTCACTTATTGCTTAAGTGTTAATGAGTGTGAAAAATACTTTTAAATTAAACTTTTTCATACTATGTTAAATCGTTAACACACACAGCGATGACGAGAAATATCTATGTACCCGTCATTAAGCAGGAGGAAATCATGAGTGTAAATAAAGTAATTATTTTAGGTCGTTTAGGTTCTGAGCCAGAGTTAAAGTACACGCCATCTGGAGCAGCAGTTTGTAACTTTTCTTTAGCAACTTCTGAATCTTGGGCAGACAAGAGTGGTCAAAAGCAAGAAAAGACTGAATGGCACAGAATTGTTGTTTGGGGAAAGCTAGCTGAGCTTTGTAATCAATATCTAGCAAAAGGTCGTCAGGCTTTTATCGAAGGTTCACTTCAAACTAGATCTTGGGACGGACAAGATGGTCAAAAGAGATATACAACTGAAATCAACGCAAAGAATGTTCAATTCTTAGGTGGTGCTTCTACTGGTGCTAGCAACTCTCAATCAAGAGATAATAGCATGAATCAAGATATGAATAATAATCAAGGTGGAGCAATGAACCAAGATTATGATATTTCAACTGATTCTAACTTTACTTCGGATGATATTCCGTTTTAGAGAAAATAAAAAAGGATTTCATTTAAGGCCAGTTTCGACTGGCCTTTTTATTTTACAAGTAACGTAATTCCAGTCATTTATGTAATATTAAGAAAGTCTTAAAATAGTTAAGAGTGTTCCTCAAAGTGCCGATAAGTAGAGGTAGAAATAGTATAGGAAACACAATTAATGAATGATCAATCAAATTCAAATTTCTTTTCAGTAGGTTTTGGTTTAATTCTTTTAGATAAAGAGTTGCCTTATGATCTATATGTAAATTCATCTTCTAATAAGTTGAAAGAGAAATTTGTGAGAATATTTCCTATGACTGGTCTTCTAACAAAAGAAGATGTTGAAAACTATAAGCATAAGTATCATCAGCTCTATATTCCTGAAGATCAGAGAGATCTTTATTTGAGAAGTCTTATCGATTGTGCAGGATTAGAAGATTTGCAGAAGGCCGAAGTCATTAAGGATTCAGCAATTCATTATCTTACGACAATCTTTGATCCAACTAAAGAGTTCTCTACGGAAGTACTGAATGAGACAATTAATGGATGTAGAGACTCAGTAGAGAGTATGGTTGATGTGCTAAAGGAATATGATGTAAAGCAAGTTCAGAACCTAATTGGTGATCTGAGTTTTCATGACTTTTATACATATGACCATTCTATAAATGTATCGATGTATTGTATTTCAATTTATAAGATTTTAAAGCCAAATGCAGCTCGTGAAGAGATTGTTCTAGCTGGCCTTGGTGGTCTTCTACATGATCTAGGAAAAATTAAAATACCTACACACATAATTAATAATGCTGGAAAACTTGATGATGAGCAATTTTCAATGATCAAGAAACATCCTAGGTTTGGATTCGATTTAATTACTAAGTCTGATATCGATTGCCCTGGTGTTGATTTTGAGATTGTTCAAAGAATAGTTTATGAACATCATGAAAATTATAATGGAACAGGATATCCTGAAGGATTAAAGGGAGAAGAGATTCATCTCCTTGCTAGAATTACTTCAATCGCAGATTTCTTTGATGCGATAACAACTAAGAGGTCATATCACGAGGCCCTTACGCCTGAAGATGCTCTGGCCGTAATGTCTAAGAGTGTTGGAAAGAAGATCGATCCTGCTCTTTTTGAAATTTTCAAAAAGAGTGTGTCTCAAGTCGTAGATAAGACTATTAATAAAGAGTTACCTGATGACTTTGATCCTTGTCAGCCTCACGATGTTCTTCCATTTAGAGCATTAAGTGCTAAGCCTCAGCAGACGGACTTCTTTAAGAAAGAAGAGCAGAGTTATGGCAAAGTTGCTGGATCTGAAGATTTTGGTGTTAAAAAGAAAGCTTCATAAAAAAAGCCTGCTAATCTAGCAGGCCAATAAATCAAAGAATTTATTTTCGAATTATTTTGTTTCTGTTTTCGCGTCAGCAGCTTCTTCTTTATTTTCCATTGCTTCAATTGGAGCATCATTATTTAATGGAGCAGCGATTGGCGCGTCACCATCAAGGATTGAAGAAGAAGATTTAGTTGATTGAATCTTCGCAAGTAAGATTGAATTTCCAAGAAAAAGAACAGCTAGTACTGTAGTTAGCTTTGTTAGGATATTTCCTTGTTGAGCACCTGTAAAAGAAGCATCTCCACCACCTGAAAGTAATCCAGCTTCTGCACCTTTACCAAATTGTAAAAGAACAAGAACGATTAAAAGAATCGAGATAACAATATGAAAAACCATTAGAGAAGTGAACATAATTTAAATACCTTATATAATTAATTTTTTAATTTCTATAAATAACAAAATCTTTAAGTCTTTGGCAAGAAACATGCTAAAACTCATTAAAATTTACTGGGCCTGCGTACATAAGTCCTTGAAACTTTGACCTTTTAGAGAGGCTCCACCAACCAATGCTCCATCAATATCTTCATTAGAAAGAAGACCTTTGATATTGTCAGGCTTAACGCTTCCCCCGTAAAGGATTATTGTCTCTTGAGCAGAAAATCCATCGATAGATTCAAGAACAGATCTTGTGTACTTGTGAGCTTGCTGTGCTTGCTCAGGTGTTGCCACTTTTCCTGTACCGATTGCCCAAACTGGCTCGTAAGCAATAATAACTTTCCCTATGTGAGTCGAGTTGAGTCCTCTTAGACCATTCTCAAGTTGAGACTTCAGTACTGTCTCTACTTGGTTGGCCTCTCTTTGTTCTAAAGTTTCACCAACACAAAAAATAACCACAAGATCATTCTCTAGTGCTTTTAATGTTTTGGCATTTAAAAGCTCGTCACTTTCTTTGTAAATTGACCTTCTTTCAGAGTGACCAACTAGTGTGAAATGAGCTCCAATATCTTTTAGAGACTTTGGGCTAAGTTCTCCAGTGAATGCTCCTGAGTCGTTTTGCGCACAATTTTGAGCACCACATTTAATTTGAGGGAATTTGAGTAGTCTATCTAAGTGAATTGCCTGAGGCGCAATCCACGCCTGA
This sequence comes from Halobacteriovorax sp. HLS, assembly GCF_004006665.1. Lineage (NCBI taxonomy): Bacteria > Pseudomonadati > Bdellovibrionota > Bacteriovoracia > Bacteriovoracales > Halobacteriovoraceae > Halobacteriovorax > Halobacteriovorax sp. HLS. The sequence goes on from NZ_QOCL01000004.1 coordinate 179,972, forward strand.
GCTGAAACCTCACTTAGATCTCCAAGTTCTTTGAAGAATGTATCAACCTCAGATGTTGTTTGATTCATTTTCCAATTTCCGACTATATGTACTTGTCTCATAATTATCCTAGTTTAAGTCTATTCCAAATCTTAGTGCTTGAACTCCTGGAAGAGTACCTTCTTCTATAAATTCTAAAGATGCACCACCACCAGTTGATACATGGCCCATTTTATCAGCAAGACCCGACTGCATTACTGCACTAACAGAGTCTCCGCCACCAACAAGAGTGAATGCATTTTCCATCTCACTAAGTGTTTTGGCAATTGCAAGAGTCCCTTTTGCATAATCATTATTTTCAAATAGTCCCATTGGTCCATTCCAAAGAACAGTTTGAGCACCAGCCAGCTTTTCGTTGTAAAGGTTTATAGTTGCAGGTCCTATATCAAGGGCCATTTTATCTCCACCAATCTCAACTGTGTTACAGATCTCTGGTTTTCCTCCAAATTCTTTAGATACAATATGATCAATTGGGAGAACTACTTTCGACTTACTTGAAGACATAAGAATCTTTTTGGCAAGTTTAACATCATCTTGAGTACACATTGAGTTACCAACATCAAAGCCTTTCGCGACTAAGAATGGGTAGGCCATAGCTCCACCGATGAGTAGATGATCAACATTTACAATAAGCCTTTCGATAATCTTAATTTTATCTGAAACTTTTGCGCCACCAACAATCGCTACAAATGGAGCTTTTGGTTTCTCTACTATTTTACTAAGGGCCAAGATTTCTTTTTTCATTAAGAAACCACCATAGGCCTTATCTTTAAAATAACCATTTATTGTATAAGTCGAAGCGTGTTTTCTATGTGCAGTACCAAAAGCATCATTCACATATATGTCAGCATAGCTTGCAAGTGCTTTAGCAAACTCCTGATTACCTTGTTCCTCTTCTGGGTGGAACCTTAGGTTCTGTAGGAGAATAATTTTAGACTCATTAAGAGTTAAAAGAGTTTTTATTCCTCTATCTAAGCATGATTCTGTAAGAACAACATCTTGTTCCAGTTTATTGGCAAGGTAAGTTGCAACAGGCTCAAGTGTGTAATCAAGATTTACTTTTCCTTTAGGACGCCCAAGGTGACTCATTAGAATCAATTTCTTTGCACCGTTATCAAGCAAGTACTTAATAGTCTCTAGGGCCATATCAATTCGCGTCGTATCTGTAATCTTCGAAAGGTCCTTCTTATCAAGAGGAACATTGAAGTCGAAACGAGCAATAACAACCTTATCCTGAACTTCTACTTCATCAATAAACTTTAAGGCCATTACAGTTGCTTCCCTATGAATGTTGCAAGATCAATTACTCTATTTGAGAATCCAGCTTCATTATCATACCAAGTAACAACTTTTACGTTCTTACCTTCAATTACGTTTGTAAGACTTGCATCTACGCAAGAAGATTCTCTCATTCCCATGTAATCACAAGAAACAAGCTCTTCTTCTTCATAAGCAAGGATACCTTTTAAATTAGAACTTGAAGCTTCCTTTAAAGCAGCATTAACTTCTTCAATAGTTACATCTTTCTTAAGTGTAACATTTAAGTCTACTAGCGAAACATTTGGAGTAGGGACTCTAATTGAGAATCCATCTAGCTTTCCTTTAAGTTCTGGAATAACTAGTCCCACAGCTTTTGCTGCACCAGTTGTTGTAGGAATCATTGAAATAGCTGCTGCTCTAGCTCTTCTTTTATCTGCGTGTGAAGTATCTAAAATAGATTGGTCACCTGTATAAGAATGAACTGTAGTCATAAATCCATTTACAACACCAAAAGTGTCATTAAGAACTTTTACAACAGGAGTTAAACAATTTGTTGTACAACTTGCATTAGAAATAATGTGATGAGAGTTAGCATCATATGTATCGTTATTTATTCCCATAACAAAAGTTCCATCAAGATCTTTTCCAGGAGCACACATGATTACTTTCTTTACTGTTCCACCTAAGTGCTTTCCAAGTCCTGCTTTATCCTTGAAAACACCTGTCGCATCAATAACGATGTCTACTTTATCATCTGACCAAGGAATCTCTGCTGGGTCATAACAAGCATGAAAAGTAATTTTGTGATTATTAATATTAAGAATACCGTCGTCAAACTTTACATCGGCATTAAATCTTCCATGAATTGAGTCATACTTTAGTAGGTGAACATAGTCAGTCGGCTTACCAGGACTATTAACTGATACAACTTCAATTTCTTCAACATTACGGTTGAAGATTTCTCTTAGAACTGTTCTACCAATTCTACCCATTCCATTGATTCCAACTCTTATCTTAGTCATATTAACTCCGCGTAAAAATTAAATAATTAATGTCAGGACTATGCCATAAATACGAGTGGTTGGGTAGCATTTATGGCGCTTAGGGGAGTATTTTAGTCTGTTTTTAGGGGATATATATTGCTTAGGTGCGTTAATATGATTTTATTTGTAAAATAGAGTTAATGAAGACTGAACCTCAAATTAAACATTATGCCTCTAGAAACGATTATATCCAAAATCGTACTAATAAGAAGGCCTTGAGTCTTATCGATGAAAAAGACAGTAAGTCTTTGAAAAATATTCAAGATAAGGTTGAGTTGTCTCCACAGTCTAAAGAAAAGGCCATGAAACCGCAGAAGAGCATGAAAGATGATCTCAAAGAAAATCTCAAACAAAATAAGAATGAGATAAAAAAAGCTTCTTCACATCTTTTGTCTGATGCACTCGGTGTGGCCAAGAATGCACTTCAAATGCCTGGTGTAAGCAGTCTTGCTGATATTGCTACAGGAGTAATTCCAGACAATTCACCTATAAAAGAAGTAAGTGAAGTTCTGGTTGAAAAGGATGAGCAAGGTCTTAAAGATGGGGCGAGAGTAATATTCGTTAGTGGTCTACATTTAGCAGGGATAAGTGAAGATGGTGAGGGTCTGGAGTCCATGGCAAACCATATTGAGAACTCTCAACACTTTTCATGGAAAGATGAAGACAAGATACTTCAAGAGATTAGTAGAACTCCTAAAGATGAGCCAGTCGTTTTAGTTGGGCACTCATTAGGTGGGGACGGTGTTGTTAGTATTTCAAATAAGCTAAATACTTTAGAATATGGGTTTAGAAAAGTAGACCTGTTAGTGACTTTGGACTCTGTAGGTTTTGATAATGATCTAATCCCAAATAATGTGAAAAAGAATTTAAACTTTATTAGCAATAAAGATATGTTCTTTAATGATGGTCCAAATATCGCGAGAAACCTAAATAAAACTGAAGTTATAAATGAATTAAGGCAAGAAAAGCACACAGAGTTGGATGATTCAAATGATATTCAGCAAAGTATTTTCGCTGGAATTGATGAAGTTTTAAGCGACTATAAAAATAGAAGTGAAGAAAAGAATCAAATGAAAAATCTTTTTATGAATATGATGAAAGAGTATTCTAGCGCAAGTAATTCCAAATAATTTTCTTAATCTTACCATCTTTGCGCAATTTTCTTATTGCCGAATCATACTTATCTATTTGTCCTTTCATTCCTTTTGAAAAGGCTAGATGAAAGTTATAACTACCAATATATTTATTAAAATTGTGAAATTCGTAATCTTTGATATTTAACTTTTCTTTCGTTATGTGATGTTTCACACGCAGTAAAATCTCAGGAAATGCATCGGCCCTCTTTATTTTAACGGCCTTAAGGGCACTGGCATGAGTTGAAACAATTAGTACATCAATTTTCTTATTCTTAATATACTTTTCGATTCCGGGATAATTAAAACCACTTATAAGAGCGATTCTCTTTCCAAATAGGTCTTCAATTTTTTTAAAACGAAAGTTCTTTCTTGTTACAAGTTTGTGTTCTACCTTGAATAATGGCTCTTTTGATAGGAGCTTACTTTGAATCGTTGACCATTCTTTTGCTCCATAGGAGATCCATCTAAGATCATTATTTTCTTCCATAACTTTTAAGGCCCTTAGAAACGGAAGCGTAATTGTATTAATTTTATTTGTATAATTAATTTCTTTATTTATCTCATTAATGATGTCTGTTATGAGTCCATCTTTATGGCCATTAATTATTTGGAAAGGCTCAGCTGTTTTTTCAAGAACAACATAGTTGAGTTGATACTTGTTAAATTGTACCGCATGACTATTTAAAGAAATGAATAGAAAGAAAATTAGTAATCTCATATTTACAGTATAAACCTTATGAGGCTTACTTACAATTAATGGAGTCTTTGTTAGAAAGTGTAACGGTAGAGTACTCTTTGTCTAAGGTAAGACAAACTGGAGTTTTTTCATTTTGTGAGTTAAATAAAAACTCGTGAGCATTAAAACAATCTTCAAAGCTTAGTGGGTAGATTATTTTTTCTTTAACAGCGACAGTCGTATTTTCATAGACAACAAGTTGATTAAAAAAACTCTGACAATCTAGAATTACTTTTGGATACTCGAAAACTTTAATTTCGAACATAGAGTCAAACTCTGTTCTAAGATAACTTCTAACACTGATACTTTCAGTCTTGGCAAAAGAATTACTTGATAAAATAAGTACGAAAAGAAGTGTTAATTTATTCATTCTTCTTTATCGGATATTATTTTTTAATCTATAGTCTCGTTCTTTGTATTGTCGATAATCCAGTTTAAGAAGTCTAGAGCGAGAGGATTTGACGAAATCTTCTCAAGTCTATTAATTGTTAAACCTGAATACTGAGCATTTTGAATAGCGCTCCACATATTATCCCAAGATGAGTTTGAGCCAAGAGTACTAGCAGATGTATTTTCACCTTTGATAGGTATATTATTAGATTTTGATAATTCAGAGATAGCTATAACTAAGGTCTTGGCCCTTGAAGTTAAGTTTCCATCTTGATTCTGATCACTTTTTTCTAGTCCAGTATATGTAAAATTAAAGCTTTGATATTTCGTGAGCTCTTTTATAGTCGTAAAAGATTTTATTAAGTCCGTGTAAGATAGTGCAGGGTTAGCATCTAAGTAATTAGTGTCAATTCTTATGAGTCCTGCATTTAGCTCGGCCAATCTGTGTTGCTTACTTATTTCAGGAACATTAGGAACTTTAGTTCCAATAGGTTTATTCTTGAAAGGAGAGTCATCTTTGTTAAGTTCCCTAACTGCAGTAGTTACGACTAACTGTACGTGATCTATTAATGATTGATTATACCATTCGTAAAAATCTTTAGAGTACTGAGAAAGAAGAGTGTTATTTTCCAATAGGACCTTTGATAAAGGTGTTTGAATATTTTCAAATGTTGTAAGTTCATTGCCCCAGACACTACTTATATTCTCTATAGTCTTATATTTATTCTTTACGAAGTTGATAAATGACTGCTTTGCAAGTTTTGAATGCGCTTGGTTGAGCACAATTTTTTGATCATCATTACTAAAAGACTTTGGATAGCGTACCTCTCCATTTGGTCCAATTCCTAAGTTAATTTCTTCTATGCTATTAGCAATACTTGAAAAACGATCAGCAAATGAGATTATAAAATCCTTGTAATCATTTAATACAATTTGTGTTGCCCAAACAGAAACTGATGAAACAGAAGCATTACCCAATTCATCTAGGTACTTTAATGAATTGCTATCCAGAGCTAGCTCTTCGTTATTATATTTAGTCCAGATCCAGCTCGGTACCGAAATATTACAATTTAATTCTAAGCTAGGTTCACAACTATGAAATGAAATTGTAGGTATCCATTTAAGACCATTTTTTATAATTAAATTAGAAACCTTTTCATAGTAAGACCAATCAAAATTATTATCGCTCTTTTCAACAACTCCCCACCAAATCTCAGTAGCTACAGAGTTTACTCCAATCTCTTTCATCTGCTTTAAGCGTTCATCAAATTCAACCCATGATTGATCTTCAGATGTATCAAAATTATTAATTGCCGAAGTTGCTTTTACAACAGGTGTGAACTTCGCGGCGTTTATGGCCAAGCTTAGAAGCGTAAGGTGAATATAAGCGATAATTTTTATTACCCTTAATGGTTGTTGCATGGCAATATAATATCAGAATTAGAAATACAATCTAGTGGATTGTAGAAAATACAATAGTCTAACTATTTGATTTCATATGGAAAATAAGGACTTAGAGCTTTGATAACAACTCTTTAATACTGTTTCTAGCTCAATATCTTTAGTTTGAGCAACAAACTCTGCAATAAATGGAAGGTAGTAAGGAGCATTCTCTTTACCCCTGTAGGGAACGGGAGTAAGAAAGGGTGCATCGGTTTCAAGTAGAACTCTTTCAATAGGACAGATCTCCAGAACGTCCCTTACGTTCTGGGCAGTCTTAAAAGTTATAATTCCGTTAAAGCCCAAGTGAAAACCTAAATCAAGGGCAACTCTAGCAAGCTCAATTGAAGAGGTGAAGCTATGAATAACTCCTTTTTTCTTAAGGCGAGGGGCCATGTCACTGAGAATTTCAATGGTGTCTTCATCGGCATCTCTAGTATGAATTACTACAGGTAAATCCTTTTCTATAGCGATTTCTAATTGTTCTTTAAATGCTTCGATCTGAATTTCTCTTGGAGATTTGTTATAGTAGTAATCAAGCCCAATTTCTCCAACAGCTACAACTTTCTCAAATGAAAGATTCTCAAGAATCTGCTGTCTTACTTGCTGATTCCACAATCTTGCTTCATGAGGATGTATGCCTTGAGTACAATAGATATTTTCATGTTTTGTACTAAGATCAATCACAGTGTCTAAGTTATTAGGAGAGACGGATATAGTGATAATTTTTTCTATGCCATGTTTGAAAGAAACGTCGAGAGTTTCTTGAAGTTCCTTATCTTTGAGATAGTCTAAATGACAGTGAGTCTCAATGATAGGAAAGTCAAATATTGGAATCTCTCTACGTTTCTTACTCATTTATTATTTTCCAGATTTCTTTAAGATATCATCTAGAATTATGTAAAGTTGGCTTAGTGGAAGTACACCTTCAATCTTAACTCCATTTACTAACATTGTTGGCGTCGACCTAATATTAAAAGGAGAAGAAGCCGCTATAATATCTTGTACAGATTTCTTCGTTTCTGCGCTTTGCATACACTCTAAAACGCCTTCTTTCTTTGCGTAACTTTGAAGCCAATCTAGTGTAAGGGATTCTTGGTTATTAAAGATATCATCGTGTACCTTAGCAAATTTAGTTGGTAAACAGCTCGCTAGGTAAGCTCCTTGGCAAGCAAGAGTATGTAGTGGCCTTTGCATTGACGGGTTACAATTATGGTCTAGAGGATAGAACATATATTGAATATTAATCTTACCCTTATACTTGTTAATTATTTGATGAGTGTTATTCGATAATGCTTTACATGCAGGACACTGAAAATCAGAGAAGAATGTAATTTGTAGTGGAGCATCTGAGAAATTTTCAGAGGCTGAAACAATACGAAACTTTGAGTCTTCTGCTGGGTTTCCTAAATTAGGTAATCCCCAATACTGCTTTAAAAGGCTGTCTGCGATTTTTGAGTTGTAGCTCTCTTTGTCACTTACATTCTTATAAAGAAGTCCCGAGCTTATTAAAGCAACTACAGCATAAATTCCTATGGTCTTAGGGTCAATTCCTTTGTGAGAACTAAACTTGAAAAATAGGAAAGCTGCTAACCAAGAAAGAATGTAATAAATCGTACACATTGGGCATAGGCCGCCAAGTGCGATCAATGAGTATAGAAATAGAACAAAGCATCCAATAGCATTCACAAGGAGTATTAAGTGGTTTGTTTTTTCGGTTTCTTCATTTTTAAATAGAAAACCTGCGAAAATAAAAACACCCATCAGTATACCAAACAAAGAGATTGGAACACCTGCAATATTCGATAGAGGAGAGTTTGTCGTAGTATCACAATTAAAGAAGGAGTTAATATTACAAATACCTGATGCTTCAGTGATACTCGTTGGAAACTTTACTTGAAAGTAGTGATTCGTTAAGTAAATTGAGACTGCAATCATAGCTGTTGCAATTACTCCCATAAGTATCTGCATATTAAATGAGCTGTCTTTGTAAAAGGACTTCTTATCCACGTTTATCTCCTAATTATATTTTAAAATATTCCAATTTCTTTGCAATAAATCGCCTCTTCGATAACTATGAAAATCTTCATTAGTGAAAGTGTCGAGAGCGCTGTCTTCTATTATAATGCCATGATAGTTTGAACTCAATTGTTCTTGGGCCATGGCGAGCATATTAAAATGAATTTTGCCTTGTCTATCTAAGAAATGAGTAGATTTAGGAAAATTTTGTTTAAAGTCTTCTCCAACCTCGTACTGTTCTACTCGGATATGAGGGCCTATAAATGCATATTGAGGCTTAAGTTCTTTGAGACGATCTTGCAGAAGTATTTCACTTTGAAGTCCTCTCCAACCAGCGTGAACAAGTGCGAATTCGTGATCTCCAATGAGAACTATTGGTAAGCAATCAGCGGTTCTAATTGCTAAAATATCATTCTTATTGTTTGAGATAATGGCGTCAGCATTATTTTTAGAAGACTCATCACTATAATGATAAATTCCATTTGAGTGAACTTGATCTACGCAAATTAAATCTAGGTCAGTAGGTCTATCGTTCCATACTTCATATGTGAATCCAGCAATATTTTTTGAAAAAGTTTTCTTTGGCATTATTCTAACCTCAAACCTTCTAAAACCTTTTGAAAGATTTCAGGAGGAGGTGTTTCAAATAACATTTTCTCTTTAGTTATTGGGTGAACAAAACCAAGAAGTTTTGCATGTAGAAATGGAAATTCATAGTTACCAATAATAGCAGCGATATTTTTTCCAACTCTTTGCAGATTTTCTTTAGGATTACTATACAGAGGATCGCACATTATAGGGCGATTAAGTAGCTGACTTAGGTGAACCCTTATCTGATGAGTTCTACCTGTCTCTAGAGTCATTTCAAGGTGAGCAACTTTAGAAAATTGTGTTATAACTTTGTAGTAGGTAATGGCATTCTTTCCATCTTTAGATTCAATGGACATTTTTAATCTATTTTGAGGATGTCTACCAATCGTTGATTTTAATACTCCAGACTCATCAAATTTTTTTCCCATGGCCACACATTCATATTTTCTTTCAATATCGTGTGTAGAAAAAAGTTTAACTAGGCCTTCATGAGTTTTCTGATTCTTTGCTACAACCATTACACCGGAAGTTCCTTTATCAAGACGATGGACTATACCAGGCCTTTTTTGATCACCGACGCCTTGTAGGTCTTTGCAATGATGTAGAATTGCATTAACTAAAGTTCCTGTATAATTACCTGGTGCTGGATGAACTACCATACCTGCGGCTTTATTTATAATGATTAAGTGCTCATCTTCAAAGAGTATTTCGATAGGTATATCTTCTGGTTGAGCGTCTGCTGAGCGTGGAGTAGGGATAATAACAGTTAGTTCACAACCTACTTCAGGAAACTTCTTAAGCTCAATTTTTTTCTTATTATTTTTAGCTGTTATGAGACCTTGCTCAAAAATCATTTTGATATATGATCTACTTTGATCTTTCAGCTTTGAAGCAAGGTATTGATCTAAACGTTTAAACTCGTTCTTGTCCTGCTCTGTGATAACAAAAGTAAATTTCTCCCCATCATCACCAGCAGTCACTACTAACCTTTGAGTTCTTTAATTCTATTAAGATATGATGTTGCTATAATATCAGGATTTAGCTTTAAACATTTAGCATATTGAAAAACGAATCCTCTTACATAAACAAGGGCCGGAAGCTTATTTATAGCTTCATCTTCAATATACTTTAAATAAGTCTTAGATACTTTTGTCATCTCTGCCATTCTAATAATATCTACTTTCTTATACTCTCTAATCTCTCTTAAGAATTCTCCCGTGAACTCAGTCGCTTGAGAAATTTTCTCTTCCATCTCTGGATTTTCTTCATAGGCAAGAGAATATTTCTTTGTCGCAACTATCTTAGTCATACTTTCACCAGAAGGCTTCTCGCTAGTTCCAAGCGCCTTGTCTAGTTTAGAATCAGCAGAGTCCGATCTTTGATTGAGAACAGTAGATGTGTTTGGAGTATAGTAATTAAAATCTTTATTGAGACCTCTTGCTTCATCATATTGCTGTCTCTTCATTGGATCACTAATAATACTATAAGCTTCTTCTATAAGATTAAGAATTTGGTCACACTCATCCTTTGTCATAATAGAGTAGAGTGCTAATGAATCTTGTGAGTAAGCATTCTTTGCTCTGATATATCCTTGTTGGATATCTTCCTGATTTGCTTGATTTGAGATTTCAAGTACATCGTAGTAATTCTTTGACTTTTCCAAATTATAACCTTTTAAGAAATATTTAATAATCTATGAACAATTTTATCGAAGTTATTTACAAGTGTAGAGTTTGGAAATTCCATTAGTAATGGACGCCTTCTTTTTACACTTTGCCAGACTGTTGCATCGTAATCTAAAAAACCAACGTAATCGAGATTGATACCAAAGTATTTACGGCAAATGATTTTCATAGAAAATCCAATGTCTATATCTGCTTGTGTTCTGACTTGATTGATAATGAGTTTTGGGGATAGCTTCTCTATCTCCATCTTCAATTTATGTCCCATCTCAGGATTTATCTCAATTACTCTCGCAATGAGATCTGCAGGAGTTGAGTTTTGAGAGATCTTTGCATTCATGGCCTGGTCAATTAGAGGGCCAATTTCAAGTAAGTCTTCCACCATATTTAGCTTTCTATGATAAACACTTTTAATAAATCGGTACGTGTTTTCTATACTAGTCGGCTCAGGAAGTGCAGTAAGAATACCTTGATCTGCTGATATAAAGAAATCAAGAGTGTTGAATGTCGTTCCCGCCCCTAAATCAAATAGTACATAATCAGCATCTAGCTCAGTCATTTTACTTATGATCTTTGCTTTTTGCATCTGCTTAAGGTTAGCTATTCCAATATCATCCTGAGCACCACTTATGATGGAAAGGTTTTCAATTGGAGTAGATGTTAGAAGTTCATTTAAAGTTCTAACTTTCTTTGTAAGATAATCTGATAATGTTTTATCAGGAATAGGTACGCCTAGGCATGTATGTAGATTTGCTCCACCTAGATCAAGATCGATGGTTACAACTTTGTAACCCATTAAGGCGAGGCAGATAGATAAGTTGGCCGTAACCAAACTTTTTCCAACGCCACCTTTTCCGCCTCCAATCGCCCAGATTTTTGTCTTTCGCGTAGAGTCTATTTTACTATGTAAGTCTTCAGTTGTGTTTTGCATAATATTTTCTGTCCCTAAAAATATAATTTATTATATGTAAGAAATATCAATATGTAAGGGGTTAAGTTAGTAAAATGTGGATAAAAACAACTTTAGTTGAATAATTTGCTCAACTATGGACTACTTAGAGTGGCTAAGCTAGACTCTGCTTCGAAATTCAGGGGGTCATAAATGAGTACTGAAATAGAAAACCAAACATTTGCACTTAGAAGTGATTTACATATTGTTAGAAAGATATGGCACATGGGTACAGGCTGTATTGGACTCTTTGCTTACTCTCACTTTGACTTAAGTGCTAAGACTATGTCTTGGGGGCTTTTGACTTTGGCCATCGTAGCAATTCTTGTCGAAATCACCAGACTTAAAGTTTCTGCTGTTAATCGTGTTGTATTAAAATTAATGAAGCCTTTTTTAAGAGACTCTGAAAAGAATTCTATGAGTGGCTTTCCATTCTACGCACTAGGCGTTGCACTTTCATTTTTATTATTTGATGAAAAGATTGCAGTTCTCTCTTCGCTCTTTCTTATTTTTGCTGATCCAATATGCTCATTCTTTGGGGTTCTTTATGGTAAAGATAAGATTTTTGGAAACAAATCCATGCAAGGGGCGATGGCCGGATTTATCATTTGCTATGCTATTACTTTTCTCTATGGAGGCTACTATTACCAACCAGGATTGGAGTTATTAGTTTTTAGTATAATAGTTGGTCTTGTTGGCGCAGTCTCTGAGCTTTGCAGTGTCTTTATCGATGATAATCTTTCTATTCCAGTTGTTTCGGGATTGGGAATAACTCTTGTAAATAATCTCATTCCGATTCTTTAGTGGGCCACTCTGGAGGTCTTTTCGATCTCCTCATAGCACTTTATAGCGTCTACAACTATTGGTCGCTCTGAAAATTGATGAGGATTGTTAAATAAAGAACTTAATAGTTGTATTCTTTCAAACATCGAATTATTTTCAAGAAGAAGTTGTCTTAGGTCTGGATCATGAACAAGAAACATGCAGATATAATCTACAACATGATAAATAGAACTTAACGACTTACTAAATGACTCTCTTTCGAAGGAGTCAGGCACACTTTCAAGTAACCAGTTGTCTAGTAGAGTTTTTAGGTTCTCTATTTGAGGACCATGGAATTTTTCAGATTCTACTTTATCCGCAAAGAGTTCTGCTTGATAAATTAGGTAAGGAAGATTTTGTTCAACGTTTACAAGTCTAACTTTTCTAGTTCCCTTGATTAGTATTTTTAAAGTTCCATCTTCAGTTTCATTTAAAATTATTGGAGTTCCTGCACCACATATTTTTGATGGGCTATAGCGACCTTTCATATTCAAATGTTCTAGATTAAGGGCCTTGCTAATAGCGACCTCTTTACCATTTTCTACACAGTCTTTAATCATCTGTGCATACACGGGCTCCACGATGTAGACTGGTAATGATGTGTAAGGAAAGAACACAACATTAGGAATGGGAAGTACGGCTATTTGAAATGTTTCCATACGTTATTTTAGCAGTAGAAGATGAATAGAAAGTTAGAAATTTTACCATTATGTGATTACAGTGCTTTAATGGCTTATTCTCTATATTTCTTAGGTAGAAGAATCGACTAGGTGACAAGAATCTATGTTTTTTATAGAATGTAATTTTAAGAGGTTATAAAATGAAGTCGATTATCCCATTGAAACCATTTGCTTCCCGAAAAATTTGGGGAGGAAATTTACTGCAAGAGCTCAAGGGGCTCGAATCTCTTGATGGACAGTTGCCCATAGGTGAAACTTGGGAAGTCTCTGCTCATCCAGATGGTCCATCATCAAGCAAAATAGGAAGCCTAGATAAGATCTCTAGTCTTACCGAAATACCGTATCTTTTAAAGTTAATTGAAACAAGTGACAATCTTTCAGTCCAGGTTCATCCAAATGATGCTTACGCTAAGAAGCACGAGCAACAAAAAGGAAAGTCTGAGTGTTGGTTGATTCTTGATTCTCAAAAGAATTGTGGAATTTTCTTAGGGATTAAGTCCTCTGTCACGAAAGAAGCTTTTGAGAAGGCCTTAAAAGAGGGAGACGATTTATCTGAATTGATGAATTTTTATCCAACGAAGAAAGGTGACTTTTTCTATGTTCCAGCAGGAACTGCTCACGCAATAGGAAAGGGTGTTTTTCTTGCAGAGGTTCAACAATGCTCTGATGTTACCTATCGTGTTTGGGATTGGAATCGTGTTGATAAAGATGGGAAATCAAGAGAGCTTCATATAGATAAGGCCCTAGAAGTTATTCGATTTGATGAAGAATTTAATTACCCTGTTAATTTTAAAATCCAAAATAATATTTTTCAGCATGAGAAAATTAAGCTTTTAGATATTGAGGATTTCTCTTTATTTTCTTACAAACTATCTGGTGAAGTAGAGCTAAAATTAGATGATAAGTTTGGATCTATCTTCGTTCTGTCTGGTGAAATTGAAGTTGAAAAAGATAGTGAGGCTCACTCTTGCAATGAGTATGAGGCGATATTACTTCCTTTAACAGGAAGTAAAAAAATTAAAGTAAGAGGAAGTGGAAACTTTCTCTTTGTAAGGTAATTCTATGAAACTTCTTTCTATATTATTTGTTCTACTTATAACAATTTCCTGTGACAAGAAATCGGAAGTTATTTATTCAGGACAAAGGGTTATTATAAAGCCTGTAAGTGCAGGAGTAGAGGATATAGATGTCGTTCGTTGGAAAGTAGGTCTAATGAGAAATTTGACAGTCTCTAGAGGAATTCAAATTGTCGTAAACTTTCCTAAGATTGATAAAAAGCATCTACACTTTCTTGTCGATAAGTACGGTGTTGATAGTTGGGTTATCAAAGTAAAGCGCCGAGGTATGATGAGAAATGAAACAATGGGATATCTCTATATACCTTTGATACTTCCTGGGCAAAAGAATGTGATGAGAATTAATCAACTTAGTACTGGAAGTTTTAAGGTATATTACGCGGCTTCAGCAGTTTCGAGTAGATTTTCAAATTTACCATGTCCGGCCTTTAATCACGACTTGCTGATTGAGAAAGTAGAGCTTGTCACTTCTAATCCACTCGTTACAAACTTAGTGGTTTCTCCAGTAGAAGAGGAGCGAATACTTGCTAAGGTTGAAGAATTTAACTATGCCAATACTGTTATAAATGGTGGAAAGGAGTTGAGAGGTGAGTATTACCTTGAAATTGCTTTTTATAATACAAAGAGAAAGGTTAAGCTATCTAACTTTATTGAACTTGCTGGAGTTGGAAAGGTTGTTAGAGAGAGATCTGTTCCTATTTCAGGTTGTGAGAATTATACAATACCTCCAAGAGGTAAAGATGAAAACTTGTATAAGAAATTTAATTTTGGAAACTAAAAAGGCCTCCCTTTCGGGAGGCTTTTTTTATCTCTGATAACACGTTAGGGGGTACGTGATCTCATGACCTTTATTTGTTCTAATTGTTAAATAATCATTTAATTCAGAAAACTTATTAGTGTCTCCAACATGAATCTCATGTCTTTCACCCCAGTAGTTTAATACTTTAGTGAACCCACTTCCTTTTCTCTTTGTTCTTAGTGACTTTGCTGAGGCAACCATTCTTCCTGTTTCAGTTTCTTCAAGAAATGCCACCTTGTTATTAAAGATAACAAACGATTTCTTCATTCTAGGAGTATGGCATTCAATCTTAGAATGTACCGCAGCTCTTGCTTGAATAATCTGTACAAATGACAGTGTCAAAAGTGTGATAAATATTGCTCTAATTGTTTTCATAATAATCTCTCTAGTTTTGTAGCCAGTTTCTAGTTATATATAAGCAATGCCCATGCCAATTAACGCAAGCCTGTATTTGATAACTTAGCTCTATGACTGTCTATATCCCTTACAATACTGACTAAAAAATAGACAGACCTTGTAGGCTTTACCTATTGTATTTTTGCTTTAAAATGGAGGTAATTATTTGGAGGTTTAAATGAAGCGCATACTATTAGGTCTATTATTTCTTGTAATGAGTACTGTTTCTATACACTCGAATGAAGGTGAAGTACTCACTCTTACTGGAAAGTTTATTAATAAGAGTGGGCAAGCAGTTTCTAAGAAGTATGGAACAGATTATTTTTTTCAAATCAAAGATGAGTCAGGTAAGGTCTATGCTTATCCCGTTGTTATTAAAGACGCAAAGACAGCGCAAAAGATCTCTAAAAATAAAAGTAAAATCTTTACTGTAGTAGCAGTTCCTACTCAGAAAAAGCATCAGGTTGGAGAAGTGGCGAGCTATGTTCACGTATTAAGTGTGCTTGAAGCAAATACATTTAGTATGAAGAGCTTAAGCGTTAGGCAAGGTGATATTCAAGATCAAGGTCCAGATATACCTTATTATGATAGATCTAAGACTAAGCAACAGTCCCCAACTTTTAATATTTCGGATACGGCGGCAAACTCAATAATATTCGCTGCTGGAGCTGCATTATTAGGCGGAATGTTAATAAAATAATCTATCCTTATTCAAGGTGAGATATTCCTTCTCACCTTAAATAAATATCCTTTCTATGTAACTTTTTTATACTTACTTTAAATAGCTAGACTCAATGAGTTGATTCAATTACAAAGCGTTTCATTGTTTTGAAGTCGAAAGTTTTACCACGCTCCTGGTTTTGAGCAAGTTCTAAAGTTGTGTGGTTTCCTATTTGTGTTGTGTAATTAGAGGGTAACTCATTCGACTTTTACATATATAGGCCTCCCTATATGGGAGGCCACTTTTTCTTTCTATCTTCTCTATGTTTATAACTTTTAAAATTAATTAGAACTAATGTAGAAAAATTGCTTATAATTAACTATGAGCGATTTACTTAAAAATAATTATAATAAAAAATATATATCACTTGTTGCTTCTGAAGTTCAGAAGCAACATTGTTCTTTTAAAGCTCGTGAATTTACTAATAAAGTATTAGATAAAGACTGGGAAGATCTTGAGTTAAAAAGTCGCATGAGAAAGATCACAGTGACCCTTAAAGAGTTTCTTCCTAATGACTATTTCAAATCAATAGAGATCATTTTAAAGGCAGCACCTCCTTTTGGAGGATTTGAAGGGATGTTCTTTGCTGACTTTGTCGAGCAGTATGGGCAGGAGAAAGAAAATTGGAATCTCTCCTTAAATGCTCTTAAAGAGCTAACTAAGTATTCAAGTTCTGAGTTTGCGATTCGTCCCTTTATTATTAAGGATTCTAAGCGTGTAATGAAAACACTTCTGAGTTGGAGTAGAGATAAAAATTTTCATGTAAGAAGGCTCGCCAGTGAAGGTTGTCGCCCCAGGCTTCCGTGGGCCATGGCGATTAAAGATTTTAAAGTTGATCCAAGTCAAATAATACCTATTTTAGAAAATCTAAAAAATGATCCCGAATTATATGTACGAAGAAGTGTTGCTAATAATTTAAATGATATAAGTAAAGATCATCCCGAGCTTGTCGTGAAAATTGCAAAGTCTTGGATTGGGGAAAACCAACAAGTCGACTGGGTTGTTAAACATGGTCTGCGTACACTCTTAAAAAGAGGTAATCAAAAAGCGTTAAAAATATTTGGTTTTGCAGCTACTAATGAAGTTAAAGTCTCTAAAGTAAGGACAAGTAGCACAGTTAAAATTGGTAAAGAACTAGAATTTGAGTTTACTATATCCAACTCGAATAAATCGAAACTAAGAATTGAGTATGGTATTGATTACTTAAAAATGAATGGTTCTCATTCTCGAAAAGTTTTTAAAATTTCTGAGAATGAATTTCAACCCGGCCGTCACCGATTTGTAAAAAAACAATCATTCAAAGAGATGACGACACGAAAGCATCATCCTGGAAAACATTTTCTGTGCATAATTATTAATGGAGTTTCGTATAAAAGTTATGGATTTAATGTTTTATGAGTTGGTTTGTTTATATCATAGAGACCACTTCTAATAAGTTCTATACAGGAATCACTACTGATGTTGAGAGAAGATTTAATGAGCACCTTAATGATAAGAAAAAGGGAGCAAAGTTTTTTAGATCAAATAGGCCGAAAAAAGTTGTGTATATAGAAGAATTCGAAAATAGATCTCTTGCGAGTAAAAGAGAATATGAAATTAAACAACTAACTAGACAGCAGAAAGAAAAATTACTTAAGTCTATTCATCAATAGGTCCATCATAAATCTCCAGTTCCTCTTCTTGCCAAGGTTTTTGAAGTTCCGATGGTACAGAAGGGTCAACCCTCGAGTGATATTCATATGGGCAATGAGTACATCCACTTTGACAACAGTAGCCTCTTTCTTGATGGTACTTTTTGGTGAAGACCATGAGTCCTTCAGAATTTAAATAATAGTGGATATTTTCGATCAACTTCTTAGTCATGTAGATAATTTATCGCATAAATATTCGTTTTAAAAGAAGAAAGCCTCCGATTCCGGAGGCTAAACGCGTGTGTATAAGAATATAAATTCTTCAAGAGGTAGGTCTTAACATCCATTATAAGTACCTAGCTCTTTTATAGACCGGAGAGTTCTACCACCCCAATTTTTTCTAGGCAAGAAAAAAAGTTTAGAATATCCTATAAGGGTACTTAGTTATTAATATTATTAGACTCATAGAGATATTGAGTTAAAATATCTGTTTAAAAGAACTAATAAGAATCACAAATATTAGGGGATTAGAATGAATTATGTTTGGCAAAATGAATACCAAGAAGGTGTACCGCATGAGATCGATGCGTCAAAGTATAACTCTATACCGGAGTTGCTTGAGGAGTCCTTCTCAAAATTTTCACAAAAACCTGCGTTTCATTGTATGGGGAAGTCTCTGACTTATGGCGAGATAGACCTTCAAAGTAGAAAGTTTGCTTCATACCTTCAAAACGAATTGAATTTAAAAAAGGGTGATAGAGTTGCGTTGATGATGCCAAATATTCTTCAGTATCCGGTTGCTCTTTTTGGCGTATTAAGAGCTGGCATGGTTGCTGTAAACGTGAATCCTCTTTATACGGCTAGAGAATTAGAGCATCAGCTAACTGACTCTGGATCAAAGGCAATAGTTATTTTTGAAAACTCGGCCAGTGTGCTAGAGGATATTGTTTCTAATACTCCTGTGGAGCATGTTTTAACGACACAGATCGGTGATATGTTAGGTTTTCCAAAATCTATGATAGTAAACTTTGTCATTAAAAATGTTAAAAAAATGGTTCCGAGTTGGAGTATTCAGGGGGCGAGAGATTTTACAGCTTGTGTAAATAGTGGAGACGAAACCAAATTTATTAGACCGGAAATTAAGGCCGATGAAACAGCTTTTCTACAATATACTGGTGGAACTACTGGAGTTTCAAAAGGTGCTGAGTTGATTCATTCAAATATCATTGCGAACTTGATGCAAGCAAAGGCATGGATCTCTCCTGTGACAGAAGAGGGGAATGAAATTATTATTACACCACTTCCTCTCTATCATATTTTTAGTCTTACAGCGAATTGTTTTACTTTTTCAACTGTAGGAGCTTTAAATGTTTTGATAACAAATCCAAGAGATATGCCTGGCTTTGTAAAAGAATTGAAGAAGTGGAAGTTTACTGCTTTTACTGGTGTGAATACTCTTTTTAATGGTCTATTGAATACTCCTGGTTTTGAGACAGTTGATTTTTCTAAATTAAAATTAACCTTAGGTGGAGGAATGGCAGTCCAAAAGCCTGTCGCTGAAAAATGGAAGACAGTAACTGGAACTCCTTTGATTGAGGCGTATGGTTTGACTGAAACATCTCCAGCAGCTTGTATCAATCCAATGGATTTAAAAGCGTATAATGGATCAATTGGGCTTCCGGTATCTTCAACAGAAGTTGTAATTAAAAATGATGATGGTGAAACTTTGGGAGTTGGTGAGATTGGTGAGATTTGTATTAAAGGCCCTCAAGTAATGAAGGGTTACTGGAATAGACCTGAGGAGACGGCTAAAGTTATGACTCCTGATGGTTTTTTTAAATCTGGTGATATTGGAGTTATGGATGAAAGAGGATTCTTTAAAATCGTAGACCGTAAAAAAGATATGATTCTTGTTTCTGGATTCAATGTTTATCCAAATGAAATTGAAGATGTGATTTCATCGCACCCTAAAGTCTTCGAGTGTGCCGCAGTTGGTGCTCCTGATGAGAAGTCTGGTGAGGTAGTGAAGTTGTTTGTAGTTAAAAAGGATGAATCTCTTACAAAAGAAGAGCTTAAAGCATTTTGTAAAGAGAACTTAACAGGCTATAAAGTTCCTAGAATCTATGAATTTAGAGAAGAGCTTCCTAAGTCAAATGTTGGAAAAATTTTAAGAAAAGATCTTAGAGATAATTAATTTGAATGGCCCTTTATAGGGCCATCTTGCCACTTTTTTCATTTCAAATGTAAGTTCGTCCTTTAAATAATTAATATTACACATATGGTCATATCTATATGTGTAAGATTCTAAAAAATATTATTTTTTCTAAAAAAATATTTCTCATTTATTACGAGCCGCGATATTCAAGATTTATTATTTGATAATCACACTATATTTACAAATTGGAGATGAGATGAAGAAAGTGACATTATTGTGTTCATTGCTATTTACAGCTCTTGTATTCGGTTCAATAGAAACTGAAGCGGCAAGAAATTGTAGAAGCGATAACTCATGTGTAAGAAATGGTTCTAATAACTCTGGAGCGAGAGTAGACAGAGATAGAAACAGAAATGGTTCTAATAACTCTGGAGCGAGAGCAGACAGAGATAGAAACAGAAATGGTTCTAATAACTCTGGTGCGAGAGCAGATAGAGATAGAAACAGAAATGGTTCTAATAACTCTGGAGCGAGAGCAGATAGAGATAGAAACAGAAATGGTTCTAATAACTCTGGAGCGAGAGCAGACAGAGATAGAAACAGAAATGGTTCTAATAACTCTGGAGCGAGAGTAAATAGAGATAGAAACAGAAATGGATCTAATAACTCTGGAGCGAGAGTAAATAGAGATAGAAGAGACTCTAGGGACGATGCAAGAGCAAGAGCTCATCGTAATTATCGTCATAGACCTAACTGGAACTCAAGAAATACGAGATATACTAGATATCATCACGCGCCGTATAGATACGACAGAACTCATCACAGAAGATGGTCTACTAATAGAAGCTATCATAGAACAATTCCTTATAGAGATATTTACTGGAATAATTGGTTGAGAGTAAGAGTTACTTGGACTAATGGTTATTACTGGTGGGATGATTATCCGTGGTATTCGTACAATGGTTATAGACATAGATACTCTAGGATAGATTACTGTAACTATGAATTAGTTGATGGTTACAATAATACTGTTGAGAGAAGATTCTATAACTATACTTGTAATACAGGGTACGATCTTTGTGCTGACTTAAGAGATAATTTAAATAGCTACGAATATGGATATCGTTACTTTTGTTCTGAAAAGCTAGATGGTGACTATACTGAGTATGGATATGATTACAACGACGATTTCTATTCTGACGTAAGCTATGATGATGGTTATGGTAGAGACGATTATGATGATTGGGATAATGATTTTAACGATAATTGGTAATTAATTTCTTTAACAAAGAAGCTTCATAGAATAAACTTATTGAAAGGATATTTTTGTGAAGCTTTTTTTATTTCTATTTTTCATTTCATTTTCTACATTTGCCAATCTTGCAACAGTTTCTAGAGTTAAGGGTGATGCTGTTGTTAATATTAAAACGAGAGTAACTCAGGGGATGAAGTTAAATGAGTTTGATATTTTGGAAACAGTTGGGGAAAAGAGTTTTGTAGAGATTAAATTTAAAAGTGGTCACTTAGTTAGACTTAGAAGTGGTAAAGTTGTAATTAAGAAAATGACGTCGAATGAAACTGTCTTTAAGTTAATTAAAGGTAAGATCTTTAATTATGTTCAAAAATTAAATAAGAACCAAAAATTTAAAGTAGAAACAATCCATTCTTCTCTTGGTGTAAGAGGGACTATGTTTATGGTTTCTGTCGAAGAAGATAAGAGTTATCTATGCGTCTGTGAAGGCTCCGTTGAAACGAATAATGGAAAAACAAAAAACCTTGTAAATAGAGGTGAAGATCAGTTTATAGATTCTATGCAGGCATTTGAAGTGAAAAAGGCCTCTTCTGACATGATGACAATGGCAACAGATGAGTTTAAGTCGATGGGCCTAGAAGTTAACTAACTGTAATAATTCTAACATGTCTAAAATTTAGACACCTAAGTTTAACCTAAGTACCTAGTATTCTGTACTATTTCAAAGCAAATCTTGGCCCTTCAATTGCAGTTATATAAGTATAACTGTTATTAGGGGACAATTATGAAGAGATTTATCTCTGCTTTTATTATTTACATCATTTCATTTCAAATGGCCTTTGCTGAGACTATTTCAAGAATACCAGCATCACAGGACTATGGTCATGAAATCTCAATTGAGGCCATGTCTTCTCAAATTGAATCTTTTAGAGACTCAATTAAGGGAAAAGACCTTAAGGCCGATTGTAATACTGATGCTGCCGATGCTTTGGAGAAAGCGGCGAAGCAAGAAGAGACACAATCAATCGAAGCAGATGATGAAGATATGTTCGCTGATGATTCATATGAATCAGTGAAATATGACGAAAATACTAAAACTAATTGGGAAAAAATCTTAGCAGGTATCACTGAAGCATCTTGTGGTCAGTATTTATATACTTTTGATGAAGATCTTTCTAAAGAAGAAGCACAAAAATGTGTACCTAAAAGACAAAAAGGTCATATTGAAAAATTTGCTGAAAATATGATCAAGCTTGAAGATGAAGAAAAAGAGCTACCTGCACTTGGTGCTGATGATAAATTATTAAGATCTCTGCACAAGAAAGCTGAATTTCTAAAAAGAGAACTAAGAAAGTACTTATATGATGATGAAGTAGAGGAAGAAGTAAGAAGAAAAATGCTTGTTGAGTATCTTGGAGGTGTTCTATTACCTATGAGAGACTTAGTGATTTCTAAAAGATCATATGTTGATAGAGAGTATGATGGAGAGTTCTTCTATGAATCTCTTCTTCCTGAGTTTCCAACTGATTTATTTCCTGAAGATGAAATTGACCAAAGAAAATTGATTACAATGGGACCAGATGAGACAACTGATCCATTTCACTTAAAGGTAAGTGATGAGAGCTGGGGAAAATCGACTTTAAAGTTTAATGAAAATGAGATTCTTTCTAGAGATGTTCTAACACTTGTTAAGACTCCTACAAAGAGAAATTATGCAAGGGCCCTAAAGTGGTTAACTCTTCATATGATGCTTTCTCAAGTTTATGTATATGATGCAATTAGGGACAATAAGAATCCAGTTGAGATTCCAAGATCTTGTCAGTCGCACTTTAATGGTAACTTACCTGAGAAGTTCGAGTTTAACTTTGCACAGGGACAAGGAGATACTTATTTAGAAAATATCATGTCTGGACATGGCCTAACTTTTAGCTACAGTAATTACCAATTTCTTGAATACTATATGGATAATGCTGATAAGAACCCTCTAAAGACAGGTTATAGTGGTTTAATGCCATTCCAAGAATATAAGAGTGCTCTTAGAAATGATAGAGATGGATCACATTTTACTAATCCAGATATTGATGACATTTCTCACTATGAAACAGTTATGCAAATGAAGCTTCCATATGCTCTTCAAATATTTAAAGGAAAAGTAAGAGGTTCTTACAATAGAAGAACGAAGAAGCATACTCCTGCTAAAAGATATACTTATAATTTAGCGGAAGAATTTCAGAAGTTTTTTCAAAGACCTGACGAGAATAAGATTTATGAAACGAAACTTGAAGATGGTTCAACTGTTGGAATAAATACTCAACGTCAGAATCTATCTCTATTCTTAACAGAACTAATGCAGAAATATGGAAAATCTCATTACACTGAAATTATGAGTGATAGACTTGTAAGTAAATTAAAGTCTAATAAAGTTAGAATTAAAATACCTTCGCTATATGGTTCTGCTGTATGGAGACATTGGGCATTAAAGAATTTGGCGATGTATTTTGAAACACACAGAAATATTTCTAAGAACTCTGATATCTATAAAAGAGCAGCAACATCTTGCTACTATTCTAAATCAGGATCAAAGCTTTGTAAGACTGGTCGTGATGGGCATATTATTGCAAATATAGCCGACTACTTAAAAGATTTTACAAACTCTAATGACTTCATTCCTACAAGAAGACTAGAGGAAATGAAAATTGAAGAAAATTATGCTCTATTCGGATACTTCTGGAATATCAGTGCTAACTCTCTTAAGTCTGACTTTTCTTTTGCACATACTAATGAATATAAATTCCTAACTGATCAGATGACGGCCCTTAATCCATGGGCAAGTGTGAGAATGAGTTACCTAGTTGCTTTGGATGAACTAGAGCAGGTACAGGCCGGAATGACTCCAGTATATAAGACTGGTTCTAGAGGTCGCAGACAAACAAATGAGTCTAGAGCGAGCTCAGCTAGAATGAAAAACCATATCGAAATGCTTAATAAAGCAGCAAAAGAAGCTGGTATTAATAAGGTACTTACTCCAAGTTATGCCAATGGAATTCTTAGTGAAGATGAGAAAAATGCGTTTTGGAGTGATATTAAAGAAAGAGTAAATGAAGAAAATTCTAACCTTTTTCAAACAAAGTTTAATGGTAAATCATACTACTCGAGATTAGAAGATCTTTCGTATCAAACTCTTCTTACTAGAGAAGGAGTAAGTAATTATTCATCTCAAAATGGAGTGAGCCTAAGCTCTCAAGCCTGGGATGAAATTGAAGATACTTTAGATAGCGATGAAGGAAAACTTGGTAGCTTCTTTCTTGATCTATATAAGAATAAGGGAAATATTAATAAGCAAATCGAAATGTTTGATGATTTCTCTAAAGAGAATGGTATCGATAATGCTTATTCAGCTAAGATGAACTTTCTAAGCTTAGACAACAGTATTAAGGCCCCTATCTTTAAAGATTTAATTAAAGAATCTGCTCTAGTAAGAAAAAGAGAAGTTATGAATAACTTAAGTGAGTTCTGTAATATGGAGCCAAATGATCACGAAAGTTTTAAAACACTTTTTTATGCTACTTCTAAAGCACAGAATGAATTGAATATGAAAGCAGGACTTCCAGGTGTTCCTGAGAACGTACTAGATAAGATTAATTCAATGTCTGATGCTGAATGGACAGATATGTGGCTAGGTTTAGGAGCAGGTTTCTTGGGTGTTGCCGCGATTCTTATCGGAGCAGCTTGTACAGGAGTGACAGGTGGACTATGTGCTCCTCTAGGAATTGCGATGATGGCCGCAGGTACTTCTGCACTTGGAATGCAAGTCGCTCTAGTTAGTAGAGAAGTTGATAGAAAGTTAGATGCGGATGTAAACGAAGCTAAAGTTGATAAGATGGAAAAACTAGGGTTTGCTACATCTGGAAGTAGTGATGAAGTTGCTAGATCTTGGGGATGGGCAATATTTGAAACCGTATCTATTATTCCTCTGATTGGAGTAGTGAGTCGATCAGCTAAGGTTGGAGCAAAATTAACATATGTTTCAGCTAGAACTATGATGAGAAATACTGGTAAGGTTGGATTCAAGTCGGCATGGAAAATGGCCGGTGTAGCAGGACAAAAAGTTGTAACTGAAGCAGATGTAAACTTTGCTAGATACGTACTAGGTTTTAAATCATTGAAAGATGATGTTGCCAGACTTGTTGGTAGAAGTAGTGATGACGCTGCCAAATTAACATCAGAGCTATCTCAAGAGCTTATGAGAAGTGGATTAAGTGAAGATGTTGTAAAGAACGCAATGGGGAAAGTTGATGATATTAAAGGTTTATACAAATCTGGTAAAATATCAGTAACTGAGATGGTTAAGAGAATTGGAAAAGTTATTACTCCTTTAAAGAAACTTGCAAAAGAAGGTGGAGACGATGTCTTTAAATACACGAGTAATGTAATTGTTAAGGAAACTCCTGAGTTAATAGATAGAAAAACTGCTGAGGTTGTAGCTGAGTACTTTGGTCATAATCCAAATGGTTTAAAGAACCTTCTACAGTCATACTCGACTAAATGGTTTAGTTCACATGATAAATTAGTTCACGCTAGAGCAGTTATGATGAAGGCCAATAAAGGTGAGTATCTATGGGGAACAAACTGGGCAAGAAAGCTACGATTCGAAGAACTTGCTAAAAATGGTTCTAAAATGAAAAGAATGACAGAGGAGTTAGCTGAGGTTGCTGCAAGAGGTGATGATCTGACTGAGTACCTTGTGAAGAATATGGAAAACCTTACTGATATTTTTGTAAAGATACCAGTAAGAAAAAGAGAACTACCATATATGTTCTTTCTTCAAGGTGGACCACATGTAGGTGGAGTTATGAAGAATACGACTTCTGGATTTGTAAATAGAGTTTCTGGTGCGGTATATGACCTTGCAGATGGTCTGATTATGAGAAAATTCCTAAATGCAAGAGCTAGACTTGTTTATGAATCAACTAAGGCTACAGCAAGAGAGAGTTTTGGTCTAAGTAAGTATGTAGCAGCTGAAACAACGTTTGAAGCACTAAAGGCCTTCGATAAAACTGTTGATGATGCAATTCTATCTTCTTCAAAAGCGAAGTCTAAAAAGTTAGCAGCTGATATGGAAGTTTTTAAAGACGCAGTTGCAAATAGAGTTCATGCATTTGCTAAAAATAAAGTTGATCAACAAGGACTAATGAAGTTTATCTCACAACTAAAAAAAGGTGAGCAAGCGGCATTTAAGGAATTTGTTGAGCTAACTCCAGATGCAGTTAAGAAGCTATTATTTAACTCAAAAGGACCTAAGCAAGAAGCTCTTGCACAAGTAATATGGTCAGCAGTTCCTGTAGATGATGTTTTTGAAACTAAGCAATTAGGAGATATGGCCTATAAAGTAGTTAGAGAATTATCTGAGTACAATACAGCAAGTGAATTTGATAAGTTCGTAAGTGCATTGAAGATTTTAATTATTAGTAGAGACCCAGGTGTTGTAGAAATAATGTAAAAAAAAGGCTCCTTTTGGAGCCTTTTACTATTTAAAGAAACAATTCTTCTTTTTCAAAAACTCTAATTGTTCATTCATATACTGATCGTCACCAGCTCTTCTTTTAAGAGCACTATAAAATGCATCTTGCTTGTCAGTCTTAGCGCCAGCAGTTTCATTGGCCTCTTTAATGATTTTTGTCCACCCTTCTAGAACATCTTCATCCATATCTTCACTGAAAAGCTTCCAGAAAGTATGTGGGTTTCTAGAGTCTACTAGTTGAGTAGAACCATTAGCATCTGTACTAAATTTCTTAATAGCTTCAATTAGTTCTTTTTGTTTCTTTGTTCCGGCCTCTGCTAGTCCAAGAAAAAGTCCTAGAGCTCTTTCTTCTTCCGGTCTCAGCATTCTAGGGTCGACATTTGCTAGTGTTCCAAAGTCATGTTTAGCAAACTTTGTGTTGATAAAATTTGTTAAATCTCTTGGATTTCTTGGTAGAGTTTTATCAAGAACTTTCTTAGCTGTAGTATTATTAATTTCTTCTAGCGTGAATTTGAAACCGTTCTTACTAAGAACATCACTTACGCACTGAGCACATGCAAGTACAGTAGATCCTCTATTTCCATAGCGATTTGCTAAATAGATTAGTCCATTTACTGCATCAACAACGTCTTTTTTGCTAGGGTCTGTTTTATTTAATAGTGTCTGTAGCTTCTTTCTAATTTTAATATCTTGTGGAGAGCCACCTAAACTATTTAAAATTCCTTGAAGTTCCTTCTTGGAAGGTTTCGAATTTTTGAAATTTAGGGCAGTAAGAGAATTAGATACATATCTCTTAACTCTTGGAATAGCGATAGCATCTATGCCATTCTTAGTAAGTATTTCAGCAACTCCCGTATCATTGATGAGGAAGTCTATCAATTTACCACCACCAGAAGCTTGAATGCTCAATGATGTTAGTAAAATTAGTGTTATTGTAAGCTTTCGTAAAAACATGGAAACAATCTCTCTTGTTTTTGGATTATATATTTCTTAATTCCTTATCGTCTCTTTATGGTCAAACTTAAATAAAAAGTACGCTCCTAAGTGTCTGATTATTTATTGTTTATCCTAAAGAAAAAATAGCTATCTCCGTAAAGTAATATAGAAGGTAGTTCATGAAATATTTGCTCATTATTCTATATCTAGTCATTTTCAATGTCTTTGCGGGAGATTGGACTCAGCTATATAAAACAAGTGGTCTTGGTAATAAGGTGGTCGTATCCTATGATCCACTAGATAAAGTGATAAAACTTGATTATAGAAAAGGTATGTTCGCAAGAGTTTATTCTAAAGAGTTTTCAGTTAAGAATACAGTAGTCATTGATGAAGTCACTAGTGAAGTAAAAGAGCTTCTAGCGGAAAATAATATTCCAGAAGCAACTATAGAGGAAGCTCTAGAAGAAGTTCAAAACTTAAAATATCTCGATGGGTCTAGCTGTCATATTGTTAGTTTTGGCATAACCCCTGAAGCTTCAAATGAATTAGCTCCGCTGTTGTCCAAGATTTCAGCTGAAATTGTGTCTAAAGAAGCCGGAGTTGATAGTCACTTTCTAATTAACTTAAAGCTAAAGGATGATAAGCCAGTTGAACTGAGGGCCATTACTAACAAAGAGGGGGAGATTATACAATTCTCACTCTTTTCAGAAACAGAAGATCTTAGCTCATTTAGGATTGAAAATGAGAGTCCTCTTTATCATGTGATGAGTAACAATAAGCACTTTTTTACTTTGAAAGTAGATAAAGGAAGTAGGGATCGTATTTCTGTTCTAGTTCCAAGTAGTAAAAGAGTTCAAAACGTTGATCGAATTCACCTTAAATTACAAAGAACTAAAAAAGGGATAAGCTCAACTATTTACTCAAGTAATAAAGATAAGGAAATTAAGCAGTCTCAAGTTTTAGATTTGAGAAATATACAGGTCGAGTATGTTGAAGTCGTTAATATCAATAACTCAGATAGATACTATAAGGCACTAGAAGAAAGTGAGATAGAATCTATTTTCAAATTTAATGAATATAGTACAGATCTCTTAGAGAAAGTTAAAATGAATTTTGCTCGATGCATGGATGAACAATATCTTCTATCTATTGAGAGTCAAGAGGAGATGCAGTTTAGAGAAAACTGTATCAATGAAGCGAGTATTGAGGGACTGTTACTATTTGGTGAATCCCTAAAAAGTGAGAACCTAATTGATAACTATTCATTAGGAAATATTAAGCAGGCCTTGTTTGGATGTTTGATAAATCATGGGGTAATGAAGAAAAGTAGAACAATGAGAACTTTTATTCATCCATTCAAAGATAAGGAACTTGTGCTGAACAAATGTAGTAAGACGTTCAACGATATAACCTATAGGGAAGTTCTTAGTAAAGAAATAGAAAGAAGTCATGATGTAAGAGCATTAGTGGGGAGTTCTGATTTATTACAAGAGTTAAAGAAAATTGTCCTTTCTGAATATGTTAAATGCCTAGATCATAAAGACGCTAGTGAGTGTAAAAAAGATGAATCAAAAAAACTTGGGCGAAGTACTATTACTCTTTTAATGAGTAAAAATTTGTCAGATATTGAAGTAGATGATCTAGTTAATCGTTTGCAGCTTTGTGAGATGAATGATGCTAATTGTTTAAAGAAAGTTTATCTTGGTCTTAGCTCAACTAAGAATAGTGACTCATCTAGAGAATTATTAAAAAGAATATTTCCCAATAAGTCCATTAAGTTAAATGCAAAGGAAAAAGAATTATATAATACTCGCTTTTCTCTTTGTATGAGTGATCTTTCGCTTCCTGAATTAAGTGAGATGGAAGCTTTTCAGAAAATAAAGGATAGAGAGCAAGAGTGCTATATTAAATCGTTTAAAAAGTCACTTGCTCAAGTTGCAAGTATAGACTTAATTTCAAAAAGTCCTTTTTCTATTCTTAATGAAAAGAACTCTGATAGTTTTAGAAAAAAATCTCAGAGGGCGATTAATGAGAAGCTTAAAGGAGTTATTCTCATTTCAGATATTAAAGAAATTATAGATGATTCAGCAGATAGTCTGATGCCACAATTTGTAGATACTTATTTAGAGTCTAGATTTAATGAATTAATTATAAATGGAACTTCAAAGCAGGAGGTTCTCTCAAACTTAACACTCATGCTTAATGGAGACTCTTCTAAAACAGTTCAGGAAAATATTCGCTCTATAGTTAACCTCCAGAAGAAAAAGAGAGAGGACTTTGATACGACGTTATTTATTTTGGACACGCTAAAGAATGTCGAAATTTCTATGTTTGAAGCAAAGCATGAGCAGAGCGAAAGCTTTATTTATCGAAAATGTATTAATACAGAGTCTAAAGATAGAATGAAATCTTTAAATGATTTAATACTTAAGTGTCGTAAAGAAGTATTCTCACAACAATTCTTTTTAGAGAAGAAGAAGCTCTTAGAGCAAGAGGTTTCAACTCATATGTCACTTTTAAGTAAGGATGCAAATGATGCTCTATCAGTTGTTGTTTCATTTGAAAGATGTTTACACATTCAAAATGTAAATGAAGACAATCTTCAGTCTTTGAAAAGAAAGAGTGAGTCATGTTTTCTAATCTCAAAATTAGATATATTGAATAATCTATCTGAATCTAAAATTGTCTCCAATGCTAAAATTATTGGAGGGAATAGTAGTTCTGATGGACTAAAGCTAACGAAAGATTGCTACGCAAACTACTTCTTACATCTCTTACGTGATTCCAAAAACACTATTTCTTCTGAGGATAGAAGTGAACTTAAGGAATTAATATTTGGAGATTCATCTAATCAATCATTGTCAGAGTTGATTAAACAGGGTCATATGAATACTGGTCGCGGCTCTGTGTTGGATCACTTGTTTGATGACAAAAATAGAGAGAGGATTATTAACCTTATCTCTAGGGTGAGTGAGCTAGAAACTTTCTCGGATAGCCATTTAACAGAATACTCTAAAAGTTGTAATAAGGTTATTGATCAGAAGCTCTTTCATGGTTTTCAGGATTTTATACTCGAAAATATATCAGCAAGTTTTGATTTATCTGTTAATGAATTTGGGGAGACAAATCGTGAGATATTGAAGAAAGTCCTCGATCAGGAGTTACTAGATCAATTATTACTTTTTAAGAAGAAAACTGAAAATAGTTTCGCTCTTCCTGGAAATTCAGATCCTCGTTCCCAAATTGTTACGGCCCAATTAAGTGTTGATTCTCTCGCTATGTTAATAAAGCTGATAGGTGAGAGCATTTCAAAAGGGTTTGTTTTTGATAAGAATTTGATGAAGACAGAGTTGGTCGTATTTAAGAGCGAATTAAAGCGCGCCCTTAAGTGGTTGAACACTACAGAGCGAAATATTTCTTTAGACGAGTTACAGGGATTTTTTAAAAGTACAAAACTGGCCGACTTATTGGCCTATGCTACTGTTTCAGAACAGGTTTATAATCGCTTCGAGGAATTTATCAGTGAGCAAGAGATAAGCGAGAAGAGAGTTTTAAATAAAAAATTTAAATATAAATCATATTCTAAACTTGATTCCTCTCAGAAGAAAGAATGGAATAGAATGGTTTCAAAGTTCTCAGCAATGAGAAAAGAAGCTAAAGAAATTACTTCGTCTTATGATTTTAGGAGATTATTTAGAGATGGAAGTGAGTCTTCAAAACTTAAATTGGCCAAAATTAAAAGTAACTATCTGCTACCATTGGTAACAAAGGGAAGTGTTAGTGAAAATGCTAAGCAAGAAGTCGTTCAAATTGTAGCCGATCTTATTCTAAAGGATAATGCTAATGGTGGTTTCATTGAAAAGTTTGTGGGAACTACTGCTAGTGAATTCTTACAAAATAAAGAAGATGGTCATTGGGCCATCACGAAATGGCTCTTTTATGACGAAGGGGATTTTGAATGGAGCAAGCTTAAGTCTACGAAATCTGGTGCAAAGGCCATGGATTACTATGGAAAATATATACTATTGCCAGAGGTCTTGAAGCAAAGGGTATCAGCGTACACTAAATCTATTCGCTTAAGTAAATTCAAGAAGTTACTTGTTCAGGCACAGAGTGAAAATGATTAATCGTGTTAATTTTTAATAAAAAAACTGAATCTTAATAAATAACTAACGTCTTTTCAGCAAGTTGATGAGAAGGGAGATTTTGCTATTAGTGTGGACGTGATGTATCTTGTAGCTCCTTGGTTTTAAGGAGAGTTTATGACCAAGATAAGCTACACACTATGGCCATTCATCTTCGCTATTTTATGCGCAACTTCTTTTGCTAAGACGGTTGAGCAGGATAATGAATACATCTCTAGACTCATTTCTGAGTGTGAGAATAATAAGAAATTTCTTATTGGGAATGACTATAAAGTAGAATGTTTGAGAACTCATCAGCATTATAACTCAGAGTCGACTGATAGGTACTCCGAATCAGCAGCTACTTCACAGGGAAAGGTTCGAATTGCTGGATATAATCTGTGGCATCCAGGCTCACAAAATTCGATTCACAAAGATTACAAACTTCTCGCGAAAATAATAAATGAATTTGATGTAACATCTGTTATAGAGCTTCTTCCTCTTGTAAATATTGATTATAAGAATAATGAAGCCGTAACTGATTATCTCGCAGAGACCCCTGAAAAAATTCGAAAACTCAAGATTGAATTGAAAAAGGCAGTTAGTGAGGGAAATAGTTCTTTAATACGAGAGCTTAACTCAGAGATTTCAACTTTTGAAAAAGGTCTAGATCAGGCGCCGAGTTTGTATAGATCTCCTGGCTATTTAAAACTGCTTACTGAACTTCGAAAGCTCGACTCTACTTGGTCATTAATTCTAAGTCCTCGTGGAGACTCTGCTAAAGTACAAAATGTTAAAGAATTAACAGGATTTCTGTATAGAGGAAAAACTGTTAAGCCAATTACTAATGATCATTGTTTGGAAACATATAAGAAAGAAAAAGGAAAGAAGATTGCTTGCTTCCCGAATCTACATGCTTCTTTTATGGGCAGAGAGACATCTCATGTTTTTTCGAGACGTCCACTACTTGCGAGCTTTAAAAGTGGTAAGTTTGATTTCTCTCTTCTAACTTCTCACGTTGTTTTTACTTCTCCTCATCCTGTAGAAAAGAAGGATGAAATGGAAGCAATTTTGAAACCATCTTTTGGAGTTCTTCATTATGAAAACCTTGGGACAGGCCTTGATGGACAGAATTATGCAAGGTTTGCTGAAGCGAAAATAATTTTGGAACTGATGGAGAAGCTAGGACGAAATTATAAAGAAAAAGATATTATGTATATTGGAGACATGAACTTAACGGCGGATAATCCTTATTGGAGTGATTTGCTAAAAGAGCACTCGTCCCCAAACTTATTAATTGAGGAAGCGACCAGTCTCAGTCTCGCATTATACAATTCTTCAGGAGAAAGAACGAATTCAATGGCCAGTAATTATGATCACTTCATTACTCCTAAAGGTCGCTTTGATAATTGCCTAAAAAGAAATGGAGAGTTTGATGCTAGAAGGATTGATTATAGTTCAGGCTTTATAAGGGACTATATATACGACAACTATATTGTTCGATCAAAGAGATTAAAGCTAAGTACAGAAGAGACAGGTATTATTGAGGATGAACTTCCAGACGATACTATTGAAGAGTCTATAGTTAATGACTACGCTCTAACAAGAGATGGTACTAAGAGAATGAATTTTATGATTCGTAATATGGCAAAAGAGCTTAATTCAATTTATACGATCAAAAGAGATCAAATTGTAAAAGATGATTCTCGAATTGATAGAAAGCTCAATTACTTTAAAGAAAGAGTTTTTATGTCTCAACTTAGAAAATCTACTTTCTACAGAGTCTATAAAGAAGTTCTAAGTGACCATTATCCAATTGTAATTAACTGCTCTAATAAGTAATGCTCGCACTGAATTTTATTTTTCTGTTCTTTGTTAAATCTTTTGCAATCTGCGACTTTCCTCATAATCCGCCCGTTCTGTGTTTAAAGGCAAAAGTTATATCTATGAGTGCTATTAAGTCTTCAAGATATAAGTGCTTTTTAAAGGCGGAGGTTCTATCTCTAGTTCGGCCGGCCGGGACGTATGTCTATAATAGTAATTTGGATAAGGTAATCCATAAGAGAGCAACAAAGCTTAAGAGGAAAGAAATTAGCTTCTATAGTTTAGAGAATTGTAAAAAAGAGAGTGTTACAACTTTGCTTGAATATAATTGTTCTGATAAAGACTCATCCTTAAAAGATTACGAGCTAATTGATTTACATAGGGATAAAGCGTCAGTTTTAGACCAGTGGACTGGAAAGAAAGAGATTGTCGACTGTTCTACACATCTTCCCAATTAGGGATATTACTATAATCCATATTTAAACGATCAAGCAGTCCTGAAAGTTCTTTGGGGAGAGGACAAGTCACATCAATTTTTAGAAACTCTAAATTAATTTTAAACCTATAAGAGTGAAGAAAGATGCGATGAAAATCATACTCGTCTCTGTAGAATCTATTTATATTTCCTTTCCCATGTTTTGTATCACCAATAAGATGGTGATGTGATCTGGAGAAGTGCCTTCTTATCTGGTGAGTTCTTCCGGTTTCGATTACCACTTGGACAAGTGTTGATCGATCAGCTCTCGATAGTGGACGGTACTTAGTTAGTGCATCTTTCTTTATCTTATTGGCATCACTAAGTGCGAAATCATACTTACCGGCCGCTTCTATATCTCCATAAACTAGAGCTAAATATTCCTTGTGAACTAATGTCTTATCATGCCAAAACTCTTGAATTCGTTTAACAATATCTCCATTTAGCCCGAACATCATGGCCCCAGAGACTGGTCGATCAAGTCTATGGATAGGATAGACCTTTTGGCCGATTTGATCCCTTACTGTCGCCATTAGATTCTCTCTTTCATTTGTCTCTTTCCAGTAAGGATGTACGAGCAATCCGGAGGGTTTGTGCACGACGATAATATTCTCATCTTGGTATAGTATTTCGATTGGAGCATTTTCCATTCTAAGAACTTATATTAATACTCATATCTTGTGAAGTTTAAAGATGTTGCAGGTTGTCGCTCGTAGAAAACTATTAACGTATTCAGTAACACATGGAATAATACCCTACTGGATTTGGAGAAAGACTATGAGAGATTATATTGCAGTTTATATAAATGGTGAGAAGCATGAAGTCCGTGGTGAACATGCTTTTATGAACCTATCAGAATATCTAAGATACGTAAAAGGACTTGTTGGAACCAAAGTGGTTTGCTCTGAAGGAGATTGTGGAGCCTGTACAGTTTTGGTTGCTAATGTTCACAGGTTAGAAAATGGTGAATTTGATTATGAGCCAGTGAACTCATGTATCTCTTTTATGCATATTTTAGATGGTTGTCATGTGGTTACTGTTGAAGGATTGAAAAATGGTGAAGACCTAAACCCTGTACAACAGTCAATGGTTGATTCTCATGGTGCCCAGTGCGGTTTTTGTACACCCGGTTTTGTTTGCTCTATAAATGCTGGAATAGAAAACCACTTAAAAAAGAATAATACAATTGACGAGAGAAGGATAAAGAATAGCTTAACTGGAAACTTGTGCAGATGTACCGGTTATAAATCTATTATTGAAGCAGGTTTAAATGTTGATTTAAGTAAATTTGAGCCACTTACAAAAAAGTATCCATCTGCTGAGATTGTTAAAGATCTAGAGGATCTTTGCGCAAGTGAATGTAGGGTTACTTTTAATAGTCGCGAAATGTATTTACCTTCGAAGTTCTCAGATGCTCTGAAGTATCAAGAAACACAGAAAGCAGAACTTGTTTCTGGAGCAAGTGACTTAGGTGTTCTGAATAATAAGAGAGGATACAAACCAGATAGATTGATGGGGTTACATAATATTCCCGAGCTTTATAAGATTGTTAAGGGATCAAGAGACGTCTTCGTAGGAGCAAGGGTTAATTTACATCAAATAGAAAATGAACTAAGAGGTGAGTTTAGAGAATTTACTCATATGATTCATATCTTTGCTTCTCCACAAATTAAAAATAGAGCAACATTGATTGGTAATGTTGCTAATGCTTCTCCGATAGGGGACTCAATACCTTTTCTCTTGGTTATGAATGCTAAAGTTGTTATCGCATCCAGCAAGGGAGAAAGAGAAGTTGATATTAATGATTTTTACAAAGGTTATAAAACTTTAGACCTTGGTGATAATGAATTAATTAAAGGGGTACGAATTCCTTTTCTAGAAAAAAATGAATCGATTAAACTTTATAAAGTAAGTAATCGAAAAGATATGGATATTTCTACAGTCACATTTGCTAGTAAGCTTAAGTTGAACTCAACAGATATTTCTTCTATTGCGTTAGCTGTTGGTGGGGTTGGTCCCACTGTCTTACGGCCAGTAAATACTGAAAAAGCTCTTCTAGGAAAAAAGTTTGAGGAGGCTTCTTTTTTAAGCGCTGCCGGAATTTTGAAGAATGAGGTTTCTCCGATTGATGATGTTCGTGGAAGTGCAAGATTTAGAAGAGTCCTAAGTAAAAATCTTCTAATGAAGTTCTTTGTTGAAAAAAGTTTTGAACTCTCGCAAGGAGGACATTAATGAGTATTGGTAAAAATATTCGTCATGACTCTGCAGTGACTCATGTTAGCGGAGAGTCTGTTTTTATTGATGATAAAGCATTTGTTGCAGGAGAAGTAGTTTGTGGTTACTTAGGGTCTCCAATCGCTTGTGGAAAACTTTTAAATATAGATTTTTCAAAGGCGCTTGAGGTCGAAGGTGTTTTAGGAATTTATACTCATGAAGACCTAGTACATAATAGATGGGGAGCTATAGTTAAAGAGCAACCAATTTTAGTTGATGATCTTATTACACATGTTGATGAGCCTATCTGTGTTATCGCGGCCGAGAGTTATCAAGCAATAGAACAAGCAAAGAAGTTAATAAATCTTGAATATGAACAATATACGCCAGTTCTAGATATCCAAGAAAGTATTGATAAGGGACTTTTCTTGAGTGAAGAGAAAGTCATTTCAAGAGGTGATCTCGACAAGGCTTTTAGTGAAGCCGATTATACTTTAGAGGGGATTTTCGAAAATGGAGGTCAGGAGCACTTCTATCTCGAGAGTCATGCTACTGCCGCTTATCCTTTAGAGAATAATCAAATAGAGGTTCATTCTTCCTCTCAACATCCAAGCGAAACTCAGCACGTTGTCGCTCATGCGCTCGGGCTTTCTTTTCATCAAGTCGTATGTGTTGTTAAAAGAATGGGAGGTGGATTTGGAGGGAAAGAGTCTCAGGCGGCCCCATTTGCAAGTCTAGCCGCACTTTGTGCAAAAAAGCTTAAGCGACCTGCTCGTCTTATTTTAAACAAAGACGATGATATGAAAGTCACTGGCAAGAGACATCCATTTAAAAATTTTTGGAAAGTTGCTTTTAATAAAGATGGAAAAATTTTAGGTTATAAAATAATACTCTACTCAAATGGAGGAGCTTTCACTGATCTTTCAGGATCAATTTTGGAAAGAGCGATGTTACATAGTGACGGTTGTTACTATATTCCAAATATCGATATAAAAGGGCGAGTCTGTAAAACTAATATTCATTCGAATACTGCCTTTCGCGGTTTTGGAGGTCCTCAAGGGAATGCGACAATAGAAAGTGTAATTGAAGAAATTGCTCTTAAGTTAAATATTGATGCTTCTATTGTAAGACAAATTAATTTGTATCAAGCAGATAATTTAGAAACTCCTTATGGACAAGTTCTTGAAAATAATAATTTACCTGAAATTTATAATGAGCTCATGGCCACCTCCGATTATACAAAAAGAAGAGCAGAGATTGACCAGTTTAATAAGAGCTCGAAAACTCATATTAAAGGGATGGCCGTTACTGGCACAAAGTTTGGTATCGCATTTACTGCTAGATTCTTAAATCAAGGTAATGCTCTTGTTAACTTGCATCTTGATGGAACTGTACAAGTATCGACAGGAGCAACTGAGATGGGGCAAGGAGTAAATACTAAGATTCAACAAGTCGCTTCAAATTGTTTTGGTCTTAAATTTAGCGATGTTCAAGTTATGCCTACATCGACGGAGAAGAATCATAATACTTCTCCTACCGCAGCTTCAAGTGGTTCAGATCTAAACTGTATGGCGACATTAATTGCCTGTGAGAAGATTTGTGATAGGTTACGTTCAGTCTTTGATTCTCACTTTAGTGGAGCACTAAAAGAAGATCAAGAAATAGAGCTAGACCTAACAAAGAAGCGTGATTATATTGTTTTTGAAAATGATGAAGTTATCGATACAAAATCAAAACAAAGTATTTCTTTAAAAGATTTAATCCAGATCGCTTACTTTAACAGAGTTTCTTTAGGAGATTATGCTTTCTATAAAACTCCCGGTCTTGGCTTTAATAAAGATAAAGGGAAGGGACAGGCCTTTAATTACTATACTAATGGCATGGCCGTTAGTGAGGTTAGCATAGATAGATTCACTGGAGAGCTTAAAGTTCTAAGGACGGATATTCTCATGGACTTGGGACGTTCGTTAAACCCTGGTATTGATATTGGACAAGTCGCAGGTGCTTTTGTTCAGGGAATGGGTTGGGTTACCACCGAAAATCTTGTGTATAATGCTGAAGGGGTGCTTTTATCTCACTCGCCGACAACATATAAAATACCAAGTATTCAAGATACGCCGAGAGAATTTAATATTAATTTTATTGAAAATAACTCTAACGATGTATGTGTCCACAGATCTAAAGCCGTGGGGGAACCTCCTTTTCTCCTTGGCAATTCAGTTTGGAATGCTGTCAAGAATGCGATCTCTTATATAGATAAAGGTAAGTCTTCCGCCCTCAAGCTACCTGCGACTGGAGAAGAAATTTTAATGAGTTTAGATGATTGAAGAAATTTTAAAGTTACAGAAATTGAATAAACCTTTTTGTGTTGCGACTCTTGTTAACGTAAGAGGTAGTGCTCCTCAAGATCAAGGCGCGAAAATTATTATTCTTCCCTGTGGAGATATTCAAGGTACTATTGGTGGTGGGAAAATAGAGGCCCATGCCATTCAGTATGCTAAAGACAAGCTGAGTTCTAAAGAGAAGAAGAAGACCTTTTTTGAAACTTGGAATTTGCAAAGAGATATTGGAATGACCTGTGGTGGTGAGGTTTCAATTTTCTTTGAACTCTATAACCTGAATACTTGGAATATAACAGTCTTTGGTGCTGGTCACGTGTCTCAAAAACTAGTGCGTGTATTGAATACACTTAGTTGTCATATAACTTTGGTCGACAATAGAGAAGAATGGATTGATAAGTGTCAAGGACTAGAGAATGTTACAACTATTTATTTAGAAGAAATGTCTGATCATGTAAAAAGTCTTAAAGAAGATAACTTTGTTGTTATTATGACGATGGGACACTCGTATGATATGCCTATTCTACGAGAGATTTTTACAAGAAAATTGAAGTTTCCTTATTTAGGAGTAATAGGTTCCCAAAGCAAAAGAAATGTAATTGAAAAAGAGCTATTGGAATTTAATCTAAAAGATTGTGAATTTACTTGCCCAATGGGTCTTCCTATAGGCGACAATTCTCCTGAGGAGATATCCATAAGTGTTACCGCTGAGCTTTTAAAGTATAAGGATAGTTATTTTAAAACTTCTAAGAGAAATTAATTTAAGAGGCGATCTCTCTTTGTTTCTTGGTTTCTATAGCACATCTTAAATAGTAGATAAGTTCTTTCTTAGTAACAGGCTTTTTTACAAAAAATACTTCATCCCAAACTTCACTGCTAGGAATAAGATCTGGCTCAAGCGCACTAAGAAAAATAACTGGTGTTTTTTGATTTAATGAATAGTTTTCTCTAAGCTCTTTTACAAAAGTCTGACCATTCATTATAGGCATTTGATAGTCACATATGATCGTATCGTAATCTACTCTCATACAGCTTTTTGAGGCCTCATTTCCGTCTCTTGTTATTTTTATGATTGCTGGAAAGTAAACCTTTATATAGCTAGAAATAAGCTCCGTTAAGTCAGAATCATCATCAACTAAGAGAATTTTAATTGCATCCTCATCTACACGTTCGGTTTTTACAATTTCTAGTTTTTTAGGAGGTTCTTGCTCGGGAGAAGTTTCCTGTGTCTCTTCTACATAAGGAACGAAATTTTTAAACTTCTGACTTAGCTCGTTGAAGTCATGAGTGTAGTCTAAATCTTTCTGTGTTTCTTCTATCACTTGGGTTATTTCATCACAGAAGTTAAAACAAAGATCAAAGATATTCTGGCAGAACTCAATTTTATTCTCTTTTACTTTTAACATTAGATCTTCAAATTCATGTGAGATGGTTGACATGGATTCAAACTCACATGCTTTTGAATTACCCTTTACACTATGTACAATTCTGAAGATGGCATCTACATTTTCGTCCGTTATTTCTGCTGGGGAGTTGACCTTTAGTATATCAAAAAAGTCAGCGAATAAGTCTTCTAGCTCATTAAGTGTCGATAATTTAAATTCTATTTCAAAATCTTCCATTCTTCATTTTCGTCCTATCATTAAAAAAGTTAAGTATTTATTGAAATATTAAGTTTCTCTAAAGTAGTATTAGATATGAAAAAATTACTCTCTACTTTTGCCATACTGCTTTGCTTTTTAACTTTAATTTCTTCAAGTTATGCGAACTTTTCTCTCACTGCGAGTGGAGGGGTCTCTCTTGGTGTGTATGAAGCAGGTTTTCTGTACTATTCAATGAAAAGTAACGTAACTCAAGTTCAAGATCGAGAAATGATTATTACCGGAGCTTCGGCAGGAGCGATTAATTCATTTGTAACAATTTTAGAAAAATGCTCCGAGGTTCATGATGATCCCCAACAGTCTCTTTTTTGGAAAACATGGATCCCTCTGAATTTTGACAACTTCTTTTTAAAAGAGAATCAAAAGGCCAGAAGTCTATTACAGAGAGAGTCTTTAGAGAATCTTTTTTCAATGCTTGAAAGAAGATGGAACTCTGGTCTAGTTAAAGGTTGTACATCTACTCTTGGAGTTACAATTACGAGAAAAAATCCCTTGGTCTTTCATAAAGGAACAGCATTAAACTATTCTAGAGTTGCAGAAAATGTTGTTATCAAAATTACGGGAAGGGGATTTGGCAAGGCTCCAGCAGTAGAAAATTTCTATCTACATAATAATGGAATTCAATTATCGCTTCCTTTTAATAGTTCAAAATTTTCTAATTATAATCTATTGAAAGATTTGCTATTAGCCTCTTCTAGTTTCCCTTTGGCATTTGAGCCTAAAAAACTTCCCCACTGTGTAATTCTTCCTGGTGCATTTGAAGATTGTGATGAGACTAATTCTCGTGAAGATCTATTTGTCGATGGGGGAGTGTACAATAATGCGCCATTAGATCTCGCTTATAAAATAGCAAAGGAGAGAGGGCTTGAGAAAAAAATTAGTTTTGTATATCTAGATCCATCACTTAAGGATTACCCTGTCGTTGTTGAGGATGAATTTGAAAGTGCAGAGCCTAGCTTATTTAAAGATTTTATTTCATTCTTTAGAGACTTTGTAAGCTCTTCTCGTAGTGGACAAATTTCTAATTTTCTAAGTACTCATCCAGAGATTGGAGAAAGGTTAATTCCTTTAAAGGGATCTTTGCCACTAGCTTCAGAACCACTTTACGGATTTAGTGGCTTCTTTGAGGAAGACTTTAGAATTTTTGATTTTTATCTGGGAATTGTTGATGCAAAGATAGCTTTAAAAGAAAAGTTTAAACCGCTAAGTAGGGCCCAGTTCAATAAACTTTCTTATGATTGGAAGTGGATTTTTTGTATGGAGGCTGCTTACAATAAGAATATTGAAAATGCTAAGTACTGCTCTGAAGATACAAGTGATGTTGGTCAAAATTTAAAAGTACTATTTATTGTTAGTATTGAGAGACTTTTTTCTAATTGTTCTGAACTTTCTTCTTATAGCGGAACTCATCATTTTTGTAAAATTGCAGCAAATGGTAAAGGTCCAGAGGCCGCCTTTGGTAAATGGGACAAGGATTGGAAAAGAGAGCAGTCTGAGACACACCTTCAATATATTCTGAGAAGACTAAATCATTATGGGTTTCATTTTCGTGATCTTGGTCTTAAGAAAGATAATGGAGAAGTCGCAATTGTAAAAATTAAAGATAAGATAAATAAAGCTATAAAAATAGCAGCGAAAAGCCAGCCTTCGGATCACGAATTCCTTATTTCACAATTTTCGTCGCCCTTGTTGAACTTTATGATTTATACGCCGACACCTATTGAGAATTACATTATGATTGGATCGAACTCCTTTGATATTGGTCGCTCTCTTGTTTTTTCAACAAATAGTAGACTAGCTTCTTTTGTTAGATACGGTTATGGGATTATGGGGTTTGGATTAGATTCAATATATAGAAGTGAGACTTCTAATGTTGGTTTTATGCCTTACATGGGAATCTATTGGGAACCTACAGGATTCTCTACTCCTATGTGGCAATACAGGATGGGTTTTCGAGCTGGATATCAATTTTCAACGGCCTATGACTTTCAGCCAGGTAAGTGTTCTGTTGAAAGTAGCGCTTCGAGGCACTTTCCAAGCTGTTCGGCTCCAATAGCTACAGCTGTGATTAGCTCCTCTTTTCTGGAGTCTATAAAAGTTGAGTTCACTTATAGCTTACCGTTCTTAAATAACTACGATAATAAGCCGGACTTTTTCGCCTTACTCTTTGGTTGG
This sequence comes from Halobacteriovorax sp. HLS, assembly GCF_004006665.1. NCBI lineage: Bacteria > Pseudomonadati > Bdellovibrionota > Bacteriovoracia > Bacteriovoracales > Halobacteriovoraceae > Halobacteriovorax > Halobacteriovorax sp. HLS. Next base: position 222,058 of record NZ_QOCL01000004.1, read on the forward strand.
CAATTCTAATAATTGCCAACTAAATAAGGGAATTTGTTGATTTTAGCTACTTAACGTGGCTCTAAATAGATATTATTATTTTACTTTTAATCTATTATTATCAACAACTTAGCTTTTAGTTGATCTCAATTGTCAAGAAATCACCATCTTTCACGTATAATTTCTTAATAACTTAAAGAAAGGTTTCTTATGAAAACGTCTGTATTTACAATTTTAGTTTCTCTCCTAATGAGCTCACCAAATGTGTTGGGAGAAACATCCAGAAAGCGGCATGAATCTAAAGAGAAAGTTTCTCTCTCGGTAAGCCTTAATAAGCCTGACTCTTCTTTAAGTATTCAGGGGCTTGTCCAATTGCCAAGATATGTAAGAGTTAAGAACTCTAGAGGTACTTTTGGGAAGTATGAAGCAACAGTTACATTTGATAACTCTATAGACTGTCAATATATAGTTAAAAAGCCTTTCCTGGCCCAGTATTTTAAAGGTGATTACAAATTATATTTTAATGGGTGTTCTGATAGAGAAAGTGTTTCGAAAGCAAGAAATGTTGAAAGTGAGTTGTCTCTTTCATTAAGTGGAAAAACATTTTTTGGTAGAGGTAATATAGTAGTAAGTGCAAACTTTCTTGTTGAAGATGCTGTTTCAGAAACTGAGGGAGTTACTTTTGATGGACTTGCAGCCGTTGAAGGTCAGGTTCTTCAGTATAATGGTGAAGTTTGGGTTGCAGCCGATATAGCTGAAGGAACAAAAGGTGAACAAGGTATTCAAGGTGAGACAGGTCCGCAAGGTATCGCTGGTGTTGCTGGGGCCAAGGGTGAAAAAGGTGATACAGGTCCGCAAGGTCCACAAGGTATAGCTGGTGTTGCTGGGGCCAAGGGTGAAAAAGGTGATACAGGTCCGCAAGGTCCAC